>NZ_JBHXSG010000030.1:0-123657 GCF_042714835.1 Streptomyces sp. NPDC058678 | reverse complement strand
GGGATGTCACCGCCGCCTTGATCCCGGCGAGCGGGGTACGCAGGTCATGGCTGACGGCGGCCAGCAGTGCGGTGCGGATGCGGTTGCCCTCGGCCAGCGCCCGCGCCCGGTCCGCCTCCTCCTGCAGCCTCCTACGGTCCAGGACGACGACGGCCTGCGCGGCGAAGGCCGCGAGCACCCGCCGGTCCTCGGCCGGCAGCACGCGTCCCGTCAGGGCCAGCGCCATGTGGTCGCCGACCGGTACGTCGACGTCCGCGTCGTCGGGGACGGCGCAGGGCCGCGGGCCCACGCTGCCGGCGCAGGTCCACGGCGCGACGTCGCTCTCGCGCTCCAGCAGCGCCACCGACTCCATGCCGAAGGTCTCGCGGACCCGGTCGAGCAGCGCCTCCAGGCTGGTCTCGCCGCGCAGGACGTTGCCGGCCAGGAAGGAGAGGATCTCGGACTCGGCCCGCAGTCGCGCCGCCTGGTGGGTGCGGCGGGCGGCGAGGTCGACGACGGAAGCCACGGACACGGCGACCCCGACGAAGATCGCGATGGCGACGATGTTCTTCGGGTCGGCGATGGTCAGGGTGTGGACGGGCGGGGTGAAGTACCAGTTCAGCAAGAGGGAGCCGGCCGCCGCCGAAGCCAGGGCGGGGAGAAGTCCGCCCAGCAGGGCCGCCGCCACCGTCATGGCCAGGAACAGCAGCATGTCGTTGGCGAGCCCGACGTCCGGGGACACGCTGCGCAGCAGCCAGGTCAGCAGGACCGGGCCGCCCAGGCCGGCGAGCCAGCCCCAGATCAGGCGGGCCCTGCCGAGGCGTGCGCTGCGGGCGACCGGTAGTCCCCGCCCTTTGCCGGCCTCGTCGTGGGTGATGAGGTGCACGTCGAGATCGGGCCCGGAGTCGCGGGCGACCGTGGCGCCGACGCCCGGGCCGAAGGCGTACTGCCAGCCCTTGCGACGGGAGACGCCCAGCACGATCTGGGTGGCGTTGACCCCGCGCGAGAAGTCGAGGAGCGCGGACGGGATGTCGTCGCCGACGACGTGGTGGAAGGTGCCGCCGAGGTCCTCGACGAGGGTGCGCTGGACGGCCAGTTCCTTCGGGGAGGCCGCGGTCAGGCCGTCGCTGCGGGAGATGTAGACGGCCAGCACCTCGCCGCCCGCTCCCTTCTCCGCGAGCCGGGTCGCGCGGCGGATGAGCGTCCGGCCCTCGGGGCCGCCGGTCAGTCCGACGACGATCCGCTCGCGTGAGCCCCAGATCGTGGAGACCCGGTGCTCGCTGCGGTATTCGGTCAGATAGGCGTCGACCCGGTCGGCCACCCACAGCAGCGCCAGCTCCCGCAGGGCGGTCAGGTTCCCGGGCCGGAAGTAGTTGGAGAGGGCCGCGTCGACCTTGTCCGGCTTGTAGATGTTGCCGTGCGCCATCCTGCGTCGCAGCGCCTGCGGGGACATGTCGACCAGCTCGATCTGGTCGGCCCGGCGGACGACCTCGTCCGGTACGGTCTCCCGTTGCCGTACTCCCGTGATCGACTCCACGACGTCACCGAGCGACTCCAGGTGCTGGATGTTCACCGTGGAGACGACGTCGATCCCGGCGGCGAGCAGTTCCTCCACGTCCTGCCAGCGCTTCTCGTTGCGGGAGCCGGGGATGTTGGTGTGGGCGAGTTCGTCCACCAGCGCCACCTCGGGGTGGCGCGCGAGGACCGCGTCCACGTCCATCTCCGTGAAGGTGCTGTTGCGGTAGGCCAGTTCCCTGCGCGGGGTCTGCTCCAGGCCGTGCAGCATCACCTCGGTGCGCGGCCGGTGGTGGTGCTCCACGAAGGCGACCACGCAGTCGGTGCCCCGCTCCACACGGCGGTGCGCCTCGGACAGCATGGCGTAGGTCTTGCCGACGCCCGGTGCCGCGCCGAGGTAGATCCGGAGCTTGCCGCGTGCCATGTTCATCCTTCGAAGCGGTAGCCCATGCCGGGCTCGGTGATGAGATAGCGGGGGTGGGCGGGGTCTGATTCCAGTTTGCGCCGCAGCTGGGCCATGTAGACGCGCAGATAGTTGGTCTTGTTGCGCTGGGAGACGCCCCACACCTCCTGGAGCAGGTGCTTCTGTGTGATCAGCCGCCCCGGGCTGGTGACCAGGATCTCCAGGAGGTGCCACTCCGTCGGGGTGAGCCTTACGTCGCGACCGCCCCGTACGGCCCTCTTGGCCAGCAGGTCGATGGTGAAGTCGGCCGTCTCGACGAGCGTCGTCCCGGGCTCGAGTGGGACCTCCTCGGTGCGGCGGACGGCGGCCCGCAGCCGGGCGAGGAGTTCGTCCATGCTGAACGGCTTGGTGATGTAGTCGTCGGCGCCCGCGTCGAGGGCGGCGACCTTCTCGTCGGACGCCTGCCGGGCGGACAGCACCAGGATGGGTACGCGGGTCCAGCCGCGCAGGCCCTTGATGACGTCGACGCCGTCCATGTCGGGCAGCCCGAGGTCGAGCATCACCACGTCGGGCTGTCGGGCGGCCGCGAGCCGGAGCGCGGTCGTGCCGTCGGGGGCCGCGTCGACCCCGTACCGGCGCGCCTGGAGATTGATGACGAGGGCCCGTACGAGCTGCGGGTCGTCCTCCACCACCAGCACCCGTGTCATGGGCGTGCGCCTTTCCTGTCGTACGTCGGGTTATGAGTGCCGGAGGCCGTACAACCGGCCTCATGGCGGCGGGAATTGGCGGAACCCGTTTCTCCCGGACCGCCAACTCCCCTGTGGGTCGCGTAACGCCATCAGCTCTTCGCCGTGAGTTCCTTGAGCGCGATGTTGAGTTCGAGGACGTTCACCCGGGGCTCGCCGATGAAGCCGAGGGTGCGGCTCTGGGTGTGCTCGTCGACCAGTTTCCGGACCCGGGCGACGGACAGGCCGTTGCGCTCGGCGACGCGGTGGACCTGGATGTCCGCGTACTGCGGGGAGATGTCCGGGTCGAGGCCCGAGCCGGAGGACGTCACCGCGTCGGCGGGCACCTCGGACGGCTTCACCGTGTAGCCGTTCACCGAGTTGTCCTTGACCACGGCGGCCTTGGCGGCGGTCACCCAGTGGATCAGGTCCTTGTTGTCGGCGGACCGGTTGGTCGCGCCGGACAGGATCAACTTGTACCGGGTGTTGACGCTGTTGGTGCCGAGTCCGTTCTGCGGGCGGCCCTGGAACCACTGCAGGTCGGGCTCCGGGGTCTCCTGGCCCTTCTTCAGCGGCAGGTCGTACGACTGCCCGATCAGGGACGAGCCGACGACCTTGCCGTCCGACGTGATCTCGGAGCCGTTCGCCTGGTCGCTGAACAGCCCCTGGGCGATACCGGTCACCACCAGCGGGTAGATGACGCCGGTCACCAGGGTCAGGACCAGGAGAGCGCGCAGGCCGGCCCAGAGCAACCGGGCGGTGTTGGTCAGGGAGTTGTTCATGGCCATCAGCCGATCCCGGGAATGAGGGAGATGAGCAGGTCGATGATCTTGATGCCGACGAAGGGTGCGATCAGGCCGCCGATGCCGTAGATCGTGAGGTTGCGCCGGAGCAACCTGTCGGCGCTGACCGGCCGGTACCGCACGCCCTTCAGGGAGAGCGGGACCAGCGCGATGATGATCAGCGCGTTGAAGATGACGGCGGAGAGGATCGCGGAGTCCGGCGAGGACAGGCCCATGATGTTGAGCTTGTCCAGGCCCGGGTAGACGGCCGCGAACAGCGCCGGGATGATCGCGAAGTACTTGGCGACGTCGTTGGCTATGGAGAACGTCGTCAACGCGCCCCGGGTGATGAGGAGTTGCTTGCCGATCTCGACGATCTCGATGAGCTTGGTCGGGTTGGAGTCGAGGTCGACCATGTTGCCGGCCTCCTTCGCGGCGGACGTACCCGTGTTCATCGCCACGCCGACGTCCGCCTGGGCGAGCGCGGGCGCGTCGTTCGTCCCGTCGCCGGTCATGGCGACGAGCTTGCCGCCCGCCTGCTCCCGCTTGATGAGCGCCATCTTGTCCTCGGGGGTGGCCTCCGCGAGGAAGTCGTCGACACCGGCCTCCTCGGCGATCGCCTTCGCCGTCAGCGGGTTGTCGCCGGTGATCATGACGGTCTTGATGCCCATCCGGCGCAGTTCGCCGAACCGCTCGCGCATGCCGTCCTTGACGACGTCCTTGAGGTGGATGACGCCCAGGACGCGTGCGCCGTGGGCGTCCTCGACCGCGACGAGCAGCGGCGTGCCGCCCGCCTCGGCGATCCGGTCGGTGAGCGCGCCGGCGTCCTCGGACACCTCGCCGCCCTGCTCCCGGACCCAGGCGACCACCGAACCGGCCGCGCCCTTGCGGATCTTCCTGCCGTCGACGTCCACACCCGACATCCGGGTCTGCGCGGTGAAGGCGATCCACTCGGCGCCGGCCAACTCGCCCTGGTGGCGCTCGCGCAGGCCGTACTCCTCCTTCGCCAGTACGACGACGGAGCGGCCCTCGGGCGTCTCGTCGGCCAGCGACGACAGCTGGGCGGCGTCGGCGAGATCGGCCCTTGTCGTCCCGCTGACCGGCACGAACTCGGACGCCTGCCGGTTGCCCAGGGTGATGGTGCCGGTCTTGTCAAGCAGCAGCGTCGACACGTCACCGGCCGCTTCGACCGCCCGGCCGGACATGGCGAGCACGTTGCGCTGCACCAGCCGGTCCATCCCCGCGATGCCGATGGCGGAGAGGAGCGCGCCGATCGTCGTCGGGATCAGGCAGACCAGCAGCGCGACCAGCACGACCATCGTGAGGTGGGTGCCCGCATAGTCCGCGAACGGGGGCAGGGTCGCCACGGCCAGCAGGAACACGATCGTCAGCGAGGCGAGCAGGATGTTCAGCGCGATCTCGTTCGGCGTCTTCTGCCGGGCCGCGCCCTCGACGAGGTTGATCATCCGGTCGATGAAGGTCTCGCCCGGCTTCGTCGTGATCTTGATGACGATGCGGTCGGAGAGGACCTTCGTGCCACCGGTCACCGCGGACCGGTCGCCGCCGGACTCCCGGATGACGGGCGCCGACTCGCCGGTGATCGCCGACTCGTCGACGGAGGCCACACCCTCGACGACGTCACCGTCGCCGGGGATGATCTCGCCGGCCTCGCAGACGACCAGGTCACCGATCCGCAACTCGGTGCCGGGCACCTGCTCCTCGGAGCCCTCGGCGAGCCGACGTGCGACCGTGTCGGTCTTGGCCTTGCGCAGGGTGTCGGCCTGGGCCTTGCCACGGCCCTCGGCGACCGCCTCCGCAAGGTTGGCGAAGACCACGGTGAGCCACAGCCAGGCGCTGATGGTCCAGCCGAACCAGTCGCCCGGGTCCTTGAAGGAGAAGACGGTGGTCAGTACCGAGCCGATCCACACCACGAACATCACGGGCGACTTGACCATCACCCTGGGGTCGAGCTTGCGGAAGGCGTCCGGCAGCGACTTCACCAGCTGCTTGGGGTCGAAGAGGCCCGCGCCGACACGGCTCTCCCTGTGACCGGTCGGGAGGTCCTGGTGGGGTGCGCGGGTCGGGGTCGCTGTGGACATCGAGTCCTCTTGCTTCTGCGTGTCGGTCGTCATGACGCCAGCCCCTCGGCGAGCGGGCCCAGCGCGAGCGCCGGGAAGTAGGTCAGACCGGTGATGATCAGGATCGCGCCCACCAGCAGGCCGGTGAACAGCGGCTTCTCGGTGCGGAGCGTGCCCGCGGTGGCCGGCACCGGCTTCTGCTCGGCGAGCGAACCCGCCAGCGCCAGCACGAACACCATCGGCAGGAAGCGGCCCAGCACCATGGCCAGCCCCAGCGTGCTGTTGAACCACTGCGTGTCCGCGTTCAGACCGGCGAAGGCCGAGCCGTTGTTGTTGGCGGCCGAGCTGTAGGCGTACAGGATCTCGGAGAAGCCGTGCGCGCCGGAGTTCGTCATCGAGTTGCCCGGGGTGGGCAGGGCCATCGCCGCGGCGGTGAGGATGAGCACCAGCGCCGGGGTGATGAGGATGTAGCAGGCCGCGAACTTGATCTCGCGGGTGCCGATCTTCTTGCCCAGGTACTCGGGCGTGCGGCCGACCATCAGACCGGCGATGAACACCGCGATGATCGCCATGACCAGCATGCCGTACAGGCCGGAACCGGTACCGCCGGGCGCGATCTCGCCGAGCTGCATGCCCAGCATGGTGATGCCGCCGCCCAGACCGGTGAAGGACGAGTGGAAGGAGTCCACGGCGCCGGTCGAGGTGAGCGTGGTCGACACCGCGAAGATCGACGAGGCGCCGACTCCGATGCGGGCCTCCTTGCCCTCCATCGCGCCCCCGGCGATCTGGAGCGCCGGGCCGTGGTGCGCGAACTCGGTCCACATCATCAGCGCGATGAAGCCGACCCAGATGGTGCCCATGGTGGCGAGGATCGCGTAGCCCTGCCTGAGGGAGCCGACCATGATGCCGAAGGTGCGGGTCAGCGCGAACGGGATGACCAGCAGCAGGAAGATCTCGAAGAGGTTCGTGAACGGGGTCGGGTTCTCGAAGGGGTGGGCGGAGTTGGCGTTGAAGTAGCCGCCGCCGTTGGTACCGACCTCCTTGATGGCCTCCTGCGAGGCGACCGCACCGCCGTTCCACTGCTGGCTGCCGCCCATGAACTGGCCGACCTCATGGATGCCGGAGAAGTTCTGGATCGCCCCGCAGGCGACCAGGACGATCGCGGCGACGACGGACAGCGGCAGCAGGATGCGTACGACACCGCGCACCAGGTCCGACCAGAAGTTGCCGAGCTCGCCGGTGCGGGACCGGGCGAACCCGCGCACCAGCGCCACCGCCACGGCGATGCCGACCGCGGCCGACACGAAGTTCTGCACGGCCAGACCGGCGGTCTGCACGACGTGACCCATGGCCTGTTCGCCGTAGTACGACTGCCAGTTGGTGTTCGTGACGAAGGACGTGGCGGTGTTGAACGCCTGGTCCGGGTCGATCGCCTTGAAGCCGAGCGAGCCGGGCAGCACGCCCTGGAGCCGCTGGAGGAGGTAGAGGAAGAGGACGCCGACCGCCGAGAAGGCGAGAACGCCCCGCAGGTACGCCGGCCAGTGCATCTCGGTGTTCGGGTCGGCACCGATGCCCTTGTAGATCCACTTCTCGACACGCCAGTGCTTGTCGGAGGAGTAGACCTTGGCCATGTAGTTGCCGAGAGGGACGTAGGCGAGCGCCAGCGCCGCTATGAGGGCGAGCAGCTGGAGCACGCCGGCGAGTACGGGACCCATGACCCCCGCTGCGGTAGCAGCTGATGTCATCGTCAGAACCTCTCCGGGAAGATCAGGGCGAAGACGAGATAGCCCAGCAGGGCGACGGCCACGATCAGGCCGACGACGTATTCGACGGTCACAGCTTCGTCACCCCCTTGGCGACGAGGGCCACCAGCGCGAACACCGCGACTGTGGTGACGACGAAGGCCAGATCGGCCATCGCGAACTCCTGGAGTGAGGTTCGGGTGGAACGGACGACTAGAGGAAACCGCCCGTCTGGCCGGATTCCGCGGTCGTTGACGCCTCTCTTACGGCGAGCCCCAGACCTTTGACGGGACTCTTACGCCCCCTGCTCCGAACCGGCCGGCGGGCCCGCCGTGGCAGCGCGGGAGTTCACAGCAGCCGGAAGCCACAGTCGCGCGGGAGTTCACAGCAGCCGGAAGCCACAGTCGGCGCGACCTGGGCAGCCGTCCCCGAGGCACTGGAGGCAGCCGTAGAGCCCAGCCGTCGCACGCGCAGCCGAAAGAGCCACTCCTTGACTTGCCACGGCTGCTCCCAGCCGGTCTTAACGCAAGCTTGACGCGAACCTGTGATCCATCCCTCAGCCCTTTCGGCACGCTCTGCCTACGCTGATGCCGCCGTCTGCGCGATGGCCGGAACCCGACGCCGAGCCGCACATCAGGAGAGCACGCCGATGGCCACCACCGAACACCCGCCGCCGAGCCGTCTGCGGACGTGGATGCTGGAGGGTCTGTCCGACATGGGCAAGGGCGGTGGCCACACCGGACCGCACGCCCAGCCGGAGCCCCCGCACAAGGGCCAGCGCTGGTGGCGCGTGATGTGTCTGACCGGCGTGGACTACTTCTCCACTCTCGGCTACCAGCCGGGCATCGCTGCCCTGGCAGCCGGTCTGCTGTCGCCGATCGCGACCATCGTGCTCGTCATCGTCACCCTGGCCGGCGCCCTGCCGGTCTACCGGCGGGTGGCCGAGGAGAGCCCGCACGGCGAGGGCTCGATCGCGATGCTGGAGCGGCTGCTGTCCTTCTGGAAGGGCAAGCTGTTCGTCCTGACCCTGCTGGGCTTCGCCGCCACCGACTTCCTGATCACCATCACCCTCTCCGCGGCGGACGCCTCGACCCACCTGGTCGAGAATCCGCACCTGGAAAGCACCCTGCACGACAAGCAGGTGCTGATCACCCTGATCCTGGTCGCCCTGCTCGGTGCGGTGTTCCTCAAGGGCTTCCTGGAGGCCATCGGCGTCGCGGTCGTCCTGGTGGGCTTGTACCTCGCGCTGAACGTCGTGGTCGTCGTCGTCGGCGTGTGGCACGTCGCCACCGCCGGCCACGTGATCACCGACTGGTCCAGCGCGCTGACCGCCGAACACGGCAACGTCTTCGTCATGGTCGGCGTGGCGCTGCTGGTCTTCCCCAAGCTCGCGCTCGGCCTGTCCGGCTTCGAGACCGGAGTCGCCGTCATGCCGCACGTGAAGGGCGACGAAGGCGACACGGAGGAGCACCCCCGGGGCCGTATCCGCGACACCAAGAAACTGCTGACGTCCGCCGCCCTCATCATGAGCGTCTTCCTGATAGCCACCAGCTTCATCACCACCCTCCTCATCCCGGAGAAGGAGTTCGAGTCGGGCGGCAAGGCCAACGGACGCGCTCTCGCCTACCTGGCCCACGAATACCTGGGCGGCGCCTTCGGCACGGTCTACGACGTCTCGACCATCGCCATCCTGTGGTTCGCGGGCGCCTCCGCGATGGCCGGCCTGCTGAACCTGATGCCGCGCTACCTGCCCCGCTACGGCATGGCCCCGCACTGGGCACGGGCCGTCCGCCCGATGGTCATCGTCTTCACCCTCATCGGCTTCCTCGTCACGTGGGTCTTCGACGCCGACGTCGACGCGCAGGGCGGCGCGTACGCCACCGGCGTGCTGGTGCTCATCAGCTCGGCGGCGATCGCCGTGACCATCGCCGCCCGCAAGGCCGGCCAGCGCAACTGGACGATCGGCTTCGCCGTCATCTCGGCGGTGTTCCTCTACGTCACCGTCGCGAACGTCATCGAGCGCCCCGACGGCGTGAAGATCGGCGCCTGTTTCATCGCGGGCATCATCCTGGTCTCCCTGCTCTCACGGCTGGCCCGCGCCTTCGAGCTCCGCGTGACGAGCGTGACGCTCGACGACATGGCGGAACGATTCATCCGGGACATGGCCAGCCGCAAGATCCGGTTCATCGCCAACGAGCCCGACGCCCGCGACAAGGCCGAGTACCGCGACAAGATCGAGCAGATCCGGACCGACAACGACATGCCGGAGCAGGAGGACTTCGTCTTCGTCGAGGTGACGGTGACGGACCCCTCCGAGTTCGAGGCGAGCCTGACCGTACGCGGCGAGGTCCTCCACAACCGCTACCGCGTCCTGACTCTGGAGTCCGCCTCCGTCCCCAACGCCCTCGCCGCGCTGCTCCTCCACGTCCGCGACACCACCGGCCGCACCCCGCACATCTACTTCGAATGGACCGAGGGCAACCCCTTCGCCAACTTCCTGCGCTTCTTCCTCTTCGGCCAGGGCGAGGTCGCCCCGGTCACCCGCGAGGTCCTGCGCGAGGCGGAACCGGACCGGCCCCGCCGTCCCCGGGTCCACACCGGTTGAATCACCGGTTGAATCACCGGCTGTGTCACGGCTGAATCCGACGCGGGCGTCAGGAGCCCGGCAGGATTCGCCCGTACGACATCAGGACCCCGGCACCGACACCGCCAGGGCCCACACAGCCGCCTGGCGTCAGCGCCATGACACGGATGGACCGGCGGCCCGGCCAGGCGACCGCCACTGCCGCGGCAGCGCCCGACTGGCGGCGACCTCACCGAGGCACTCGGCATCACCATCGCGTTGGCCGAGGCCGAAGCCGAATCAATGGCCGAGGCGGAAGCCCGGAGCCGGCGCAAGTCCTGAGCGAGTCCCCGATACGGCGTACCGTCCTCGCCTCGCGACCGGGGCGAGTGTCCGACTGCGTGCCGGCGCCGACGAACGCCCGCATCCAAGTAGCGTCAGCCGGCCGCCCTGGCGATGATGCGCTCCATCTCCTCACGGCCGAAGGCCCGCAGCGTCGTGGAACGGATGTTGCCCACCCCGCCGAGCTGCAGGAGTGCTGCGGTGGCCGTTTCGTCGTCGGGCGCCTCGACGACGGCCACGAGGTCGTAGGGACCGACGGTCCAATAGATGCTCAGGAGCTTCGCCCCGAGCTTCTGTGCCGCTGAGCCGAAGGTCTCGGCGCGCTTCGCGGTGTCCTTGTAGTTGCGGACCCCTTGATCGGTCCAGTTCAGCAAGGCGACGTACGTCGGCATGTTCTTCCACCTTCGCGAGGAGACGCATTCTCACGATGAGACACATCGCGAGGTCAAGCCTGGGTATTCAGGCCAGAACCCGCATGAGGTGCGCACCCGAACGAGTTCGGGCGACCACAGGCGTCGAGGGGCAGGCCGACATCCACGCCGGAGATCAACGACAGCGAACACCCCCGGATCGCCGCGGTTCGGGGTGGACGACGAAGACCGATGTGGGCCTCGGCGGCAGGAGCATAAGAGCTGGTGAACGGGCCAGTGGCCCGATGCGCCGCGCGCCGTGGCGGGGAGACTGGGATGCTGGGAGAAGGGAACGCCGCCCGTGACGTGACCCTGGCGGACAGGGGTGGTGAGCGCTGTGGCCGAGACCTATGAGAACGCCCGAGGACCGACCCCTCCGATTCCGGTCGTTCCGTCCGTTCCGTGCGCCGACCCCCTGGGAGACCCGTTTCTGCGCACCCGGTTCGCCGTCCCCGCGAGCCCCGCCACGTTCCTGCGGCGGCAGCGGCTCCTCCGGCACCTCGACCAGGCTCTCGGCACGCCGTTGACACTACTCAACGGGGCGGCCGGGGCCGGCAAGACCCTACTGGCCGCCGACTGGGCCGAAGGACTGCAACCGCCGGTCGCCTGGCTCACCGTCGAAGTGGGTGACCGGCGTCCCGGGGTGTTCTGGGCGTACGTTCTTCAGGCCCTGCGCGCCTGCGGTGCGTCGGCGTCCGACGTGGTCGGCGCCCCTGCGGACGCGACCGGGGTGGACCACAAGCTGCTGGCGGCGCTCGCCGCCGAGCTGAACGATCGCGACCGGCCCGTGGTCCTCGTGCTCGACGAGTACGACCGAGTGACCGCTCCGGAGGTCGCGGAGCAGCTGGACTTCGTCCTGCGCCATGCCGGGCGGGGGCTGCGCCTGGTCATCGTCACCCGCACCGAACCACTTCTTCCGTTGCACCGTTACCGGGCGGCCGGCGAGCTGACGGAGATCCGCGCCGCCGAGCTGGCCTTTACGCCGGAAGAGGCGGTCGCACTCCTTGAGCTGCACGGTCTGAGCCTTCCCATCCACGCCGCAGGCGCCCTGGTGGACCGCACCCGGGGCTGGGCCGCCGGCTTGCGCCTGTCCGCCTTGGCCGCTCTGGAGAGCGCCGACCCGGAGCTCTACCTGAAGGAGTTCGAGGCGGACCGCAGTTCGGTCGCGGACTTCCTGCTGGCCGAGGTCCTCAAGGGACAGCGGGAGAAGGCACAGGACCTCCTGCTGCGCGTCAGCGTCCTGGAGCGCTTCTCTCCCGGTCTGGCCGACGCGCTGACCCTCCGGACCGATGCCGAGCCCATTCTCGCCGGGCTGCACCGCGACAACGCGTTCGTCGAGCACCTCGGGCACTCGTGGTATCAACTCCACCCGCTGTTCGGAGAGATACTCCGGGCCCATCTGCGCGAGCGCCTGCCCGGCCTGGAGCCGGAACTCCACCGGCGGGCGGCGCGGTGGCTGCGTCGTTCCGGATTCCTGCCGGAGACACTCGCCCACGGCGCCGCCGCGGGCGACTGGGATTTCGCCGCCGGCGCCCTCGTGGACGACTTGGCGATCGGACAGCTCTTCACCGGCCTGCGCTCGGGTGACCTGACCGAGTTGTTCTCCACCATGGGGCCCGAGGCCAGGAGTCCGGCGACGGACCTCGTGCGCGCGGCCCGCGACCTGTCCCGGTACGACCTCGACCGCGGAATGACCCGCCTGCGCCACGCCGAGGAGCGTCTGGCCGACGAGGCACCCGAAGCGGCGCCCGAGCCGGCGGCCGTCCAGCTGAGTTGTGCGCTGCTCGAGGCACTGGCCGCCCGGCTGACCGGATGTCCTTCACAGGCCGAGAAGGCCGTCGAAGCGGCCGATGAACTTCGGCGGGAAGTCCCGGCGCACCTCCTGGACAAGCATCCCGAACTCACCGCTCTGCTGCTGACCCATCTGGGATCGGCGCGTCTGTGGGCCGGGCACTTCGAGGACGCGCGCGCCGCCCTGACCACGGCGGCCGGCGCTCCCGGCGGGGCCTCCACCGTGCTGCCCCGGGAGGATGCGATGGAGCACCTGGCCCTGCTCGACTATCTGAACGGCTGGCCCGGCCGGGCGGAGCGCAAGGCCCTGGCGGCGGTGTCCGAGGCGGAGCGGGTCGGC
This sequence comes from Streptomyces sp. NPDC058678, assembly GCF_042714835.1. Taxonomy (NCBI): domain Bacteria; kingdom Bacillati; phylum Actinomycetota; class Actinomycetes; order Kitasatosporales; family Streptomycetaceae; genus Streptomyces; species Streptomyces sp. NPDC058678. The sequence continues at coordinate 110,987 of NZ_JBHXSG010000030.1, read as the reverse complement.
CTTCCCCAGCCGTCCGGCTCCGGCATCGGAAAGCTGGTCCTGGCCGCCGTGGCTGTCGACCGCCATGAACTGGGCCGGGCCCAGGCCCTCCTCGACGAGACGGCCCAGCTCCCCTCGGGGACGCGCGATCCGGTGATGGCGGCGGGACGAGCCCTCGCCACAGCTCGCCTGCTGTTGGTCAGGGGCAAGGTACGAGCCGCCGTCGAGGCGGCGGACCCGGCCGTCGCCGCCGCCGTGGCCTCACCCTGGGCGGCAGGCCGTGAAGCGCTCGTCGCCTCCGCCGCACACCTGGCCGAAGGACGGCCGGACGAAGCCGCCGAGATGCTCCGGGGCGTGTCCGGCGACCAGCCGACCTGTGCCGTGGAGGCCGCGGCGATCCAGGTCGCCGCGGGCCGTACCTGGGCAGCCATCGACCTGCTCGACAGCATCCGCACCGGGAGCGGGGCCGGGCCGGCGGTGACCGTGAGGGCAGCGCTGGTGAGGGCTCAGGTCGCGGAGGAGGCGGGAGACACCGCCACCGCCCGCAGGCTCGTGGCGCATGCGCTCCTCGACGCTCGGCGGGAGCGGCTGCGGCGTCCGTTCCTCGATGCGGGAGCGTGGATCCGGCCGCTTTTGGCCACGCCTCCGCTCCACGAGTTGGCCGCGGGCTGGCTCACGCCCGGCTCGCCACGACGGGGTGAGCAGCCGCCGCCGGAGTCGCCGGCCTCGCCGCTCGTCGCGGTGGAGCTGAGCGGACGCGAGCGCGATGTCCTGGAGCGGCTGGCCCGGATGATGTCGACGGAGGAGGTCGCCGCCGATCTCTACGTGTCGGTGAACACGGTGAAGACCCACCTCAAGAGCGTCTACCGGAAGCTGGCGGTGAACCGGCGCGGCGACGCGGTGCGCCGCGCGCGCGACCTCCGGCTGCTGTGAACGCGCATCAGTGACAGGGCCCGACGGCCTCCCTCCCCACCGGCCGCACGTCACAGGGGTGCTGCCCCTCCCCCGCGGCGGGTGAGGCGAGAGGCGCGAACTTCGGATGCGATGGGCAGGAGCGGTGGGGCCTGTGCCGGCCACTGCCCGGCCGACTCCGCCGGCGTACTGCGGCGGACGACTCTGCGAGGTGGACACCGTGAAGCACTGGCGGGCTCTGATCGTCCTCGGTACGGCGTCGGTGCGCTGGCCCACGCCTTCACCTCGCAGGTGGCGGACAACCCGCGGCTGTCCGAACAGACCCCGTGAGGAGATCGGTGTCGCTCTCGAGGCCGGGATCACCTTCGTCGCCACCGGTCAGGTGCGCTCGGCGGCCGAGCGGGCCGGGTTGCCGCCTTCCGAGGTCGACGCCGTCGCGGACTTCTACGCCTCCGCGCAGCTGGACGGCCTGAAGGCGGCGGTCCTGGCCACCGGCGGTATCGCTCTCGCCAGTTTCCTCGTCACACCACACCTGCCGACCGCCCGGGACAGCCGTCCCCGGCAGCCGGCGCTCCGGCCGGAGTGACCGGACCGACGCGCTGAGTCCGGAGGGAGTCACCGTGTCCAAGACCAGGACCAGGACCAGGACGGGCCCGGCCATGGCCCGCGGGGAGCGCCGTACCGAGCGCCGGGCCCGCGCGGACTACACGGGCGGCGTCTACGGATCCATGCTCGCCGCCTCCGTGGTCATCGGCGCCGGCGAGCTGGGCTCGTTCCCCCGCACGGAGCTGGTGCTGCTGCTGTTGCTCACCGGCGTGGTGTTCTGGATCGCGCACGTGCATGCCCAGCTGTTCGGGGCGCGGCTGGCGCAACAGTCTCCGGACCGCCGGGTCGTGCTTGACGTGTGTCATGACGAGTGGCCGATCGTCAATGCCGCGGTCCCGCCGGCCGCCGCGGTGGCCGTCAGTCCGCTGCTGGGCCTGGACGTGCGAGGTGCCCTCTGGCTGGCTCTCTCGGTCGCCGTGGCCGGGCAGGTGGGCTGGTCCGTGGCCGCGGCACGCCGTGCCGGTGCTTCGAGACGGCTTGTGGCCGCCACCGCATCGGTCAACCTGCTGCTCGGCCTGCTGATCATCTCTTTCAAAATCGTTCTCACGCACTGAGAACGCGTCGATCCGTGGGGTCCGCCGCCGGGCCACGGGTCACCTGTACCGGGTGAGGCCCGAAGGAGCACGGTGGCACACGATCGCAGGGAAAGGTGCCGTCCGCCTGTTCCCAGGCAGCCCGTGGGAGGACAGCCCGTGCGCTACGAGATCCGAGTCGAGGGACACCTGTCGGAAACGCTGGCCAAAGCCTTTCCGGAGCTGGGCCACGTGGTGATGTCCGGCCAGACCGTACTGTTCGGCCCCGTCGTGGACGAAGCACACCTGTACGGGCTGCTGGCACGCTGCCAGTCACTGGGCCTGCGTGTCGTGGAGATGCGGCAGCTTCCGGAGTGACGGGACCGGGCGGTGTGCGGTGTCGGCGGCCTCGCGTGGTGATGGGCGGGAGCGTCAGCGCCGCTCCGCCTGCCGGCGACGGTGACGACCGCCGCCCACCGGCCCGGGGGGGAACGGCCGACGCGAGTGCGCTTCCGGTCCGGACCGGGGGCGGTCCGGGCCGGGCTGTGCGCGATCGCTCATCTCGCGTCTCGTCGTTCCGCCCGGCCGGAAGGCCGATGGGCCGGAAGGCCGATGGGCCGGGCGCCGCGAGATTCGCACCTCACCGCCACGACGGCGGCGCCAGATCACCCGTGGTGGGTGACCCCGGCACGGGTGACAGGCGTGACCCTGGAGCGGTCAGGTCCTCACACACCGCCCCCTCACACACGGCCCCCGTCGGCGCTCCGGAAGCGACCGCCCGATCACGCGAGGAGGAGCCATGACCACGCCGCGTGGTCCGGCATCACGCACCGGACAGGAACACGAGCCCGACGGGGCGGCCCCCGGTGCGCCGGACGACCCCGCGCAGGCACTGGCGCGCCTCGGCCGGTCATGGACCTGGCTCCTGGGATCGGCCGTCGCGACGCTGGTGCTGGGCGTCCTGGTACTGGTCTGGCCGGAGGTGACCCTGCACATCCTGGCGGTCCTCATCGGCCTGCACCTGCTCGTGACCGGGGCGTTCCGGTTCGTGGACGTCTTCGCGCGGGCAGGGCACGAACGGCTCCCGGGGCTGCTCCTGTCCGTGCTGTACGTCCTCGCCGGGGTGCTGTGCCTGCGGAACCCGCTGCAGACGATCGCCGCGCTCTCACTGATCGTCGGGGTCGTCTGGCTGGTGTCCGGCATCCTCACCCTCTACACGGCCCTTGCCGCCGCGGACCTGCCGCACCGTGGCGTCGTCCTGGGCGCCGCGGTGCTCGGCATCGTCGCGGGGATCGTGGTGCTCGCGCTGCCGGCCGAGTCGGCCCGCGCGCTGACCCGGCTGCTCGGCCTGTGGCTCGTCCTGCTCGGTCTGGGCGAGGCGGCGGTCGCCCTCGCGTGGCGGGCCGCCCTCCGAAAGACGCGTCCCCCGGGGCCGCGGGCCCCCGCGGAGACGGACTGACACCGCACCCGCCGCTTCGGCGGGCTCGGCAGACACACCAGACCCCCTGGTGGCCGTCTCGGGCCTCGCCCTCGGCCAGTACGTCGCCTCCTCCGACTGGTACCGGACAGCCGCCGTCCCACGCCGTACGCGGGCCGAACCCTGATCCCGCCGCAGGAGCGCATCCACCGGGTGCCGCGCCGTGCGCAGTCTCACCCGCGTCGGGTGAGGCACCCGTGCCCGGACATGCCCACGCTGAAGAAGCACGCAACGGCAGCTGGGCGAGCGCCCGGGACGGAGAAGAGACATGAGCGCGCAGACGTACCTGGCGTACGACTACCCCTTGCTGAGCGTCTTCTGGAGCATGCTCCTGTTCTTCCTGTGGATCATGTGGTTCGTCCTGCTCTTCCGCGTCGTCTTCGACATCTTCCGCGACGACGAGATGAGCGGGTGGGTGAAAGCCGGCTGGCTGGCGTTCACCATCCTGCTGCCCTTCCTGGGCGTCTTCGTCTACGTGATCGCCCGCGGCAAGAACATGGGCCGCCGGGAAATAGCGCAGGCCCGAGCACAGCAGGAAGCCTTCGACGCCCGCGTCAGGGAGGCCGCAAGCGGCGCGGGCCAACCCAGCAGCGTCGACGACCTCGCCAGGCTGTCCGAGATCCGCGCCCGCGGCGACATCACGGACGAGGAGTTCCGCAGGGCCAAGGAACTGGTTCTGACCGGCCACGGCCCGGCGGAGCACGCCGGCTCCACCGCCCGCACCCCCGGTCACTGAGCATCCGCACATCACGAATCGAGGCGCAAGATGTCCGCGACACACACCCGGCCGGAACACACGGCGAAGCAGGAATGGGCAACCGGCCTGACGGCCTTCGCGGCCGTGATGCTCTTCCTCGTCGGCCTGCTCGACATCTTCCGGGGCATCATGGCCATCGCCGAGGACGACATCTTCCTCACGACGCGCAATTACGTGTTCGAGTGGGACCTGACCGGCTGGGGCTGGATCCACCTCGTTCTGGGCGCGCTCGCCGTGATCGTCAGCATCGGGCTGCTCAAGGTCTCGGGGTGGGCGCGCGTCGCCGGCGTGGCCATCGCCGGACTCGTCATCATCGCCAACTTCCTCTCCCTGCCGTACTACCCCGTCTGGTCCGTGGTGATGATCACGATCTCGGGCTTCATCATCTGGGCCGTGTGTGTGGTCCAGCGCGACAACCTCTTCGACCTGTCCGAGGAGCGTCCAGTGTCCGAGGAGCGCCCGTCGCACAGGGTGTGAGCGCAGGAGAAGGGACGACAGGTGGGACCGCACGGCGGCGGGAACGCGAGCGGATCGGGTGAGGCAGGGGCCGCGGCGGTACGCGAGGGCAAAGCCGGACGGGCTCGCCTAGCCGTGCTCGCCCTGGTGGGCAGCATCCTGGTGCCGCTCGTCGCCGCCGGTCTGCGGAGTGTGCTGTGGGCGCTGGCCGGCATCGCCGGACTGGCGCTCGCCGCCGTCGGTGTGTGGTGGACCCTGGCACACACCGGTGCGCTCCGCTCCCTCGGGGCGGCTCTGTCGGTGGGCGCGCCGGTCGCTGTCCTCGCCCTGTATGCCTCGTCCGGCATGCTGGGGCCGGCCTTGCTGTCCCTGGGCCTGTGGCTGCTGGCCCTGACGGCGGCACGTACGGCCGTGGCACCTGGTGGTCACGCCTCCGAACAGGCTGTCGCCGAGGCGCCCCACGCCCCCTGGGTCCTCATGAATCCGAGCTCGGGAGGCGGCAAGGTGGACCGGTTCCACCTGGTGGACAAGGCCCGGGCCGCGGGCTGCCGGGTGGCCCTGCTCGACGCGGGCCGGCACCAGGACGTCACCGGACTGGCCCGGCAGGCCGTCGCCGAGGGAGCGGACCTGCTCGCGGTCGCGGGCGGCGACGGCACCCAGGCGCTGGTGGCCGAGGTCGCGGCGCGCCACGACCTTCCCTTCGTGGTGATCCCCGCCGGTACCCGCAATCACTTCGCCCTCGATCTCGGCCTCGACCGTGCCGATCCGGCGGCCGCCCTGGAAGCCCTGACCCACGGCGTCGAACTCCGCGTCGACCTCGGGTACGCCGCGGACCGCGTCTTCGTCAACAACGCCTCGTTCGGCACCTACGCGTCCGTCGTCACCGACCCCGCGTACCGGGACGCCAAAGCCCGCACGACCCTGCGAACCCTCCCCGGCCTCCTCACCGGCGAGGACGCGCCCAGGCTGCGGACGCGGGCCGACCGGACGCAGGTCGACGGACTTCAGGCGCTGCTCGTCAGCAACAATCCCTACGGACGTGCCGTCGACGCGGCCCGGCCGGGGCGCAGGGAGCGGCTGGACTCGGGGCTCCTCGGTGTGGTGTGCGTGCGGGTCGGCAACACCGCTCAGGCGGCGCGCATCGTGCGCGGTCCGCGCTCCGGGCAACTCATCCGGCTGAACGCCGGGGTGGTCGTCGTCGAAACCGACACGGACACCCTCCCGGTCGGCATCGACGGAGAACACGTCGTCCTGCCGTCACCCGTCGTGTGCCGCAGCGCGCCCGGGGCACTCCGGGTCCGCGTGCCGCGCTGTCGCTCCGGTACACCTCGGGCGGGCGGGGCGACGGCCGACTGGCCACGCGTGGCACGGCTGGCGCTGGGCCGGCTGTTCCCGAGGCGGGGACACCACGTCACGAAGGTCGCCCTGACGGCCGACGCGTCGGGCGCCGCGTGTATCCACCTCACGCAGCCACCCTCCGTGGCCATTCCGGGCAGCACTCTCCACCCGGCTGAGTGTGGCCTCCGCGAGCACTGAACGCGGCGCCACGTGACGTGTTCGCTACTTGAGCTGCTCGGCGGTGAAGTAGCCGTCCCTGACCAGGATATTGATGTTGGACTTGTCGAGGCTCTGCGGCTGCAGCAAGTAGACGGGCACGTCCTTGACGCCGTTGTTGTAGTCAGTCCTGTTGTCGATCCTGGGCAGCCGCTCCCTGAGTATGTCGTCGACCATCTCCGTGGCGGCCTCGCCGAGTGCGCGGAGGTCCTTGTAGACGGTCTGCGACTGTTTACCGGCGATGATCGACTTCACCGAGGCCAGCTCGGCGTCCTGACCGGTGATGACCGGGAGGGACTTGCCGTCGGAGCCGTAGCCGTACGATTCCAGCGCTGACAGGACGCCCCTGGAGATGCCGTCGTACGGCGACAGCACCGCGTCGAGGTCCTTGCCGGCGTAATACTTGGCGAGGATGCGGCTCATGCGCTTCTGCGCGGTGGGCCCGTCCCAGCGCAGGGTGGTCATCTGCTTCATCTCGGTCTCGCCGGACGGGACGACCAACTGCTTGCTCTCCAGGAACGGCTCGAGGAGCGCCATCGAACCGTCGAAGAAGTATTTGGTGTTGTTGTCGTCGGGGGACCCGGCGAACAGCTCGATGTTGAACGGGCCCTTGCCTTCCTCCAGGCCGAGCTTCTCGATGATGTGGCGGGCCTGTTGCCGGCCGACCATCTCGTTGTCGAAGGAGACGTAGTAGTCGACGTTCTTGGTGCCGAGGATGAGCCGGTCGTAGGAGATCACCGGAATCTTCGCATCGGCTGCCTTCTGCAGCACGCCGTTCAGCGACTTGGCGTCGATGGCCGCGATGATCAGTGCGTCGACGCGCTGCTTGATCAGGCTGTCGATCTGCGCGACCTGGGCCTTCGGGTTGTCGTCACCGTAGACCAGCTTGGACTTGTACCCCTTGTCCTTCAGGCCGTCGACGACGCTCTTGCCGTCGGTGAGCCAGCGCTCGGAGGCCCGGGTCGGCATGGCGATGCCGACGGTACCGCCCTCGGAGCTGCTCGCGGAGCCGGCCTCGCTGCTCTTGCCACAGGCGGACAAGGTGAGGGCGAGGGAGGCGGCTCCGGCGAGAAAGGCAAGGGCGGCTCTTCGCTTGAACATGGTGATCGTTCCTTGTTCTTCTCGTCGTTGGGGGTGACGGCGTATCAGGCATCGATGGGGGTAGCTGTGGAGCGGGCCGGGCAGTCGGCAGGCCGGTCGAGGGCGAGTCGGACGCGCCGCACCCACGCGCGGGCGGCGTCGGACAGAGCGGTGCGCCGGGGTGGATCAGCTCGGCGCCCTCGTGGATCCGCACGTGGCCACCGAGGTCGTCGGGAGCCTTGGCGTACAAGTTTCAAGGCGAGTGAACAACCGGCGGCCTCACTCACATGGTTGAGGTCAGGTCGGCACGGCACGTCGCTCGAGTCGGCACTCAGACGCCTCGGTTGCCCGCAGTTCGCTGATCAGTGCGTTGCTGCGGCCCGGCATCCGGCGCTCGCCGAAGTCTCGTGGTCCCTCTACCGGTGTGCTCCTGTACGTACGCCAGGCCGCGCCACGGCCTTCCGGCCACTCGCGTGCTGATTCCGGGGGTGCACAGGGCAAATCGCCTTTCAACCGTTCGAAATCTCGTCACAGGTTCCAAATGTTGGCGTGACATTAGGGGGGAGTGTGGAGGGTGTCAACGGGGTGAACTCGAACGGTTACAGAAAGGTGTGGGGAGACGGCTTTCCGGTCGTGGGAACCAGCTGCTCCGGGCCGCCCGGAGGGTCCCGGCCGACGGGCGCGCTCGTGTCACGTCATGCGGCCGTCGCCGGCCTCTCTGTGCATACCCGTGCACAGCGCCCAGACGACGAAGATGTTGACGGCAACCAGCGTCAGGGCCCACAGGGGGTAGTAGGGCACCCACAAGAAGTTGGCGAACGCGCCGAGCCCGGCCACCGTCACACCGAAGAAGCGCGCCCACAGGGCCCCGCTGAAAACGGCGCATCCCGCAACGGCGAGGACGACGCCCAGAATGAGGTGGACCCATCCCCAGCCCGCCAGGCTGAACTCGAACGCGTAGTGACGTGTCGCGATGAACAGGTCGTTCCTGGCGATGGCCGCGATTCCCTCGAAGACCGCCATCGCTCCACCGAACATCATCAGCACTGCTGCGAAGACGGTGGTACCGGATGTGGGCCCGTGCCAGGGCCGCGGGCCGGGTTCGGCCGATACCGGCTGGGTGGCGTCACTGGCCATGTCGGCCTCCTCGGGTCACAGGGCCATCCCGCGCCAGCCGAGCAGCCCGGACTGGCTCGATCCCTGATCTCAGCGTGGCACGAAGGCACTCCGTCGGCATTCCGAAGCCGTGGCGCCGGCTCCCTCCGCCACAGTCCGGCGGGGCGGCGGCCCCAGGGGGCCCAGGGCAGGGCCCAGGGGATGTCATACGGAGCGAAGAAGGCGCCCACCAAGCTCCTGGGACTCCTTGCGACTCCCGACCGGCCACGAAGACCCCGCATCACCCCCGAATCAAGCCCGGGTCCTCCTTGTTGTCTGCACCGGCGGGTTCCGGGCGGGCAGTGCGCGGGTTCGTCCAGGCGGTGATGCGCGCGGTGGTGATTCGCGCGGTGGCGCCTGGCCCGCTGGGCGCCACCAGGTCGTCAGGGCCGGCGGCAACCTCGCGTTGCCGCCGCTCTCACACCAGTTCGGGTTGCGGTTCCGGGTGCCGCGCTGGTGCGGTCCTCGATTCCCACAGTGCGCTGGTCCTTACGTAGCCGTAGATCACTGAGGCCATCGCCAGCATGAGAAGTGGTCCGGCCACCCACGGGTGCCTGGCCATCTCCAGCGGGAGGTAGCGATAGGACACCAGGAGCACGGCGAAGACGGTCGCGCCGTAGGCGACCAACTGGATCCCTGATCGATCCCAGCCGCGGTCGAGTGAGCGCAGAGCCGCCTCGATCGTGAGCGTGAAGACCACGCCGGCGATGAGGTCCACGCCGTAGTGCCAGCCGAATCCCAGCGTCGCGGTGAGCGTGGCTATCAGCCAAAACGTTCCTGCGAATCGCAGAACCCTGGGGCCCTTCCGGGAATGGATGAAGATCGCGGTAGCCCACGCCGTGTGCAGGCTGGGCATGCAGTTCCGGGGGGTGATCTCGTCGAAGGGCATGTGGTGCGGGGCAGCGATCGGCGGCGGCGAGCTCGGCCACAGGTTGGCCACCGCCCATTGCTCGGTGGACGGCGTTTTCGACCACATGCTGACCGACGCCCAGTGCTCGGCGCCGGTGCCATAGGCGAAGATCGGTCCGACCACCGGGAAGATCATGTAGATGGCGGGCCCGAGGAGGCCTATCACCAAGAAGGTGCGCACCAGATGATGGCCCGGGAAGCGGCGCTCGACCGCCACGTTACGCAGTTGATAGAGCGCGACGACGACCGCGGCCACCGCGAGCTGACCGTAGACGATGTCGAGAATGTTGAAGCCGATCGGACCGGTGGCCGTGACGATCCGGCCTACCAGCCACGACGGGTTGCCCAGCGCGTGATCGGCGGTTGCCATGTACTGGTCGAGCACCACTGGGCGCGTCTTGGAGGTGATGAGCAGCCAGGTGTCGCCGGTCTTGCGGCCGGCCACCAGCAGCAGGGCCAGTCCGACGCCCTTCAGCAGCAGGACACGTTCCTGGCCGGTACGGCGAGTGACCGCGATGACCGCACAGCCCAGAATCACCCACAACGCGCCGTTGCCGAAGGGGTGGCCGTCGGTCACCTTGGCGTCGGCCGCCCACCGGACCACCAAGAAGGCGACGTCGATACCGATCGCGACACCGAACGCGATGAACCGTTGCCGCCAGGTGAGCACCACCATCATCAACGCCATACCGGCGTACAACAGGAAGCCCGATTTGGGAGGGAATATCACCTCTTGCACCTGGCAGGTGATCGGCCCCGGCAGGCCGTAGCGACGTGCGGCGATCTCCAGCGCGATGAGGAATCCGAGAGCTACGACAGCCACCCCGGCCCAGAGCCTCGCCCGCGGGTGACGCCACACGGAGAAAGTGATTCTGGGTCTTATTCGCGAAAAAGCCTGCGATGCTATATGTCTCAATTTTCGGCCGATTTTCTAGATTTAGTTGGGTCAGGGTGGTTTTCGCTCGCCGCCTTCCGGTCGAGGCCACTTCCTTCCTCACAAAAAGCAGCCCGCCCGACGGGGGAAGACGGAAAGAACGCGGTCCGGGTTCCACCTCGCCGGAACACCTGCTCTCGCCGACGACTGGCCGACCAGACAAACACGTGCAACGGCCGCGCCTGATCCAGGGGTCACAAACGGTGGCGGTCCGCAAAGGTGACTCGCGGGCGCGTCCGTCTCTCGCGCCTTGGACGTGAGGCCCGTAGCCCACCGGCCGAGCCCCGCAGCCCTGCTCCTGCAGCGGTGATCACTCGCCCGCCTGCCGTACGCCGGTACAGGCCACGAGTTCGCCGCCGTCCTCGGCGAGGACGAGCATGAAGAGCCAGGTCCCGTCGGCGGCTGTGACCTGGCCAAGGCGGACAGGCTGGTCATGCCGGCCGAGGAGTCGCACCGCTCGCTCCAGCCCTAAGGTCTCGATGCCCTTCCGCCGCGTGTGCCGAAGTCGACGCGCATAGGTCCGGGCATGCCACTCGGCGGGACAAGTCCCGTCCCACACCACGTAGGCAGCGTCATCGAGGAGGGCAGCCCGGGCAGCCACGGATGCCTCGTCGTCACCGGCCAGCAACCGCACCAAAAGATTCCGTTCCACAGCCACCCCCCTCGGCATCCTGCGGTACAGCGGCGAAGTACCGCAACCATGGCAACCGTGCCCGAAGGCTGTCGAAACTTTCGACGATCTAGCCTCAATTACTGACCGCACGCACGGGCCTTTCGGTGGCCTCCCTCCGTCAGACGTATCGTCCGTAGTCGCTGAACAGGGAGTACATGCTCACCAGGAGGCCCCGCCCTCTTCGAATGTTTCGCGATCATTGCCGAAATAGTTGACAGTTGACGTGCCCAGACCAACACTGGCGCCGTTGGCAGGGCCCAGTCACTGTCCGGGTCGTGTCCCGCTGCCTGATCCCCACCGGCCTCACGAGGACGAGGAGGAAACACGCACATGAACGACGCACCCGCACCCGCCCACTCGACGCCCCGCAGAAACGGCCGCCCGCGGCCACTCAGTCGCTTCCGGCTCCTCATCAGCAGCGCCTGCGCCATAGCGATGGTCGCCGTGGCCGCGCTGACCATGCCCGGCACCGCTCACGCCGACACGGTCATCAACACCAACCAGACGGGCACGAACAACGGCTACTACTACTCGTTCTGGACCGACGCACCGGGCACGGTCTCCATGAACCTGGGCTCCGGGGGCAACTACGGCACCTCCTGGAGCAACACCGGGAACTTCGTCGCCGGCAAGGGCTGGAGCACCGGCGGGCGCAGGAGTGTGACCTACTCGGGCACCTTCAACCCGTCCGGCAACGCGTACCTGACTCTCTACGGCTGGACGTCGAACCCGCTCGTCGAGTACTACATCGTCGACAACTGGGGCACCTACCGGCCCACCGGAACGCACATGGGCACGGTCACCAGCGACGGCGGTACGTACGACATCTACAGGACGACGCGCTACAACGCCCCGTCCGTGGAGGGGACTCGGACCTTCGATCAGTACTGGAGCGTCCGGCAGTCGAAGAGGACGGGCGGCACCATCACCACCGGCAACCACTTCGACGCCTGGGCCCGCGCCGGTATGACCCTCGGCAGCTTCAACTACTACATGATCCTCGCGACCGAGGGATACCAGAGCAGCGGGAGCTCCAACATCACGGTGGGCGGCACCACCGGTGGCGGTGGCACCGGAAGCGGATGCACCGCGACCGTGTCCGCCGGCCAGCAGTGGGGCGACCGGTACAACCTGAACGTCTCGGTCTCCGGCTCCAGCAACTGGATCGTGACGATGAACGTCCCCTCCCCCGCGAAGATCCTCTCCACCTGGAACATCAGCGCCAGTTACCCCAGCGCCCAGGTGCTGACCGCGAAACCCAACGGCAGTGGCAACAACTTCGGCGTCACCGTCCAGCCGAACGGCAACTGGACCTGGCCCACGGTCTCCTGCACTCCGAGCTGACCCCCCGACACCCGAGGCTGGAGGACCACTTCCTATGAGAGCCGGACCGCGTCTCTCGTTACGCTCCCTCGTCACGACACTGACCGTCGTCGCTACGGCCGCCGCAAGTGCCCTCACGGTGAGCGCCGCCCCCGTCCGGGCCGCCGCCTGCACCGGGTACGTCGGGCTCACCTTCGACGACGGCCCGTCGAGCAACACACCGAGTTTGCTCAACACGCTCAAGCAGAACGGGCTGCGCGCCACGATGTTCAACCAGGGCAATCACGCCGCCGCCAACCCGTCCCAGGTGCGGGCCCAGGTGGACGCCGGCATGTGGGTCGGCAACCACAGCTACAGCCACCCTCATCTGACCCAGCTGAGCCAGGCGCAGATCGACTCGGAGATCTCCCGGACCCAGCAGGCCATCGCGGGCGCCGGGGGCGGCACTCCGAAACTGTTCCGGCCGCCGTACGGCGAGACCAACACGACGGTGAAGGCGGTCGAGGCCAAGTACGGCCTGACCGAGATCATCTGGGACGTCGACTCGCAGGACTGGAACGGCGCCAGTACCGACGCCATCGTGCAGACCGCCGGGCGCCTCACCAACGGCCAGATCATGCTCATGCACGACTGGTCCGCCAACACGCTCGCCGCGATCCCGCGTATCGCGCAGGGGCTGGCCGGTCGCGGCCTGTGCGTCGGCATGATCTCGCCGCAGACCGGCCGGGCCGTGGCACCCGACGGTGGAGGCACCGGCGGTGGCAGTGGCAGCGGGTGTACGGCGACGCTGTCCGCCGGGCAGCAGTGGAGCGACCGGTACAACCTGAACGTCTCGGTCTCCGGTTCCACCACCTGGACCGTGACGATGAACGTCCCCTCCCCCGCGAAGGTCCTCTCCACCTGGAACACCAACGCCAGTTACCCCAGCGCCCAGGTGCTGACCGCCAGACCCAACGGCAGTGGCAACAACTTCGGCGTGACCATCCAGACCAACGGCAACTGGACCTGGCCCACGGTCTCCTGCAGCACGACCTGATCACCGAACACCCGAAGCACGTGTGGCGCGGTGGCCCACGGCCGCCGCGCCACACCTGTGAGAACCACGAGGGTCAGGCCGGTGCCTCGCTCGCCGAAGGGGTTTGGAGCTGCTGACTCTGGAGTGGGTTCAAAGGTGTTCTGGTGCGTGGGAGTGAGTGTGGGTGGTCTGTGTCGTGTCGTGGGCCTCGGCCGTGCGGTCGCTTTCCGGCGGGGAACTGACGTTCTGGTTCGGGAGAGGGCTGTAGGGCGGAACCGCCGCCGGTGAACAGCGCCGCCACGCCCGCGATCTCACTGCCCAAGCGACCTCACTGCCCCAAGCGACCTCAGTGCCCCAGCGGCGTCGGAGGCTTCCTGGTGTCGGGGATCGGGGCCGGTGTCGGCGGACGGGCCGTCGTCGCTCGTTCCTTGGTCAGGGCGCTGGTGACCCGGTGGGCGAGGAGGGGGTCCGCCGGGAGGACGTGGGAGGCGAACCAGCGGGCGGGGGCCGGGTCGGGGGACGGGTCCACGAACTCCGCGCCCGCGTAGTCGTCGAGCGGGGGGTCGTAGATGTAGCCGCAGACGATGCCGTGGTTCACGAGGCGTTCCACGAGGGCGTCGCGGTGGTCGACCAGGAGGGGCGCACGGAAGAGGGGGAACGGCCCCTCGTGGGCGGCCCGGTCGCGCAGGGCCGGGGAGGCCCAGGCCGTGCCGGACAGGAGCGCGACGCCGGCCCTGCGGTGGGTGAGGTTGGTGTCGAGGCGGGACATGCGCAGGCTCAACTGGCCGCGGACCAGGGCCCCGTGGCGGGTGCGGAAGTCGTGCAGGTCGACGCGGACCCATGGTTCGTACGCGGTCAGGCTCGGCGCCCGGAGGGCGGAGGCGGACAGGCGCGGGGCGTGCAGGGCCATCCGGAAGGCGTCGCGTTCGAGGAGGCCCAGGCGTTGCATCGTGCGCCATGCCGGGCGGACCAGATGGAGGGTGCGGACGGCCGAGCGCGCCAGGGGGCGCAGGGCCGCGGCCAGGTCGGCGCGGAGCCGGGTCGGTTCGAGGAGGTCGTCGCGCAGGAGCTCCATCTCGCGCCGGGTGCGCGCGTCCTCCACCGCGAGGAAGCCGCCGGCCATCGCCGCCACGTGCTTGGAGAGGCTGAAGGCGGCCGCCGTGCCGAAGGTGCCGATCGGCTGCCCCTCGACGTGCGTGCCGATCGCGTGGGCCGCGTCCTCGATCAAAGGGATGCCCAACGCCTCGCAGCGCCGCCGCAGTTCGCCGACCCGGTCCGGGATGCCGTACAGGTTCGTGGTCAGGACCGCGTCCAGGTTCCGCCAGGTGGACTCCGGTACGGCGGCCGGGTCGATGTTGCCGTCCCAGGCCGACACCGGGGCCTGCACCGGGCGCAGCCCGGCCGCCAGGACGACGAAGAGGATCACGTCGTCGTTGACCGGCGACATCAGCACGCGCCCGCCCGGCCGGCACCAGCGCCGCAGCGCCAGGTACAGGGCCAGCCGTGCCGAGGGCGTGTAGACGCATTCCCGTCCCAGTCGCCGGGTCATCGTCGCGGCGAGCCGGGATCCGTACGGCATCGGCATCGTCACCTCTTCCGTCGAAGGGGCCCCTGCGAGGGGCCGTTGAAGAAGTTCGTCGTGGGGCCGCCCGTGGCGGGCCCTGAAAGGCGCCTGACAGTCGCGTGAGGGGCGCAGGAGAGAGCCCCGAGCGGTGGCACCCGTGCTCACGTGCGCGCGGGCGGAGCCACCCTCGTCGTCACCGTCGCCGGACGACGCGGTGGCGTGGGAAAAGGAGTGGGCGGACCGGTCGTCCGCTCAGTGTGGGCGCGGTGCCGCCCGGCCCGGCGCGGGGCGTGCCGACGTACGCAGGGTGCCGACCGTCTTCAGCAGGCGGTCGGCCGGCTCGCGCAGGGTGGGATGGGCCAGGACCGTGTTGCGCAGGCCGCGTACCGGCCGGCGCCACAGCCGGTGGGCCGCCGCGACCGGGTGGGGCCGGGTCACGAACCCCTCACCCACGCGCAGTTCGCGGGTCTTGAGCCAGTCCTTGTACTCCTTGTCACCGCGCCCCATGTCCATCAGCCGCACACCGTCCCGGCCGGCCGCATCGGCCATCCGCAGGTGCATGATCAGGCCGGGCGAGTAGTAGTGGAAGTCGGGGTCGTAGGCGGTGAACCAGGCGGCGAACACGGTGCGCGACCTCGGGCCGAAGTGCGCGGCGACAGGCCGGTCCCCGGCGTACACCACGGACAGGATGCCGGTGAAGTGCTCCTCGCGGACGTGGAACAGGTGTTCCACCAGGGCCACGATCCACGGGCGCGCGAACCGGTCCATCCGGCCCGTCCTGCGGTACTGGGCGGACTTCCACTCCATGAGCCGGCGCAGCATCCGCGGGTCGCGCTCGTCGTAGACGAACCGCATCTCGCCCACGTTGCGGCCCAGGCGGCGTTCCTTCTTCAGCGTCGTCTTGGCGAGCCCCGGGTACGTGGCGCGCAGCCACTCCGGGTAGCCGCTGTCGCCGCCGTCCTTGAGGTCGAGGACCGGTGAGGCGAACATCCCCGTGACGAAGCCGCCGAAGGGCTTCTGCTCCTCGACGAGGTGGTCGAACTCGAGGACGGACAGCCCGCAGGCCCGCAGCAGTTGCCCGGCGTCCCAGGTGACGCCGGGGCGGTGCACGAGGGCCTGGCAGTCGGACAGGCCGAGACCGATGGCCCGGCCGACGCCGAAGGCGCCCCGCTCGTACGGCAGGAAGCCGACCGGCTCCCCCTGTTCGTGCAGGACCGCCACCCGGGCCGCCCCGCCGCGGTGGATGCCGACACCGGCCGCGAACTCCGGTGCCAGGAACGGGTTCGCGTAGTCGGGCGACTCGTCCATCGCCCGGTGCCAGGCCTCGCGGAGCTCGGCGCTCAGCTCCTCGGGTCTGTGGATCGTTATGTCCGCCTCGACCTTGCTCATGGCTCGCACGGGCGACCGCCCCCCTGTTTTTCCCCCATGACGCGTCGACCGCGTCCTGCCCCAAGGATCAAAAGTCGCGAAACAGTACGCACCCTGTCAAGGGTGCCGGTCGTAACGGATGGGTGCGGATCGGGTGGGCGGGTCCGAGCGGTTCCTTGCGCACCGGTCGCCGGGGCGTCACCCCGCGGAGCTAGCATCCGGGCATGACGAATGTAGACAGCAACGGTGTTTCCCCCCTCGACGTCGAGATCGATGCCCTCCAGGGCGGCTCCGCGAACCTCGCCCAGTACGCCGGCCGCGCCGTGCTCGTGGTGAACGTGGCCTCCAAGTGCGGACTGACCCCGCAGTACACCGGCCTGGAGCGGCTGCACGCGCAGTACGCGGAGCGCGGCCTCACCGTGCTCGGCGTGCCCTGCAACCAGTTCCTCGGGCAGGAGCCCGGCAGCGCCGAGGAGATCGCCGAGTTCTGCTCGGCGACGTACGGCGTGAGCTTCCCGATGACCGAGAAGGTCGAGGTCAACGGGGCGGACCGGCACCTGCTGTACGAGCGCCTGGTCGGCTTCGCCGACGCCGAGGGGCACAGCGGGGACATCCGCTGGAACTTCGAGAAGTTCCTCATCGGCCGGGACGGCAAGGTCGTCGCCCGCTTCTCGCCGCAGACCGAGCCGGAGGCCGCCGAGGTCGTGGCGGCCGTTGAGGCGCAGCTGGCCGGCTGACCTGTGTCCCCGGGGCCTGGTTGACCTTGCCCCTGGGGGAGGGTGGAGCGTCCTCGTCGCCGGGTGGAAGAGCCGCCCGGCGACGGAGGGCGAGTGAGCCGAAGGGGCGCGCGCCGGAGCTGAACCGAGCCGGAGAAGGGGCTGCCCGAGTGGACGAGGACCTGCTCACCATCGGCGCGTTCGCCGCGCGGGCCCGGCTTTCGGCCAAGGCCCTGCGGCTGTACGACCGGCTCGGTCTGCTGGCGCCGGCGCACGTCGACGAGACCAGCGGCTACCGCTACTACCGCGCGAGCCAGGTGGAACGCGCCCGGCTCGTGGCGATGCTGCGTCAACTCGACATGCCGCTGGCGCGGATCGCCGAGGTGGTCGAGGCGGCGGGCGCCGAGAGCGCCGACCGGCTCGCCGCGTACTGGGCGGACGTCGAGGCGCGGGTGGCCGGGCAGCGGACGCTCGTCGAGTACCTCCGTGGACGACTGTCGGGGAGGAGCTCCGAGATGTACGGGAAGTTCGTGGTCGAGACGGTGGAGGTACCGGCGCAGGTGGTGATCACCGAGACCCGGCACACGCTGGCGGACGAGCTGCCGGCCTGGATCGGCGGGTCGCTGGGGCGGCTGGCAGCGGCGGCCCGGGAGTGCGGCGGCGTGACGGCGGCGCCGTTCGTCGTCTACCACTCCGAGGTGTCGATGGAGAGCGACGGTCCGGCCGAGTCGTGCGTGCCGGTCGCCGACGAGACGGCGGCGCGGGCGTGGGTGGCCGAGCAGGGCCGGGGGCGGGAGTACCGGGTCCGGGTGGAGCCGGCCCGGCGGCTCGCCTACACGCGGATCTCCAAGGCGCAGGTGGCCCATCCGCAGATCCTGGCCGCGTTCGAGGCGGTGGAGGCGTGGCTGCGGCGGGAGGGTCTGGAATACGACGGGCCGTGCCGGGAGGTCTACTTCGCCGACTGGGACGCGGCGGGCGCCGAGGACCCGGTGTGCGACGTGGCGTTCCCGGTGCGCTGACGGCTCCGTCCGGGCACAAGCCGAGCCCCCTCGGCAAGGACGGCGGGCTGGTCGAGAGGGCTCTTGCAGTGGTGCTTGTGCAGTTGTCTGTGGTGCGCTCGGCTGGGAATGAGGATCAGAAAGACCCGCTCCCTACGCCTTGACCGAGGCCACGAACGCGTTCCATGCCTCGGTGGGGAAGGCCAGGGTCGGCCCGTCGGTGACCTTGGAGTCGCGGACGTCAAGCTCCGCGACGGTGGGCGACTTGACCTCGACACAGGCGCCGTTGTTGTTGGAGTACGAGGACTTCGTCCACGAGTCCGTGGCGCCCTGAAGAATTGCCATGTTTGCTCCGTAAGCCAGTTGCGCAGTTCGGTTTCCGCCAACCTTTGCTGATCGTTGGCGTGATCGACGCTACTCGCTCACATCCTCTTCTGGAGCAGTCGTTCACTCTTCCGGATGGCATATTCCAGAGGATTCTTCCAGTGAGACCTGGCCGGGGTATAACATGCGGCCTTTCGCCGCCGAAGGGCCCTCACAGGGCGCCGCGAAGGCTCAGCGGGCGTACTCCTTGGCCACGTCCTCGATGAGCCGGGTCGACTGGTCGACGTTCAGCGCCTGCGCCCTCAAGTGCTCGTACATCACCGTGTACTTCTGCACATCGTGGGCCTTCTCCAGGTACAGGTCACTGGTCACGCCCTCGATGTACACCACGCTCGAGTCGGCCGCGTCCGCGAACTCCAGGATCGAGTACTGGCCGTTGATGCCGGGGTGGGCGCCGACCTCGAACGGCAGGACCTGCACGGTGATGTGCGGACGCTGGGACATCTCGGCGAGGTGCTCCAGCTGTTCGCGCATCACCGGGCGGCTCCCGACGACCCGGCGCAGCGACGCCTCGTCCAGGACGACCCACAGCCGCAGCGGTTCCCCCGCGGCGGCGATACGATCCTGCCGCCGCATCCGGACCTGCACCCGCTTGTCGATCTCGGTGTCCGAAGTCTCCGGCGAGCCGCCCCGGATGATGGCCTCGGCATAGGGGCGGGTCTGCAACAGCCCGGTGATGATCTGGGGTTCGTACACGCGGAGGGACTCGGCGTCGGTCTCCAGGCCGATGTACACGCTGTACGGGATGTCCCCGAAGGCATGCCACCAGCCCTGCTGCCGCGAGTCCTTCGCCATCTGCATCAGCGACTCGACGATGCGCTGGTCCTCGACCTCGTACACCCCGCACAGATCACGCACGTCGCGCTGGCTGATGCTGCGCCGGCCGTTCTCCAGCCGGCTGATCTTCGACTGCGACACCAGCAGTCGCTCGGCGACCTCCTCTGCCGTCATGCCCTTGAGCTCGCGGAGCCGGCGCAGCTCCTGGCCCAGTCGGCGCCGCCTGACGGTGGGATTGACATTGGACGCCACGGGACGTGCACCTCCGGCTGCGTGCCTCATACTTGCCACTTTGCGTATCTGCTGTTGAGCAGACTGCCACCAAGGTGCTTACTACCGCTGGGAAACGGTGGATATGCGCAGCTCCCGCACACACGGCCGCGCGGGGCGGCGGAACCGCGTCGTCGTCCGGACGTACGGTTCCGTCACCCCGCGCGGAACAGCGGCTCCCGTACCGGTCTTGGGGACTGCGGTGCGGCGCTCTGCGGTGCGTGGTGCCCTGTGGTGCGTGGTGCCCTGATGCCTGGTGCGCTGTGGTGCGGATCGTGCTGCCTGCGGTGCCGCCGTGGAACGTCGCTCAGTGGGCCACGACGCGTGCCATCGACCCTCGGCGCGGTTGCATCGGAACGCCGCGCGCGGGTTCCGGTGCGGGCCTGGCTCCGGGCGCGGCCTGACGGCCGGCCGGCGCCGGAGGGTTGCGGCGCGGCTGAGCGGCCGCGCCGTTCTGGACGTCCATCACGGCGTGTGCCACGAGGCCGCCCATGGGGTCGTGCCTGATCAGGTCCCGCAGCCGGGATCGGGACGAGCGTCCCTCGTTCCCCGGATACAGGTGCTTGCCGAGGCCGACCGCGTGCGCCAGCGCGGCGAGCGCCGCGGTCCGCGGGTCCGGCGGTACGCCGGTGCGGATCGCGGAGTCCAGTCGGGCTCTGATCTCCCGGCTGATCTCGGTCTGACTCGCCTGGTACCGAGTCGTCGGCAGCACCCCGCACATCTGACCCGCCACGGCATGCACCATGCCGCACCGCTCCAGATGCGAGAGGTAGGTCTGGCGCAGCCCGAGACGCGGCCCGCCAATCCAGTGGATTGCACGTACCGGAGCGCCACGCCTTCGCAGCAACTCCAACGCGCAGTCCAGTGTTGGATCTCCAGTCGGCCGTGGGGACACCACGGCGATACGATCCCCGTCTGGGGCTATCCGTCCGGCCAGCGCCAGCTCCACTAGCTGCGCTCCGGCCAGACCAAGGTCGAGCGACTGCGGCTGTGCGGTGGTACCCGTGGTCGGGTCCAGCGCCAGTAGCAGAAGCTCCTCCGGAAGTGTTCTGCGGCTCATGCCCATCCATGCCTCCCCGCGTGGATGAATGACAGGGTGACCCCTCTCACATTGGTCTGTCGAGGGTGCGTGACCTCTTTGTGAGGGAACCGATAGGTATGTCGTTCTCGTCTACCGCCTCGGGCAAGCCCACACACAGGACACTGGTACATGGTTCGGACAACGCGGGAGAGCGGTGTTCCGGGCGGCGGTTCACGGTTCGATAGGCGCACGGACACGGTCGCGTGCGGCGCATGGAGGAGGCATCGGTGGCGGGCGAGTCCCCCGACAGGTCGAAGAAGCGCGAGTCGTCGGCAGAACCGACGTCGGGGAGCGCGGGCCCGGTTCCCGAGGCCAGGACCGAGTCCTCCCAGCATCCCGAACCGCCCGAGAAGCGCGATCCACGCCTCGCGGTCGCCCGGGACTCCGGCACCACCTCCACGGCCCGTGGCGGCGTCGACACGGCCACGAGGGTGTTCTCGGTACGAGAGCTCACCGCGGAGGCGCAGACGGCCGGGGAGACCCCGGAGACCGCCGAGGAGACAGAGAGGGCCGAGGAGCCCGTGCAGGACGCCGTGAAGCCGCGGACCGGGGACACGGGCGCCGACGGGGCCGGGGAGGCCGCACAGGCCGCCACGGAGGCGGAGGCGGACGCCGCGGACGCCACCGAGCCGGAGACCGACACCGCCGCCTCGACGACCGCCGCCTCGACGACCGGCGCTTCGGCGGCGGAGCCGGGAGAGGCCACGAAGGACTCCGACGAGCCTCGTGGCGAAGACGCCGGGGAAGGCGCACAGGACCCCGAGGCGACCCCGCCCGGGGGAGCCTCGCGGGACGCCACGAAGGCGAAGACGGCCGGGCAGGCCGCAGACCCCCGGGTCGAAGACGCCAGGGCGCCGAAGGCTGCCGCCGGGGAAGGCGCACAGGACGCCGCCACGGCGGAGGGCGACGCCGCCGACGCGCAGGACGAGGACGCCGACGTCGAGGGTTCCTCCGCCGACACCGGTTCCGGTGCCGCCGACGACCGTGACGAGGCCCGCGCGGCGGGTGACGCCCGGCTCCGCGACGCCGTGGCCGCGTGGGTGGCATCGGCGGACGAGAAGGCCGAGGACGCGGAGGCCGGGAGCCAGGAGCCCGCACCGGACGGTGCCGAAGCCGAGACCGACGCGGATGCCGACCAAGCCTCGGACGCGGGTACGGACTCGCCGGAGGCGGGGACAGGCACGGAAGCCAAGGCCGACGACACGCCGAAGGCGGAGGCCGGGTCGACCCGGAAGGCCGACGACACGCCGAAGGCCGAGGCCGGTTCGAAGGCTGACGACACGGCACAGGCCACGCCCGACGACGAGCCCACCCCCGACGCCGAGGCGAAGACCGACACCAAGACCGAGACCAAGACCGAAACCGGTTCGAAGGCAGACTCGGAGCCGACCCCGGAGGCCGACGACACGCCGAAGCCCCAGGCCGGTTCGAAGGACGGCGGTGCGGCGCAGGTCGCGGCCGGTGACGGGCCCTCTTCCGGTGACGGGGAGAAGGCGGGCGACGAGGCCGAGCCGGAAGCCGGCGCCAGTACGGCCGCCGACGAGGGCCCGGAAGCCGGTGTCGACGCCGACGCCGACGCCGACGCCGACGCCGAGCAGGCTCCAGCATCTGCGGGCGACCGGTCCAAGTCGGCCGCCTCGAAGGACGCGAAGGCCACCGACGCGGACGAACCCGCCGAGTCCGGGAAGGCCGACGAGGCCGACGGTGACGCCAAGCCCTCCGTGGACCAGCCCACCGCCGTCTTCAAGGTACGGCCGCCCGCGCCCGCCGTGGATCAGCCGACGACCATGCTGAAGCTCGGTGACGCCGCGAAGACGCCCGAGGCACCCGAGGCACCCGAGGCACCCGCCGAGCGGACCAGTAAGTTCGTCGCGCTCAAGCCGTTGGACGACTCGGCGACGCGTAAGACGGCGCCGGCCGATGCCACCTCCGCGCTGCCGCAGGTCGGCCCGGAGCGGACGACTCAGCAGCCGTTGCCGCCGAGGCCGCCGTTGGATCTGCTGGCGGAGCTGACGAACACGCCGCCGCCTCCGGAGACGCCGGTCCGTACGATCGTGCGGCGGGTCAAGATCTGGACCCCGCTGGTGCTGCTGCTCGCGGTCGTGTTTGCGATCGTGCAGGCCGTACGCCCGCTGCCGGCACCCGAGCTGACGCTGACCGCCGACGAGTCGTACACCTTCGAGGGCAGCAAGGCGAACCTGCCCTGGCCGAGCGAGGGCCAGGGCCGGATGGACGTCAACGGCATCGGCACGATGGGCGACTTCGGCAAGCAGACGCCGGTCGCCATCGGGTCGGTCGCCAAGGCCATGACCGCGTACGTCGTGCTGAAGGACCACCCGCTGAAGTCGGGCGCGGAGGGGCCGAACATCCCCGTCGACGCCACCGCCGAGAAGGAGGGCGGCTACGACAAGGACGGCGAGTCCACCCTCAACACCATCAAGGAGGGCGACAACCTCACCCTGCGCCAGGCCATCACGGCCATCATGATCCCGTCCGCGAACAACGTCGCGCGCCTGCTGGCCCGTTGGGACGCGGACACCGAGGCGGCCTTCATCAAGAAGATGAACGACGCCGCCAAGGACCTCGGGATGAAGAACACCACGTACACCGACGCCTCGGGCCTGAAGGAGACCACCGTCTCCACCGCCGAGGACCAGGTGAAGCTCGGCAACGAGCTGGTGAAGATGCCCGCCCTGATGGAGATCACCTCCATGGGCCAGTGGATCGATCCGTCCGGGCAGAAGTGGTACAACTACAACTATCTCGTCCCCTACAACGGTGCCATCGGCAT
Organism: Streptomyces sp. NPDC058678; assembly: GCF_042714835.1. Taxonomy (NCBI): domain Bacteria; kingdom Bacillati; phylum Actinomycetota; class Actinomycetes; order Kitasatosporales; family Streptomycetaceae; genus Streptomyces; species Streptomyces sp. NPDC058678. The sequence continues at coordinate 87,696 of NZ_JBHXSG010000030.1, read as the reverse complement.
CAAGACGGGCACGACGACCGCCGCCGGCGGAAACCTCCTCTTCGCGGCCCGCAAGGAGGTCGGCGGCGAGACCGTCACCCTCGTGGGCGCGATCCTCGGCCAGCACAAGTCGCCGATCATCAAGACCGTCAACGACGTCAGCAGGACCGCGATGCTCGCCGCGCAGGACGCGATGACCTCGGCGAAGATCCTGAAGAAGGGCGACGTCGTCGGGTACGTGGACGACGGTCTCGGCGGTCGGACGCCGGTGGTCCTCACCAAGGACGTCACCGCGGTCGGCTGGGCCGGCTTCAAGGTGAAGCTCTCCTTCGCCTCCGACGACGTACCGCACACCGCGAAGGCCGGCACCAAGGTCGGCACGCTCACCGTCGGTGACGGCGCGGGCGGCGCGATCAAGGTGCCGGTCGCCCTGCAGCGGGACCTCGCCGAACCGGGGTACACGGACAAGCTGACGCGTCTCGGCTGATCCGGGCCCATAAGTGCGCCGCACTCTCCCCCGACCGGAGCCCGTCCGGGTTCCGGTCGGCGGGCTGCGTGCTAGCGTCACGAATCGGGCAGGTCGCTCACGGGACGCGGCCGAGAACAGAAGACGGGACACCACGGGGAGTGCCTTCAGGTGGCCACAGCGGAGCCGACACGAGCCGACGACACCGATCCGGGCCCGGGTACCGGCCCGCGAATACGCGTGCCCGCACCGGACGCGGAGGATCACGAGCACGGCCGTAGACCCTCCTCGACCGGACCCGGTTTCAGGAGCAGGTTCAGGGCCCGGTTCCGGAAAGCTTTCCTCGCCCTCCGCGAGCGGCTCCTGCGGCACCCCGCCCTCTCCGTCACCGCCCTCGCCGGCATGCTGCACGTCGTCTGGTTCTTCACGTTCGCCAACAGTGGCGGCGACCTCGCGGCGCAGGACGCGTGGGCGGAGTTCGTCGGCCGGCATCCCGACTCGGCGTACAACCTGGCCTGGTACGGCGGCATGCACCCGGTGTCGTACAGCATGGTGTCGCCGTATCTGATGTCGGTCCTCGGCGTCCGTACGACGATGATGATCGCGGGCACGATCTCGGCCGGACTGCTGACGATGGTGCTCATCCGCAGCCGCTCGGTGAAGAACCCGCTGTGGGCGTCGCTCGCGGGTGTCTTCGCGTTCCTGTGCAACGCGGCGTCGGGCCGGGTGACGTTCGGTCTGGGCACGATGTTCGCGCTGGGCGCGGTCGCCGTCGTGTTCTGCTGGCCGCACCGCTGGCGCTACAAACGGTGGGCGAAAGCCCTGTGCGCGGCCCCGCTGGCCGCGCTCGCGACCATGTCGTCGCCGGTGGCGGGCCTGTTCGTGGGGCTCGTGGCGGCGGCGCTGTTCCTGCAGAAGCGCCGGCCGGGCGCCTGGGCACTGGGCCTCGCGCCCTCCGCGGTCGTCGCGGTGTCCGCCTGGCTGTTCCCCTTCTCCGGCACCCAGCCGATGAAGATCGGCTCGGTGATCCTGCCGCTGCTGTACGCGCTCCTCGTGCTCTTCCTCGTCCCGCGCGAGTGGAAGACGGTCCGGCTCACGTCCGGGGTGTACGCCCTCTCGATCGTCCTGGTGTGGCTGGTCAGCTCGCAGATCGGCTCCAACATCTCGCGTCTGGCGATGCTGTTCGCGGGGGTGGCGCTGGCGGCCGCACTGCCGTTCGCGGTGCCGCGCACCCGCAAGTGGTACGCGATCGTGCTGGCCTTCGTCGGCTTCACCGGCTGGATCGGCTTCAAGTCGGTCGACGACATCGTCCATACGACCCCCACGGCGTCCTGGGCGCGCGAGCTGGCGCCGCTCGTCAACGAGCTCCAGGAGGTCGGCGCCGAGAAGGGCCGCGTGGAGGTCGTACCGGCCCGTTCGCACCGGGAGGCCTCCGCGCTCGCGCCGTACGTCAACCTGGCCCGCGGCTGGAACCGCCAAGCCGACATGGAGCGCAACCCCCTCTTCTACGACGACACGCTCAACTCGGCGAACTACCACGAGTGGCTGGAGCGCTGGGCCGTGCACTTCGTGGTGCTGCCGAAGGACGAGCCGGACGGCGACGGCGGCGAGCGGGAGCGGGAGCTGGTCCAGCGGGGCATGCCGTATCTGAAGCAGATCTGGGGCGACGCCAACTGGCAGCTGTTCCGGGTGACCGATCCGGCCCCGCTCGCCGAGCCGAACACGGTCGTCGACCGGGCCGCGCAGGGCGAGATGACCATGCAGGTGAGGAAGGCGGGCCGGATCCTCATCCGCATCCCGTACTCGCCGTGGCTGAGCATCGTCGACGCCGAGGGCAACAAGCTGAAGCCGCCGCAGGAGACGGACGCCTCCAAGGACCGGGCCGACGGCACGCCGAAGACGTACGAGAACGTCAACGGCTGCCTGATGGAGACGGAGGAGGACGCGGACGGCGACAGGTGGACGATGCTGATCGCTCCGCGGGCGGGGGAGTATCGGCTGGCCGCGCCCTACACACTGCCGCGGGGGACTCCTTGTCCCGATGAGTTGAATTGACCGTGGGTCGGGGTGGGCGTCGCGGGGGGCTCCGCCCCCTGCCCCCCGTTTGAGGTCAGCGCAGCTGGTCCACGTACTTGTCCGTGCCCGGGACTGTCGGGACGAACGGTGCCAGCAGCTCCACCCTCCCCAGCCCCGACTCCCCCACCGCCTCCTCCAAGCCGCCGAAGTACGGCTCCCAGCACTCCCTCGGGTCCGTCTCCAGGAACCACAGCAGGGTCAGGCGGGTGTCGACGCCCTCGACCTGTTTGACGTACGTCATGCGGTCGCCGGGCAGCGGGGTCGGCCGGAAGACGGTCACCAGGGCCGTCGCTGAGCCCGCCACCCGCTTCGGGAGGTGCCGGGAGACCAGCCACTCCAGCAGTTCGGCCCGCCGCTCGGCGGACTCGGCGTCGACGACCTGGAGGACCAGGCCGGCGTAGGGGTGGTCGAGGGCGTGGAAGTCCCTCGGGCCCGCCGCCCCGTCCCGGTAGACGGTCGCCTCGTGGTCCTGGAACGCGGTGAAGACGTGGGTGCGGTCCCGGTACACGCGGCTGTCGCGGTTGAGGCGCTTGTTGATGGCGACGGTCCAGCGCATGTGGTCGTCGTAGCGGCCGTCGGTGATCCAGTACGTCGAGAGGTAGCAGCCTGCGGTGACCGGCTCGGCGATCGCCGACTTGGCTGGGCGGCGCAGGAGTTGCAGGTCCCGGGTCGCCACCCAGCGGCGGCCCGCGTACATCCAGGGCATGGCCATCGCGCCGGCGTAGTAGTGGTCGTCCTCGTACCAGCGGTTGTAGGCGTACTCGTGGCCCGGGTGCGGTTCGACCATGGTGATCAGCGCGTGGCCGGGGCGGACTCCGTACGGGCCTACGGCGGCCAGGTCGGCGTACGTCTCGCTGCGGGTGTCCTCGGACATGGGCACTCCCCTTCCGTCTTCCCTTCCGTCCTCCTGCGGTCGCCCATACTCTGACGCCCCGTCAGGTAATCCGCCAGGGTCCGGGTGAACCCCGGCAGTCAGGGGAGGCCATCGATGTCACTGCTCTCGGGCAAGACCGTCGTCGTGTCGGGTGTCGGGGCCGGGCTCGGCCGTCAGGTCGCGGCGGCCGTCGTACGGGACGGCGGGAACGCGGTGCTGGGCGCGCGGACGGAGGCGAACCTCGCGAAGAGCGCGGCGGAGGTCGATCCGGACGGGGCGCACACGGCGTACCGGGCGACCGACGTCACCGACGAGGGGCAGTGCGGGGCGCTGGCGGAGCTGGCGCGGGAGCGGTTCGGGCGGATCGACGCGGTGGTGCACGTGGCGGCCTGGGACAGCTACTTCGGCGGTCTGGAGGACGCCGACTTCACCACCTGGCAGTCGGTGATAGACGTGAACCTGCTGGGCTCGCTGCGCATGACGCGGGCATGTCTGCCGGCGCTGAAGGCGTGCGGGGGTTCGGTGGTGTTCATCGGTACGCAGTCGGCGGTGGCGGCTCCGTCGCAGGTACGGCAGGCGGCGTACGCGGCCTCGAAGGGGGCGCTGACGAGCGCGATGTACTCGCTGGCGCGGGAGCTCGGGCCGTACCGCATCCGCGTCAACACGGTGCTGCCGGGCTGGATGTGGGGGCCGCCGGTGCGGGCGTACGTGCAGTTCACGGCGCAGACCGAGGGCGTGTCCGAGGCCGAGGTGCTGGAGCGGCTGAGTGGCCGGATGGCGCTGCCCGACCTCGCCTCGGACGCGGACGTGGCGGACGCGGCGGTGTTTCTCGCCTCGGACCGGGCGCGGGCGATCACGGGGCAGTCGCTGCTGGTCAACGCGGGTGAGCTGATGCGCTGAGGTCCTCTTTCGGCCACCTTGGTGGTGTTCATGAACGTGAACGGAGGTCAGCTCGCCGAACTTTTTTACTCCCTCTTGACCATACGCTTGCTTGTCGTGCCCGCGTCGACCCACCCACGATGAGCGGGCACTTCGCGGCCTGTCTCGCCCCTACCCCGCTCGGGCGAAGTGCCAACCAGCTGGGCGGAGTTCACAAGGCGGACCCTGGAAGGGGGCACATGAACAGTCTCGACTGGGCCGTGCTCATCGGCTACTTCGGCGTGATGGTCGCGATCGGCGTCTGGTCGCACAAGCGGGTGGACAACGTCAGCGACTTCTTCACGGCCGGCGGCAAGATGCCGTGGTGGCTGTCCGGCATCTCCCACCACATGTCGGGCTACAGCGCGGTGATGTTCACCGGCTACGCGGGCATCGCCTACACCTACGGCGTGACGTCGTTCGTGACCTGGTCGTTCCCGATCGCGCTCGGCATCGCCATCGGCTCGAAGCTGTTCGCCCCGCGCATCAACCGGCTGCGTTCACGGCTCCATGTGGCCTCCCCGCTGGAGTACCTGAAGAACCGTTACGACCTGAAGACGCAGCAGGCCCTGGCCTGGTCCGGCATGCTGCTGAAGATCGTGGACGTCGGCGCGAAGTGGGCCGCGATCGCGACCCTGCTGTCCGTGTTCACCGGCATCTCCCTGAACCAGGGCATCCTCATCACCGGCACCATCACGGCCGTCTACTGCACGATCGGCGGCCTGTGGGCGGACGCGCTGACCGAGCTGGGCCAGTTCATCATCCAGCTCCTGGCCGGTGTCGCGATGTTCGTCGCCGTGGTCATGGAACTCGGTGACAGGAACATCGGATTCATCGACGCCTGGGACCAGCCGGCGCTGCAGGGCCACGAGAAGCCGCTGGTCGCCGACTACGGCGCGGTGTTCCTGCTGGCCTTCCTCTTCATCAAGCTCTTCGAGTACAACGGCGGCATGCTCAACCAGGCCCAGCGCTACATGGCCACGTCCAGTCCCCGCGAGGCCGAGCGCTCGGCCCGGCTGTCGGCGGTGCTGTGGCTCGTCTGGCCCCTGGTCCTGTTCTACCCGATGTGGATGTCCCCGCTGCTGGTGGAGTCGCAGAAGCCCGACGGCTCCGACTCCTACGGCCTGATGACCGAACAGCTCCTCCCGCACGGCCTGTTGGGCCTGGTCATCGTCGGCTTCTTCTCCCACACCATGGCCATGTGCTCCTCCGACGCCAACGCGATCGCCGCCGTCTTCACCCGGGACGTGGCGCCGGTGATCTCGACGCGGGCCCGGAGCTGGAGCCACCGGTCGGGGCTGATCGCGGCGCGGCTCGCGACGGTCGTCTTCCTCGGTCTGTCGATGGCGGCGGCCACCCAGGTCAACTCGCCCGCCTTCAAGGACATCATCACCGTCGTCATCAAGTGGGTGGCCGGTCTGATGGGCCCGATGGCCATCCCGATGATGCTCGGCCTGCTCCGCCCGTTCCGCCGCTCCGGCCCCACCGCGGCGCTCACCAGCTGGTCCATGGGCCTGTTCGCCTTCTGGCTGGTCAACTACCCGATCGACTGGAACGTCGACGGCGGCGTCCCGCTCCAGTACCAGGTCTCGATCCCGCTCGCCGTCTCCCTGGTCCTCTACATCCTCATCGGCTTCCTCAAGCCGGAGGACACCCCGGAACGCCTCGCGATCATCGAGACGATCAACACGGACGGGGACGGGGCCGCGGCGGCCGCGATCCCCACGCCCGCGGGCGGGGTGGAGGACGCGGTGCGGACGCCGGTGAAGGACTGACGCGAAGGGCTGACGCGAAGCCGGCGCGAAGGACCGACGCCGCGCGGCAAATCTGGGAGGTTCACAACTCGCTTGCTGAGAGCGGTAGATGAGTTTTGCTGGATCATTGCCCCCTGATCACCCAGAAGTTCAGCCAACCCCTGTGTGATCAGGTGGCATGAACCTCTCCCACCCCCCACTGGGTGCACGGGCGGCCGCAGTTGCGGCCTGCGCCCTGATCCTGGTGGCGGGCCGCGCCGACGCGGCGTCGCCCGCCATCACCCACCACCTCAGACCCGGTCCGGTCAGCCCCACAGCAAGCACCATGGCCGGCGCCCTGGTCGCGAACGACGACGGCGGTGACGGCGGTGACGACGACGGCACCGACCGCGACGACCCGACCGCCGCCTTCGCCCAGCAGGCCCGCATGGCAACGGCCCCCGGCGACGCCGTCGGCCCCGGCGCGCTGGTCGACGCCCGTACCCACGCCGGTCGGCTGCCGACCGTACCGACTTCGTGGTCGGAGGTCACGAACGTCCCGCTCCAGCCGGAGGACAAGCGGTACGCCGACCCTGTCGCGTCGAACTTCGGCCAGGGATTCGGCCTGAACGGTGGTCGCGTCTCCTCGCTCGCCGTCGACGGGCACACGGTGTACCAGGGAGCTGCGGGCGGCGGCCTGTGGCGGTCGGACGACGACGGACGGCACTGGCGGCCTCTCTCCGACCACCAGCAGACCCTCGCCATGGGCGCCCTGGCCGTGAACCCCGCCGACCACTCCCTGTGGATCGGCACCGGTGAGCCCAGCAACTCCGGCGACTCCTACACCGGCCTCGGCATCTATCGCTCCACCGACCGGGGCCGTACCTGGCGACAGGTGGGTGAGCGGATCGACGGCAGCATCGTCGCCCGGATCACCTTCGACGGCCAGGGCCACGTCTACGCGGCCACCAACCTGGGCGTCCTGCGCCGCTCCACCGACGACGCCACCTCCGCCTGGACGGTTGCCCTCGCGCCCGGCGCCCCGGACACCCGCCTGTCGTCGGCGGCCACCGACGTCGCCGTACGCCCCGGAACCGGCGGGCGGCAGGTGACCGCCGTGATAGCCCGTCAGTTCCTCGCCGCCGGCGACGCGAACGGCGTCTACGAGTCCGACGACTTCGGAAAGCCCGGCAGCTGGCACAAGATCACCCCGACCGGCGACCTGACGGGCGTCACCCCCGGCCGGTCGACGCTCTCCTACTCGGCCGACGGCCGCGAACTGTTCGCCCTCGTCGGCGACGCCTCGGGCAGCAGCGACGAGGGTGCGGTGTACCGCTCCGCGACCGGCGACGCGGCCGGTCCCTGGACGACCGTCGCCGACGAGGACGTCCTCAAGGCGGCGGGCGCGCAGAACAGCGACGCGGCCGGCGCCGCCTGGTACAACCAGTACGTCGCCGTGGACCCCGTCGACCCGAACCACGTCTACGCGGCCTTCTCCGAGGTCTTCGAGAGCTGGGACGCCGGAAAGACCTGGGCGACCATAGGCCCGTACTGGAACTTCGGCCTGAAGTGCTACACGCAGGGCGCGACAGCGGGCGGCTGCCCGATGACCACCCACGCCGACCAGCACGCCATCGCCTTCGGGCCCGGCCACCGCGTCTACTTCGGCAACGACGGCGGCGTCTACGAACGCTCCGCGACCCTGCGGCCGGACCCCGCGCTGCCCTCCAAGGGCTGGACCAACCTCAACCAGGACCTGCGCACCTTGCAGTACTACGACGCCGCGTACGGCCGTGATCCGGCCACCGGCGCCCTGTCCACCTGGGGCGGCACCCAGGACAACGGCACCGTGCTGAGCCTGCCGGGCGCACATGAGCTCTACGAGCCTGCTGGCGGCGACGGGGGCCACGTCCTCGTCGACCCGTCCAACGCCGACCGGGCCGTGTACGAGTACGTCGATCTCGACATGGGGCTGACCACCAACGGCGGCCGCTCCGACGGCACGGAGAACTCGAACTCGTTCACGAACATCTCGCCCGCCTGCGACTGGAACGCCGACCTCGAGGGCTGCGACCCGGGCCCGGAGTTCATCGCCCCCTACACCTCCGACACCGGCGACCTGAACCACTGGGTCGCGGGTGGCCGGTACGTGTGGGACAACGGAGGCAAGGGCTGGGGCACCCGCTGCACCGCCGACTCCTGCGACTGGACCAGCGTCCACGACACCGGCGAGAACCACTCCATCACCGCCCTGGCGGCGAACGGCTCCGTGACGTACGCGGGCTGGGAGGACTGGAGCGGCCCGCAGTACGCCAGCGGCATCGACACCGACGCTGGCGGCACCTGGCACCGGCTCACCGCGCCGCTGCCGAACCGGTACGTCACGTCACTCACCGTCGACCCTCACGACCCCCGGCACGTCTGGGCGACGTACGGCGGCTTCACGGGGTCGTACGTCTCCGGCGCGGGCGAGGGCCACGTCTTCGAGAGCACCGACGGCGGCACCACCTGGACCGACCGCACGGGCGACCTGCCCGACGCGCCGGTCGGGGCACTCACCCTCTGGCACGGCCACGTGGTCGTCGGCACGGACGTCGGCGTGTTCGCCGCCGCGCCGACCACCGCCGACGGCTACACCTGGTACCGGCTCGGCGGGGCGCTCCCCAACGCCGGGATCGTGTCCTTGGACGTCTCGCCGGACGGGGGTCGGCTGTTGGTGGCGACGCATGGGCGAGGACTCTGGTCGGCGAAGGCGTGGTGATCGGCGGAAGGGCACCGGGCTCGGGCCGGCCAGGACCACAGGCCCTGGAAGGCTTTGAAACGCCCTGACAGGGCCCCAAGCAGGCCCAGGTAGGCCCTGATATGCCCAGGTAGCGCCTGGTAGGGCCTAAGCGCCTCTCGGGTATCTGGCCAGCCACCCGGGAGATGCCCCCGCCGGGCCGTGCAGTGCGGGCCCCTGGGTCATCTCCATCGCGAAGTCGTCCGCCAGTTCCAGCAGTGTGGGACGGCCCTCCAGCTCGGCCAGCCAGGCCGGCGGGAGGGCCGTCTCGCCGTGCAGGGCGCCGAGCAGGCCCCCGGTCAGCGCCCCGGCGGCGGCGGAGGGACCGTCGTGGTTCACCGAGAGACACAGTCCGTGCCGTACGTCCTCTCCCACGAGCGCGCAGTACACGGCGGCGGACAGCAGGCCCTCGGCCATGCCGTCCCCGATGAGCTCCTCGACCCGGGACGCGTCCGGCATCCCCTGCCGTACGGCGCCCAGCGCGTGCTGCAACCCGTCCGACACGGGCTCGTGCCCGGGTCTGACGGCAAGCAGCGCGAGCGCCCGCTGCACGGCGCCGTCGAGGCTCTCGCTGCGGGCGAGCGCGTGCACGATCACGGCGTACGCCCCGGCCGCCAGACACGCGGTGGGGTGCCCGTGGGTCTGCGCGGCACACTCCACGGCGAGCTGGACGACCAGCTGCGGCTCCCACCCCACCAGCAGCCCGAAGGGCGCGGACCTGGCGGCGGCCTCCGGACCGGCCTCACCGGGATTCTTGGGCGTGTCCAGGGTCCCCATGGTGTCGTCGCCGAGCCCGAGGAGCAGGGACCGGGTGGGCTCCCGCCGGGCGTACAGCCACTCCTCCCGCGCGAGCCAGCCGTCGTCCTTGCGCCGCTCGTCGGGCCCCCAGTCGCGCTGGGTGGCGAACCAGCGCATATACGCCCGGTGCACGTCGGTGGGCGGATGCCAGGCACCGGTGTCGCGCCGCACCTGCGCGCGTATCAGCCCGTCCACGGTGAACAGGGTGAGCTGCGTGAGATGACTGACGGCACCGCGCCGCCCGTACCCGAACCCGAGGTCGACCAGCCCCTCCGCCCCGTACGTCTCCCGGATCTCCGCCAGCCCGAGCCCGTCCACGGGCGCGCCCAAGGCGTCCCCGACGGCCGCCCCGAGCAGGGTCCCCCGCACCCGCCCCCGAAAGTCCTGCTGCTCGGCACGCCCCCAGACGGCCCCGGTTGTCGCACCCACCAAGACCTCCCACGGCAACCGTCCAGACGTACGACAGCTCAGCACTGTAATCGAACGGAGACGCGGGGTTCAGGGGCGAACCGGTATGCCGGGAGTGACCGGAGTGGTTCGGTGTGGCCAGATTTCAGCTGTGCCGAGTCATTCCGCCCCGGCTGCGGGGACACCGCACCATCTCTCCCGCGGCTTCTCAAGTGGGCGCGGCACGCGGCCCGTTCGGCGTTCCGGTCACGCATACCGGCCGCCGTGATTCTGGCTCAATGCGTACGGCGTGAGCACCCCGTGCAGGGAAGATAATCGCCATGGCCACTACAACCTCACGCAGCACTCTCTCCCTCACCGCCACCCTTCTCACCGCCACCGTCGCCCTCTACATGCTTCTCGTCGCCTTCGGGAACATCACGGACTTCGGCACCAACCAGCAGTTCGTGCGGCACGTGCTCGCCATGGATACGACGTTCAAGGACGACGACCTGATGTGGAGAGCCGTCACCAGCAAGGGACTGCAGGACACGGCGTACGTCGCGATCATCGTGTGGGAGACGGTCGCCGCGCTCGTCCTCCTCTACGGGACGTGGCTGTGGGCGCGCAGGGACCACGCGGGTGCCCGGCGCATCTCGACGTACGGACTGCTGATGGTCATGCTGCTGTTCGGTGCCGGGTTCATCGCGATCGGCGGCGAGTGGTTCGCGATGTGGCAGTCGGGGGACTGGAACGGGCTGGACGCGGCGACGCGGGCGTTCGTGTTCAGCGGGATCGTGCTGCTGGTGGTGAACCTGCCGCTCGGCGACGGGGGCGCACGCTCCGCTAGCTGACCACCACGACCGTCGTCCCCGTCTCGCCGAACGTCCACAGCGCGTCCCCGTCGGCCGTCTTCATGCGGATGCCGCCGGTCTGGACGCCCTCGGCCGGCGGGGGCGGCGAGGAGCCGTCCACGGCGCTGGAGAAGGCGACGTTGACGCCGGACGCGGTGGCGAAGTAGACGATGTGCTCGATCTGCACCCCGTCCGAGCCCGTCGTCGCGTCCGTGCGGGTGCCGACCGTGTAGGTGCCCGGAGCGGGATCGACCGTGCCCGGCCACACCGCGAACGTACGGCGGGACGCGTCGCTCGCGTCGACCAGCCAGACCCGCTTCTGCCCGACGGAGTAGACGATGCGCCGCCCGGTGCCGGAGCCGTCCGGTACCGCGGTCGGCGCCGCGGACTTCGTGGGCGTGGGCTGCGCGCCCGCCGAGGTGGAGGCGCTCGGCCTGGCGGCCGTGGCGGTCGGGTGCGGCCCCTTGTCCGCCTGTACGGTCAGGACGGAGACCGCCACGACCGCGCCCACCGTCAGACCGGTCACCCAGACCCACGAGGGAAGCCGTCGGGCAGGCACGGGCACGCATCTCCTCAGCTACGGGACCCCGCACATCGGGGGGTCCGATCATCGTACTGTGAGCCCACCGGCCACGGATCCCACCGGCCCCACGTCAGCCCGCCCCCCGCGACGCCCGCCACATGGTGTGCTCCCTGCTGATCGCCTCCTCCGCGTCCGCGACCTCCTGGGCCCAGGAGACGTCCTCGGCCTGGGTCAGCCGGTCGTGGACGACGCTCAGCTCGGTGGCGGCGAAGGTGTAGGCGCGGCCCAGCGTCTCGTACTGCCGCACCGCGAACCACGCCGAGCCGGCGCCCAGCACGGCCGCGAGGACCCCGGCGAGGTCGAACTCCAGCACACCGGTGAGCCGTAGCACCGCCGCCGTCAGGCCCAGCCCTTCGACGGCGATGAGCAGCAGCCGCCAGCGCCGCGCCCGTACGACGTTGGCCCGCGCCCTGCTCGTGTACCAGTCCAGCTGGTTCTCGACGCGATGCCGTAGGTACGCCGCCTTGCGTGCGGCGAAGTCCCGGCCGCGCAGGTCGTTCATGGCGTCCGTGACGGCGGCCGACCCCATCGGGGCGAGGCTGGTGGCGGGAGCCTCCCTGACCAACTCCCGTAAGCGCTCCAGGAAGCGGAGCTGGGCCTCGCCCTGCGGCAGCTCTGCCGGGAACGGGGCCCCGCCCACCGCGTACCGCCAGGCGAGCGTCTTCGTGGACTCGGCCAGCGCCCGGCCGTCGTACCAGGCCTGTTCCGGCCGCTCGGCCAGCAGCCAGACCTCCACCAGGAGCGTCGCGACGAAGACCGCCACCAGGGCGAGGAAGGCCGCCCGGTGGTTCAGCACCCCGCACGCCGCCGCGGCCACCGCCAGTATCAGCCGCCACTTCGTACCGCCGATGTAGCGCCGCTGGCCGGTCAGCGAGGCGGTGTCCGAGGAGAGGAACACCACCGGCATGTCGTCGTCCCGCAGTCCGTCCGTCGTCGTCCCGCTCACGCTTCGTCCCCTCGCCGCCGGATCAAGACGCCCAACCGGCCCTTTCTACCGCCTGGTCGGGGAGCGGGTCAGTCCAACACGGGCAACAACTCCGGCAGATGCCCGTCCGACACGGTCGCCGCCCGCCGGCGTTCCTCGGACACCTCTCCGTACAGCGTGGTCCGCGGCCTGGCCGGGCGGCCGGCCGCCTCCGCCACCTCGATCAGGTCCTTGACGGACTTGTACGAGCCGTAGGAGGAGCCCGCCATCCGGGAGATGGTCTCCTCCATGAGAGTGCCGCCGAGGTCGTTCGCGCCGGAGCGGAGCATCTCGGCCGCGCCCTCGGTGCCCAGCTTCACCCAGCTGGTCTGGATGTTGGGGATGTGCGGGTGGAGCAGGAGACGGGCCATCGCCGTCACCGCCCGGTTGTCGCGCATGGTCGGGCCGGGGCGGGCGATGCCCGCCAGGTACACCGGCGCGTTCGTGTGGATGAAGGGGAGGGTCACGAACTCCGTGAATCCACCCGTCTGTTGCTGGATACGGGACAGGGTCCTCAGATGACCCAGCCAGTGCCTCGGCTGGTCGACGTGGCCGTACATCATGGTCGAGGACGAGCGGATGCCCAGTTCGTGGGCCGTGCTGACGACCTCGATCCAGGTCGCCGTCGGCAGCTTGCCCTTGGTGAGGATCCAGCGGACCTCGTCGTCCAGGATCTCGGCGGCCGTGCCGGGGATGGAGTCGAGGCCGGCCTCCTTCGCGGCCGTCAGCCACTCGCGGATGGACATCCCGGTGCGCGTGGCGCCGTTCACGACCTCCATCGGGGAGAAGGCGTGCACGTGCATCCCGGGGACGCGGGTCTTCACCGCGCGCGCGATGTCGAAGTACGCCGTCCCGGGCAGGTCGGGGTGGATGCCGCCCTGCATGCAGACCTCCACCGCGCCGACCTCCCAGGCCTGTTGGGCGCGGTCGGCGACCTGGTCCAGGGAGAGGGTGTAGGCGTCGGCGTCCGTGCGGCGCTGGGCGAAGGCGCAGAAGCGGCAGCCGGTGTAGCAGACGTTGGTGAAGTTGATGTTCCGCGTGACGATGTACGTGACGTCGTCACCGACCACCGACTTGCGGACGTCGTCCGCGATGCGGGTGAGGGCGTCCAGCGCGGGGCCGTCCGCGTGCAGCAGGGCCAGGGCCTCCTCGTCGGTGAGGCGGGTCGGGTCGTCGGCCGCCGTCGCCAGTGCCTGCCGTACGTCCGTGTCGATGCGCTCGGGCAGCATGCCGGGGGCGGCCGCCTCGCGCAGGGCGCCCCAGTCGCCGTACACCTCGTCGAAGTCGTCGCGGCGGTCGGACGTACGGCCCTCGGTGTCGATGGTGCGGTGCAGGTCGGTGCGGCCGGTCGACTCGAAGACCTCCTCGGGCTCCTGCCACGGGTGGCCCTCGACGACGGCGTCCGGGCGGGCCAGGCCGGTCTCCGGGTCCGCGAGGGCACGTACGTGCGGACGCAGCCGCGGGTCCAGCCAGGGCTCGCCGCGCTGGACGAACTCGGGGTACACGCAGAGACGTTCCCGCAGCTCGAAACCGACGGCGGCCGACCTTGCGGACAGTTCCTCGATCTGCGGCCACGGGCGCTCGGGGTTGACGTGGTCGATCGTCAGCGGCGACACCCCGCCCCAGTCGTCGATACCCGCCCCGATCAGGCGCTCGTACTCGGAGTCCACGAGGTTCGGCGGGGCCTGGAGGCAGGCCGACGGGCCCATGATGTGCCGGGCGACGGCCACCGTCGCCACCAGCTCGTCCAGTTCCGCGTCCGGCATGCCGCGCATCGCGGTGTCCGGCTTGGCGCGGAAGTTCTGGATGATCAGTTCCTGGACGGAGTGGTAGGCCCGGGACACCTTCCGCAGCGCGAACAGCGACTCCGCCCGCTCCTCGTAGGTCTCGCCGATCCCGATGAGGATCCCGGACGTGAAGGGGACCGACGAGCGGCCGGCGTCCTCCAGGACCCGCAGCCGCACCGCCGGTTCCTTGTCCGGGGAGCCGTGGTGCGGGCCGCCGGGCTCGGACCAGAGCCGGGTGGCCGTCGTCTCCAGCATCATGCCCATGGACGGGGCGACCGGCTTGAGGCGCTGGAAGTCGGTCCAGGACAGCACGCCGGGGTTGAGGTGGGGCAGCAGGCCCGTCTCCTCCAGGATGCGGATGGAGATGGCGCGGACGTAGGCGATCGTGTCGTCGTAGCCGTGCGCGTCCAGCCATTCCCGCGCCTCGGGCCAGCGCTCCTCGGGCTTGTCGCCGAGGGTGATCAGGGCTTCCTTGCAGCCGAGGGCGGCGCCCCGGCGGGCCACGTCGAGGACCTCGTCCGGGGACATGAACATCCCGTGCCCCTCGCGGCGCAGCTTGCCGGGGACGGTGACGAAGGTGCAGTAGTGGCACTTGTCCCGGCACAGCCGGGTGAGGGGGATGAAGACGCTCTTCGAGTAGGTGATGACGCCGGGGCGGCCCGCCGCCTCCAGGCCCGCGTCCCGCACCCGGGCGGCGGACGCGGTGAGGTCCTCCAGGGCCTCGCCCCGGGCCTGGAGCAGCACCGCGGCCTCGGCGGCGTCGAGGGCGACGCCGTCCCGGGCGCGTTTGAGGGCGCGACGCATGGAGTTCTCGGTGGGGCCGGTTCCGGAGGTCGCGGGAGTCGTCATCCTTCGAGCATACGGAGGGGCTCCGCCGGTTCAGCAGGGTCGGGGGGTGTTCGTGGGGGCTGTCGTGCGTTGCCCGGTGCGGGTTCGTTGTGGCTTGTCGCGCAGTTCCCCGCTCCCCCGCGCCCCTGGGTTGGTTGCCGCCACCTCGGCTACAAGTACTCGGCGTATTCGTCCAGTACCCGCAGCACCTCCGCCTCGCCCGCCGGCGGCAGCTGCACCACGACCTCCTCGATGCCCAGCTCGGCGTAGTGCGCGAGCTTGCCCGGCGAGGGGTGGACGGCGTACGGGACGATCTGGAGGGCCGCCGGGTCGCGGCCCGCGTCCGCCCAGGCCGCGCGGAGCACGGGCAGCGACTCCGACAGGCCGCGTCCGCCGATCGGCAGCCACCCGTCGGCGTACTCGCAGATGTGGGCGAACAGCTTCGGCCCCGCCGCCCCGCCGACGAGTGTGCGCGGACCCACCACCGGACCGCGCGGCTTCTGTACGGGTTTGGGGTGGGCGAAGCTCGCCCGGACGCTCCCGAAATCCCCCTCGTACGCCGTCGGCTCGTCGCTCCACAGGGCCCGCATCAGCGCCATGCGGTCCCGGACGAGCTCCCGACGGGTGCGCCACTGGACGCCGTGGTCGGCGGCCTCCTCGACGTTCCAGCCGAAGCCGAGACCGAGGGTGAAGCGGCCGCCGGAGAGGTGGTCGACGGTCGCGATCTGCTTGGCGAGGTCGATCGGGTCGTGCTGGGCGACGAGCGTGATGCCGGTGCCCAGGCCGAGCCGCTCGGTCACCGCCGCCGCCTGGCCGAGCGCGACGAAGGGGTCGAGGGTGCGGCCGTACTCGGGCGGCAGCTCGCCGCCCGCCGGGTACGGGGTGGTCCGCTCGACCGGGATGTGCGTGTGCTCGGGCAGGTACAGCCCGGAGAACCCGCGCTGCTCCAGCTCACGGGCGAGCCGGGTCGGGGTGATCGTCTCGTCGGTGAGGAAGATCGTCACGGAGATGCGCATGGCTCATCTGTACCGGCTTCGCGCCCGTCTGTCCATACCGACTGGTCGGCATCTTTTGGGCACCCTGGTGAGCGGCATCAATTCCCCTGTCTTTGCACGGCAGTTCACCCGCGTCCGGCACGGTTGGGCCATGTGTGACGCCAACGAGAACAACGCCCACCACAGCATCGGAAGACGCGCACTGTTCGTGACGGGAGCCACCGCCGCGCTTACGTTGGGAAGCGTGAGCTTCGCTTCAGCCGCCGGCACGGCCGACGGTGACCAGGAGACGAGGACGGTCCGCGGCACCCTGCCCACCGGCTCCCCCGACTACGTGTACGTACCCGTCGACGTCCCCTCCGGTGTACGCGAGATCAAGGTCGCCTACACCTACGACCGCCCGTCCGTCCCGGCCGGCACCACGGGCAACGCCCTCGACATCGGCATCTTCGACGAACGCGGCACCGAGCTGGGCGGGAACGGCTTCCGGGGCTGGTCGGGCGGCGCCCGGACCGAGTTCTTCCTCCGCGCCGACGACGCGACGCCGGGGTACCTGGCGGGCCCGGTGCGGGAGGGCACCTGGCACATCGCGCTCGGGCCGTACACGGTGTCCCCGCAGGGGCTGGCGTACGAGATCACGATCACGCTGACCTACGGCGAACCGGGCGTGGCCGTCCGGCCGACGTATCCGCCTGCCCGGGCCCGGGGCCGGGGCCGCGCCTGGTACCGCGGGGACTGCCACCTGCACTCCTGGTACTCCGACGGCCGCCGCACCCCCGCCGAGATCGCGGCCCTGGCGCGGGCGGCCGGCCTGGACTTCATCAACTCCTCCGAGCACAACACGCACGCGGCGCACCCGCACTGGGCCTCCGAGGCCGGTGACGACCTGCTGATCATGCTCGGCGAGGAGGTCACGACGCGCAACGGCCACGTGGTGGCCCTCGGCACCGAACCCGGCACCTTCGTCGACTGGCGCTACCGGGCCCGCGACAACCGCTTCGGCCGCTTCGCCCGGCGGATCCGCCGCGCCGGCGGCCTGGTCGTCCCGGCGCACCCGCACGCCACCTGCATCGGCTGCAACTGGAAGTTCGGGTTCGGCGAGGCGGACGCGGTGGAGGTGTGGAACGGGCCGTACACCCCGGACGACGAAGTCGCGCTCGCCGACTGGGACGGCATGCTGGTGGCGTCCGTGCGCGACGGCGGCCGGGACTGGATCCCGGCGATGGGCAACAGCGACGCCCACCGCGCCCCGGACGTGATCGGGCTCCCCCAGACCGTGGTGCTGGCCGACGACCTGACCCGCGAGGCCATCCAGGAGGGCATCCGGGCGGGGCGTTCCTACGTCGCCGAGTCGAAGAACGTGTCCCTCGCCTTCACGGCCACGGGCGGGCGGGGCCGACAGGCGGGTATCGGCGAGCGGCTCGAGGCGGACGGGGACACGCCCGTCACCGTCCGCCTGGAGGTGACGGGAGCGCCCCGCTGCACGGTCCGCCTCGTCACCGACCAGGGGGTCCTGTTCACCGGCGCACCGCTGCCGGTGACGGGCTCGGGGGTCGTCGAGTGGCGTACGACCCCCGCCTACGCGGCCTACGTCCGGGCGGAGTTGCGGCACGAGACGGCGGTGGGGCCGCTGCCGGGGGCCTTGGCGGCGTTCACGAACCCGATCTTCCTGGGGCGCGCCTGATCCCCCGGGTGGGCATCAGTTCTGACCGGCGCGCGCCCTCGTCAGGTGCTTCAGTTCGATGATCGTCGCTACGGCTCCCAGCCAGCGGGCCGCCGTCTCGTCGGCCGGGGCGCCGCCCGCGAGCTGTGTGGCGGCCTCCAGCCAGTCGCGTACGACCACTGCCGCCTCGGGGCGCGGCAGCGGCTCGGGCAGCTCCGTGGCGTAGGCCAGGCCGCCGGCCCGGACCACCTCGGCCAGGAAGGCCACCGAGCGCGGCTGGGTGCCGAGGCGGTCGAGGATCACGGCGGCGGCCGCGGCGCCGTCGCCGAAGAGGGCGGTGCGGCGGGGGCCGGGGGCGGCGGTGAGGCCGTAGCGCAGGAGCACGCCGACGTCGAACTCGGCCAGTTCGTCGTCGGTGTAGGACGGGTGGTCCGGGTGGTCGGAGGGCGTGTTCATCGCGGGCCTCGGCTCAGCTGACGGTGACGGTGTAGGTGACCCGCTCGGGCTCGGACGGGGTGGCGGACGGGGACGCGGTCGGCGTCCGCGTCGGCTCCGGTGAGGCCGCGCCGCTGCCGGCACCCTCGCAGGTGGTCCTGAACGTGCAGTGCATCAGCACGATCTCGGTGCTGCCCTTGCCGGTGGCCTCGAAGGTGAAGGTGAGGTCGCTGCCCGCGCCGGGCACCGGCTCGTCACCCGAGTCCGACTCGCTCTTCTCGCCCTGGCCGCGGACCACCGAGGTGTCGGGCTCGGGGTCGCCCAGGTACCAGTGCTCGCGGGTGGAGGCGTTCTCCTCGAAGGTGAGCGTGAAGCGCTCCCCGACCTTGGTCGAGATGCTGCGGTCCTGGGCGGGGTGGCTGGTGGGCGCGGTGGGCTCGGCGGGCCTGGCGGACTCGTCGGTGCCCTTTCCGCAGCCGGTGGCGAGCGCGAGGAGGGCGAGGAGCGACACCGCGGTGGCCACCGCCCTGCTCCGGCTCCGGCTCCGGCTCCGGCTCGGGGAGGTGGACGCCGTACGCATCGTTGGGTTCACTGTTCGCTTCCTTGCCCCTCAGTACTGGGACAGCACCGAGGGCCGCTCGCCGAAGGTCGGCATCGTGGACATCTCGCTGTCGGCCACGCTCACGCTGTTGACCCGGGTCTCGACGAGGCTGTCGCTGCCGGAGTACGCCCCCTTGGCCAGGTGCAGTTTGTCGGCGAGCTCGTGCAGCGCGTCCTCGATCGTGCGGGCCTCCGCCGTCCAGGCCGCGACGTAGGAGTTGATCGCCTCCGCGGAGACGGCACCGCCCAGCGTGTCACTCGCGTAGCAGGCCCTGGAGTCGATCGCGGTACGGATCTTCCCCGCGTCGTCGCCCGCCTCGTTCAGCTCTTTGGCCTGGCCGGTGAGCCCGCTCTTGTGGACCGAGAAGTCCCGCGCGGACGTGGAGTCCTGTGCAGAAGGCATCGTCATCCCCCGTATCCCCCGTTGATCACGTCGGCGGGGAGGCTAACACGCGGCGGCGGCGCGGATGTTCTCGCATCACACGCCCCGCACGCGGCTCCCACACCATCCTCAAGACGTCGCCGGCCAGCGCCCTACTGCGGGACGTAGACGCTGTACGCGTCGTCGAGTTCACCGTTGGACGCCTTGCCCATGTTGCCGTTGATGAAGTCGTCCTCGCTGACCCAGGTGGTGGTGCCCCAGGGGTTGTAGATCTGGAGCATGTCGCCCTCCTGGCCGATGATGGTCATCGCGTGGGCTCCGTCCTTGCTCCTGACGTCGACCGGGACCGGCTTCCCTTCCGCGACCGCCTTCTCCACGTCGGTCAGGGCCTGCCTGCGCTCGTCGGCGCTGTTCATGTCGTGGCGCTGGTAGTCGTCGCCGGTGGCGCCGCCGATGGCGTCGTCGGCGATACGTTCCTGCCCCTCGGGGCCCATGCCGCCCCAGTTGGCGCCGCCGTCGCCTTCCGTGTGCAGCCGGTGCTGTTCCTCCACCAGACGCTGCCGGAAGGCGCCGGGGTCGTCCTCCTGTCCACTGGGCCCACCGGTGAGTTCGAGCGCGTAGAGGGGGTCGACCATGGCGCGCGCGGTGACGGTGGACGAGGCCACACAGGTGCCCTCCGAGCCGTCGCCGCCCTGGACCCATTTCTGGCCGTCGAACATCTGGTCGTCGATGTTGACGCTGGACCCGTCGGGGTTCGTCCCCTCGTCCTTCAGGCTGTCGCCCTCGGTGGTGATCGGCGACAGGTGCCGCTGCAGCCAGGCCGGGTCCTTGCCCTGGATCTTGAAGGCGAACTCGTCGATCTCGTCGACGCTGCGGCCCGAGGCGAGGGCCTTCATGAGATACGCCTTCTCCTGCGGGGAGGAGGTGTTCGCCATGAGCAGTTCCATCCGGGCCCGGTCGGCCGGCGGGAGGTTCTCCATGGCCCGGCCCGAACGCTCCAGCTCGGACGCGGAGAGGATCTCGTTGTACTCGGCCGCGCCCTTCACGTTGCTGGTGTCGGCGAGCATGAGACGGTCGACCGCGGACAGTTCGTCGGTGTCCATCTTCCCGGCGCGGGCCTCCGTGGCCCACTTGTTCAGGTCCCGGGCCGCGACGCGGCAGGCCTCGCCGGCGGCGAGAACGGCCTTGCGCATCAGACCGACGCCGTAGGAGGCGAAGTGGGCGGCGTTCGCCCGGTCCCACTCCTCCTCGTCGTTCTCGCGCATCTCGTCGAAGAAGCCCTCGCGGTCGCTGCCCATCTCCGACAGCGCCTGCTTCAGCTTCCCCCGGCCCTCGCTGTCCTGGCTCTGGGCCTCCGTGATCGCGTCGGCCAGGACGATCAGTGCCCTGGAACCACCCTCGAACGCCTCCGCCATCTCCGACACCGCCCGCGACACGGCACTGACCGCGTCCGAGGCGAGGACGCTCGTGTCGCCGACCCAGACCTCCGGCAGCCCCTTGCGGGCCACCCTGTCCACCCGCTCGTGCAGGCCCATGGCCTCGTCGAGCTGGTCGCGGTACCGCATGCCCAGCGATTCCAGCGTCCCCGGGTCACCCTCCGGCGGGGGCTCCGCGAACGCCAGGTCGATCAGATCGAGCAGGTCGTTCTTGCTCCCGGCCTTCAGCATGCGCTCGCTCAGTCCGGCCAGCCGCTCGGCACGCTCGGACGCGGACTCGTCGATCCGCCGCAGGACTCCTGTCATCGCCGGCCCCGTTCCCCCGTTTTCCGCCCCCGCGGTACCGGCGCCTTCGACGCGGCCTCCCGTGCGGGGCACTGAACATGATCATGCCCGCGGGACGTTAACACGGCGCCGGGCGCACCCGCTTGAAGCTCACACCCCGTGCACACGGCTCCCACGCCATCCCCGCGACACGGGTGCCGCCCGCCGGCCGGGCAGGGCCGTCAGTGCCGGTCTTCGCACTACGCCGACCGGCTGGGCCGGACCGGTCACGTGCCGATCTCGTCCGCCGCCAGGTCCGCCATCACCGCCGCGTGATCCGAGGCCCACACGCCGTCCACCGGCCCGTCGCCCGCCCTCCGTACGTGCCGGACGTGACCCTCGCCGACCGGGCCGGGTGGTCCCACGTGGATGTAGTCGATGCGCGCTGGGGGCTCCAACACGCGGGCCGCGTAGGGGTTTTCAGGGGTCCAGGTGGCGGAGGGGGCGGCCGGGTCGGCGTACTCCCAGGCATCGAGGAGGACTTGGCCGGGTACGGCCGGCTCGGTCTTGTACCCGCCGAACAGGCGGACCGCGTCCGAGTCCGGCCAGGCGTTGAAGTCCCCGGTGACGACGGGCGGGAACGGGGTGTCGCCGCGGTGGCGGGCCACGAACTTCGCGAGGGCGGTGACCTGGCCGCAGCGCACCGCCGAGGCGTGCGGGGCCGAGGTGAGGTGGGCGGTGAAGAAGGGAACGTCGTAGGCGGGGGTGGCCAGCCGGGCGTAGAGGGCTGTGCGGCCGTCGGCGAGGTCGGCCGGTGCGGGGAGTGCCAGCACCGCCTGCTCCACGACCGGCCAGCGGCTCAGGACCGCGTTGCCGATGTCGACCGTGGGGTCCCCGACGCGTTGCCGCCAGCGTTCGGGGGCCGGGGACGGCGCCCACGCGCAGTGCAGGCCCAGCTCGTCGGCGAGCCACTCGGCCTGGTTCTCCCCGCCCGCGGCCCACACCTCCTGCAGACCGACGGCGTCGGGGCGCAGGTCCCGCAGCACCTCGAGGATCGCCTTCTGCCGTGCTTCCCAGGGGCCGAAGCGCCACCACAGGTTCCAGGTCACGACCCGCATCCGCAGCCACCGTCCTCGATTCCCGCCGAGTCGGCGACCATTGAAGCAGGCGTGCGAACGATTCCGCCGCCCCTTCCGTCACAAGGAGCCCCACCGACGATGTCCCGCCTCGCCGACCTCAGGTTCCGCACCGCCACGGCCTTCCAACGCCGCGTCGGCAATCCGGTCCTGCGCCGCCTGCCCCTCCAGACGGTCCTGGAGACCACGGGCCGCGTCTCCGGCCTGCCCCGCCACACCCCGGTGGGCGGCCGCCGCGTCGGCGACTCCTTCTGGCTGGTGTCGGAATTCGGCGAACGGTCCCAGTACGTCCGCAACATCAAGGCCGATGCGCGGGTCCGGGTGCGGATCCGGGGACGCTGGCACACCGGTACGGCCCACCTGCTCCCCGACGACGACCCGGTGGCACGGCTGCGCCGGCTGCCACGGGTCAACAGCGTCGGGGTCCGAGCGCTCGGGACGGATCTGCTGACGGTGCGGGTGGATCTGGACGGGTGAGGTCAGACGACATGAGCGAACGAGACCTCATCACCCTGCGCGTACCGCCCTTCGACGTCGGGGCGTTCCCGGGATCAGGCCAGTCCGTCAACCACCTGTGCGGGCGCCCGCACCGGAGTTGGACACCGTGCAGCTGGACCAGTTCCACGGTCCCGCACTCCGGACCGGCCGTGAGTCCCGAAGATGGCCGGAAATCGGGACCTTCACCACGCGTACCGGGGGTAACACTGGTCACGTCCAGTTGTTGAGAGTTGGAGGAACCATGCGAACCATGCGATCCCGCTCAACCGTCCTGTGCGCCCTCGTCGCCGTCACCGGAGCCACCGCCCTCGCGGCGGCCCCCGTCGCGACCGCGGCACCGGCCGCCGCCAACGCCGTTCTCGCCGCCGACGTCCCCATGACCGCCCGGGGCGAGGGCATGTCCGTCGTCTGGTTCGGCAGCCTCCGCATCGACGACGGGAAGTCGGTCACCTGCCTGACCGCGTCCAACCCCAGCGGCGGTGACGGACGGATCCGGTTCACCACCGACTACGAGATGACCGCGGGCGTCACGTACGGCGTCTCCGCCTGGGAGACCGGCAAGTGCAGCACCTACATCGAGCAGACGGGGCGCTGGTCGCAGTCCCTCGGCGGCGTGACGGTGACGCCGACGGCCGCGGACGTCTCCGACGGCGTCTACGAGGTCAGGATCCCCTGAGCACCCCGCCGGAGCTCACCCCGGCCACACGATCGCCTGCACCTCGCTGTACGCGTGCAGCGCGTACGACCCCACGTCCCGTCCGACGCCGCTCCTCTTGAACCCCCCGAACGGCGCCTCCATGTTCCGCCCGACCGTGTTCACGCCGACCCCGCCGGCCCGTAGCCGCCGCGCCACCCGGAAGGCTCGGGCGACGTCCGCCGACCAGACGTAGTCGATGAGCCCGTAGTCGGTGTCGTTGGCGAGTTCCACCCCCTCCTCCTCTTCTTCGAAGGGGATGACCGACACGACGGGGCCGAATATCTCCTCGCGGGCCACGCGCATGTCGTTGGTGCAGTCCGCGAGGAGAGTGGGGGCCACGTAGAAACCCCGTTCCAGCGAAGGCCGTTCGCCGCCGGTCACCACCACCGCGCCCTCCTTGCGGCCGAGTTCGACGTACGACTCCACCCGCTCCCGGTGTTCGCCCGAGATCACCGGCCCGACCACCGTGTCCCGCTCCCGCGGGTCGCCCACCTTCAACCGGACCGCGTACGCAGCCAGTTGCTCGACGAGACGGTCGTACACGCCCCTCTGCGCGAGCACCCGCGTCGGCGCCGTGCAGATCTGGCCGCTGTAGAAGGAGAACGTCGTCCCGATCCCGGCCACCGCCGACCCGAGGTCCGCGTCGTCGAAGACGACCGCCGCCCCTTTCCCGCCCAGCTCCATCAACTGCCGCTTCATCCCCCGCCCGCACACCTCGGCGATCCGCTGTCCGACCGCCGTGGAGCCGGTGAAGCTCACCATGTCCACGTCCGGCGACTCCACGGCCGCCTCCCCCACCTCGACCGACCGGCCGGAGACCACGTTCACCACCCCGCGCGGCACCCCGGCCGCCTCCAGCGCTTCCGCCATCCGGTAGACGGAGAGGGGATCCTGCGGGGCGGGCTTCACCACCACCGTGTTGCCCATCGCGAGCGCCGGGGCGACCTTCCCCGCCGGATTCGCCCAGGGGTTGTTGTACGAGGTGATGCAGGTGACGACCCCGACGGGCTGGCGCACGGCCAGCGCGCCCATCACCGCCGCCCGCCCCATCGGCCCGGCCTCGTTGATCTGCGGCGGGATCGCCCACTCGGCGGGCTCCACGCGCGCGTACCGCCGGAAGCGGGCTGCGGCCACGCCGACCTGCATGCGCCGGGCCGTCGCCGTGGTCGCCCCGGTCTCCGCCCGGGCCAGCTCGGCGTACGGCTCCAGGTGCCCGCCGATGATCCCCGCGGCCCGCGCGAGGATCGCCGCCCGTTCCTCCGGTGCCGTACGCGACCACGGCCCGAAGGCCTCGCGGGCCGCGGCACAGGCCGCGAGCACCTGATCCCGCGAGGCCTCCGGCGCCCTTCCGACGGTCTGTTCGGTCGCCGGGTCGACGACCTCGTAGTGACCGCCGTCCGGCTCGGCCCAGGCGCCGCCGACGAACAACCGCTGTCCCTCGGTCACCTGGTCGCCACCGTCCGGGTGTCCCGGCCCGAGCGCAGCACCTTGCCCGGTACGGCCCCGCTCACCACGTCGTCCCGGATCGCCTCGACCCCGTTGACCCACACGGCCCGTATCCCGATGGCCTTGGAGTCGAGCCGGGGACTGTCTCCCGGCAGGTCGTGCACCAGGGTGGCCGTGCCCGCGGCGATCCGTTCCGGGTCGAAGAGGACGAGGTCCGCATGCCAGCCCTCCCGTATCCGGCCCCGCTCCCTCAGGCCGAAGAGCCGCGCCGGATCGTCCGTCAGCATCTTCACCGCCTGCTCCAGGCCCACCAGCTTCCGCCCGCGCAGACAGTCCCCGATGAAGCGGGTCGTGTACGGGGCCCCGCACATCCGGTCCAGATGCGCCCCGGCGTCCGACCCGCCGAGCAGGACGTCCTCGTGCTGCCAGGTCTCCGCGCGCAGGGACCAGGAGGCCGGGTCGTTGTCGGTCGGCATGGGCCACAGGACCGTACGCAGCTCGTCGGCGGCGCAGATCTCGACCAGGCACTGGAACGGGTCCTGCCCGCGTTCCGCCGCGATGTCCTGCACCACCCGCCCGCTCAGACCCCGGTTCGCCTCGCTGTACGTGTCGCCGATGACGTACCGCCCGAAGTGCGCCAGCCGCCGGAAGACGCCCGCCTCCTTGGACCCGGCGCGCTCCAGCATCCCGGCCCGGACGGACGGGTCGCGCAGTCGCTCGATCCGCTCCGGGACGGGCAGGCCGAGGATCGGGCCCCATCCCGGGATGAGGTTGAGGGCGCAGAAGGTGCCCAGGGACATGTTCATCGGCGTGAGGATCGGCATGGTGAGTGCGACGACCCTGCCGCCCGCCTTCCGCGCCCGCTCGCTCGCGAGGAGCTGCCTGGGCACCCGCTCGGGGACGGCCGCGTCGATCGTGAGGACGTTCCAGTTCAGGGGGCGTCCGGCCGCCGCGCTCATCTCGGCGAGCAGGTCGATCTCCGCGTCGCTGAACTGGTCGAGACAGCCGGCGACGATCGCCTCGATCTGCGTGCCCTCGTGTTCACCGACGGCCCGCGAGAGGGCGAGCAGTTCGGCGGGCAGCGCGTGCCGGGAGGCCACCGGCTTGCCGTCGCCGTCGGAGTGGGTGGACGACTGGGTGGTGGACAGGCCCCAGGCGCCGGCGTCCATGGCCTCGTGGAACAGCCGGAGCATCGCCGCGAGCTGCTCCTCGCTCGGCTGTCCGCCGATCGCGTCCGGGCCCATGACGTACCGCCGCAGCGCGCAGTGCCCCACCATGAAACCGGCGTTGACGGCGATCCGCCCCTCCAGGGCGTCCAGGTACTCGCCGAAGCCGTGCCAGCTCCAGGGCGCCCCCTCCTCCAGCGCGACCAGGGACATGCCCTCGACCTTGGACATCATGCGGCGGGTGTAGTCGGCGTCCTCGGGGCGTGCCGGGTTCAGGGGCGCGAGGGTGAATCCGCAGTTGCCGGCCGCGACCGTGGTGACGCCGTGGTTGAGGGACGGGGTCGCGTACGGGTCCCAGAACAGCTGGGCGTCGTAGTGGGTGTGCGGGTCGACGAAGCCGGGGGCGAGGACGAGGCCGGTGGCGTCCTCGGAGCCTCGGGCCTCCTCGGAGATCTTCCCGACGGCGGCGATACGGCCGTCCCGGATGCCGATGTCGGCGGTGCAGCCAGGCGCTCCGGTGCCGTCGACGACGGTCGCGCCTTTGATGACGTGATCGAGCATGACGCTCACCTCCTTGACCTACGGTGCGATGGGCGCCCCTATAGGGGCGCGGGGAACTGCGCGACCAGCCACAAACCGCCCGCAGCCCGCAACGGCGATCACCCGGCAGCCCGGAACCGCGACGTCCGATGAACAGGATCCGTGTCGATCTTCGGAATCACGTGCTCCCCGATCAGCCGGATCGTCTGCAACGTCTCCTCCTTCGGCACCCCAACCGGCAACCCGAAGCTCAACTGATCGGCCCCCGCCTGCTCCCACCGCTTGCACTGCCGGAACACCTCGTCCGGATCCCCGCAGATCAGCAGCTCCTCCTCGATGAGGACCTCGACGAACTCCGCGGTGTACTCGGGCAGGATCTCCGGCCACACCGGGAACCCCTCGGGACGCGGAAACGTGTCGTGGTACCGGAACACCAGCGACGGCAGATAGTGCAGCCCGCCGTTGACCGCGATCTCGATCGCCTCGGCGTGCGTGGGCGCGCAGATCGCGGTAGTCGTCACCATCACGTTGTCGTTGACGAAGGCGCCGATCGGCTCGGCGTCCACGACCGCCGTCTTGTACTGCTCGAGCACCCACTCCATGTCGGAGACCTTCTGCACGCTGAAGCCGAGCACCCCGAGGCCCTTGCGGGCGGCCATGGCGTACGAGGGCGGCGACCCGGCGGCGTACCACATCGCGGGGTGGGACTTCCCGTACGGCTTGGGGAGCACCTTCCTCGGCGGGAGCTGCCAGTGCTTGCCCTGGAAGCCGACGTACTCGTCCTGGAGCCACATCTTCGGGAACTCGGCGATGGTCTCTTCCCAGATCTCCTTCGTGTGGTTCATGTCGGTGATGCCGGGGAGGAAGCCGAGGATCTCGTGCGAGCCGGCCCCTCGTCCGCTGCCGAACTCGAAGCGGTTCCCGGTGAGGTGGTCGAGCATGGCGACCTTCTCGGCGACCTTGACCGGGTGGTTGACCTGGGCGAGCGGGTTGAAGATGCCGGAGCCGAGGTGGATGCGCTCGGTGGCGTGTGCGAGGTAGCCGAGGAAGACGTCGTTGGCGGAGAGGTGGGAGTACTCCTCCAGGAAGTGGTGCTCGGACGCCCAGGCGTACTTGAAGCCCGACTTGTCCGCCTGGATGACGTACTCGGTCTCCTCCATCAGCGCCTTGTGCTCGGCCAGCGGGTCGGTCTCGGCGCGCTTGCCCACGTATCCCTGTACAAAGAGCCCGAATTCCAAGGAGGTTCACCGTCCCGAGTCATTTTGCTGACGTACCGTCAGATTCACCTGTTGGCCGACTCTGGCACCGGGGGCATGGACCGTCAATAGCTGACGGTCAGTCAGATCTGCTCGTTCAGACGACGGACACGCCCGCCAGCCAGCCCCCGTCGATCACGAACGGCTGCCCGGTGATGTAGGAGGAGTCCTCGGACGTGAGGAACAGCGCGAGCCGCGCCACCTCCTCCGGCCGCCCGATCCGCCCGAGCGGCACGAGCTTGCGGTACAGCGCGTCCGTCGCTCCCTCGGGGGCGGCACCCGGATTGCTCATCGCGGTGTCGATGGCTCCCGGGCACATGGCGTTGACCCGTATCCCCCGGTCCGCCAGCTCCAGTGCGGCCACCCGCGTGAGCCCGACGATCGCGTGCTTGGTGGCGGCGTACGCCCCCACGTACGCCATGCCGGTCATCCCGGTGTAGGAGGCGGTGTTGACGATCGTGCCCCCGTCGGACATCCGGGACGCCACGGTCCTGATCCCCAGGAAGCAGCCGACCTGGTTGACCCGCAGGACCGTCATGAACTCGTCGAGGGGCGTGTCGAGGAGGCTGTTGAAGCGGAGGATCCCGGCGTTGTTGACGAGTCCGTCGACATGGCCGTACGCCTCCACGACGGTTTCGACGGCTGCCCCCCACTCCTCCTCCCGCCCCACGTCGAGGTGCATGTACAGCGCCCCGATCTCCTTCGCGAGGGCCCGCCCCTGCTCGTCGAGCACATCCGCCACGACGACCTCGGCACCCTCCTCCCGGAACAGCCGGGCCTCCTGCTCCCCCTGCCCGCGCGCCGCCCCGGTGACGATCACGACGCGTCCGTCCAGCTTGCCCATGCGGCCTCCTCAAAGGTGCGGGGCGATCTCGACCCCGAACGCGGTCATCTGGTCGGTGAGCTCGGTACGGCTCCGGCTGCGGAACCGGACCTGGATCTGGTCAACGCCCATCGCGCGGTAGGCGCGCAGGGACTCGGCGAGCGTGTCGGGCGGGCCGGTGAGGGTGCGGCGCCCGACGTTCCAGGTCGGGGTGCCGATGTACAGCGGTTCGGCGATGGCGCCGACGGTGAAGGGACCCCGCACGGCGGCCTCTTCCCGGAGGCTCCTGATGCGCTCGATCTGCGCGGGCAGCCGTTCGCGCGGGTCGCCCTGCGGCAGCCAGCCGTCTCCCTTGAGCGCGGCCCTGCGTACGGCGGCGGGCGAGGAGCCGCCGACCCAAAGGGGGACGCGGGTCTGGGCCGGCCTGGGCCGCTGTCCCAGGTCCTGGAAGTCGTAGAGCTTGCCGTGGTGCTCGGGGAACTCGTCCGGCCCGAGCGCCTTCTTCAGCGCGTCGATGGACTCGTCGAGCACGGCTCCCCGCTGCCGGAAGTCCACGCCGAGCGCCTCGAACTCCTCCACGACGTGCCCGGCACCCACGCCCAGGACCAGCCGCCCCCCGCTCAGAAGGTCGAGGGTGGCGTACTGCTTGGCGGTCAGGAGCGGGTGCCGCAGCCCGACGACGGCGACGTGACTGAGCAGCCGTACGCGCTCGGTCGCGGCGGCCAGGAAGGCGAGCGTGGCCACGGGGTCGTACCAGACCGTGCCCATCGCGGGTGCGAGCCGGCGCGGGATGGCGACGTGGTCGCAGCAGGCGAGGTAGTCGAAGCCGGCGCGGTCGGCGGTACGGGCGATGTCGAGGAGGTCGTCCGGTCCGGCGGCGGCCTCCCACGCTTCGGCGTAGAGGGTGCTCTGGGACTGGACGGGGAGCTGGATGCCGTACCGGATCATCCCTCGGTTCATCCCGCGATCACCTCGGACCGTCCCAGAGTCCGTCCGGGGTCAGCTGGAGCAGCTCGATCGCGTTCCGCCGTACGATCCGCTCCACGACGTCGGCGTCCAGGTGCCCCATCTGGGCCTCGCCGACCTCCCGCGACTTCGGCCAGGTCGAGTCGGAGTGGGGGTAGTCGGTCTCGTAGAGGACGTTCCCGACTCCGATGGCGTCCAGGTTCCGCAGCCCGAAGGCGTCGTCGAAGAAACAGCCGTGGACGTGCTCGGCGAACAGCTCGGACGGCGGCCGGTGGACCTTGTCGGCGACGCCGCCCCAGCCGCGGTTCTCCTCCCAGACGACGTCGGCGCGCTCCAGGATGTAGGGGATCCAGCCGATCTGCCCCTCGGCGTACATGACCTTGAGGTTCGGGAAGCGCTCGAACTTGCCGCTCATCAGCCAGTCCACCATCGAGAAGCAGCAGTTGGCGAAGGTGATGGTGGAGCCGACGGCGGGCGGGGCGTCGGCGGAGGTCGACGGCATACGGCTGCTGGAGCCGATGTGCATGGCGACGACCGTGCCGGTCTCGTCGCAGGCGGCGAGGAAGGGGTCCCAGTCGTCGGTGTGGACGGACGGCAGCCCGAGGTGCGGGGGGATCTCGGAGAACGCGACGGCGCGGACGCCGCGGGCGGCGTTGCGGCGGACTTCCGCGGCGGCCAGTTCGGCGTCCCAGAGGGGGATGAGGGTGAGCGGTATGAGGCGACCGTGCGCCTTGGGTCCGCACCACTCCTCCACCATCCAGTCGTTGTAGGCCTGGACGCAGAGGAGACCGAGCTCATGGTCCTTCGCCTCGGTGAAGGTCTGGCCGCAGAAGCGGGGGAAGGTCGGGAAGCAGACGGCGGACTGGACGTGGTTGACGTCCATGTCGGCGAGGCGGGCCGGGACGTCGTACGACCCCGGCCGCATCTGCTCGTAGGTGATGACCTCCAGCTTGATCTCGTCCCTGCTGTAGCCGACGGCGGTGTCGAGGCGGGTCAGGGGGCGGTGCAGGTCCTCGTAGACCCACCAGTCGCCGATGGGCCCGTCGTCGCCCGGCTTGCCCATGACGGGCTTGAAGCGGCCGCCGAGGAAGGTCATTTCCTTGAGTGGGGCGCGCACTGTGCGGGGGCCGGTGTCGAGGTACTTCTTCGGGAGCCTGTCCTGCCAGACGGTGGGGGGTTCGACGGTGTGGTCGTCGACGGAAATGATCAGAGGAAAGGGCGAGTTGGTCTCCATGGGGGCACGGTAGCGCCGATCTGACGGTCCGTCAGCTAGCAGAATGGGGCTTGTGGGTTCCCGGGCAGGTGGGGAGAGACGGTGAGGGGCTTGTGATATCCCGCGCGCCCAGCTGTGATCGGGCCCTCCACGGCTGACGCATCTGCCATGAACAAGGCAAACTGGCGGGGTGGCTCAGGACATCTAGGGGGACGACGGCGATGGACGGTGTACCGCGAGTGCCGGAGGTACCGCGTGTACCGGAGCAGAGGCGGCGCCCCGGCTTCTCCGAGGAGGAGGCGGTGGTGCTGGGAACGGGCGTACGGGGGGCCGCGGCGGCGACCGTGACTGCGGGATCCGGCGGGCCCGGGCCTGACGAGGGGGCTGTGGCGGCCGTGGCGCCCGGACCCGACGGGGCGGAGGCCGACGCCGGGGCCGCAGCCGTGCGGGCCGGGGCGCCTGGGGCCGAAGCGGGGGCCGGTGCCCCCGGGGGTGAAGTGGCGACCGCTGCAGCGGGGTCCGTTGCAGCGGCCGGGGCCCAAGAGGCGCCCCTGGCACGTGAGTCGGGCGGACGCGACCCTGAGAGGGCGGCCATGACCCCGGAATCAGACGCGGCCGGAGCCCAAGACGCGCCCCTGGCAGGCGAGTCGAGCGAGCGCGACCCTCACAGAGCGGCCATGACCCCGGAATACGACGCGGCCGCGACCCAAGACGCGCCCCTGACACACGAGTCGAGCGGGCCTGGCTCGCAGCAAGCGGCCGTGGCTCCGGGATCCGGTGGGGCCGCTGCCGAAGAGGCCGCCGTGGCTCTGCGCTTCGGTGTGCTCGGGCCGGTGCGTGCCTGGCGGGGCGAGGAGTCGCTGAGCACCGGTTCCCCTCAGCAACGCGCCCTCCTGGCCGCCCTGCTGCTCCGTGAGGGCCGCACGGCCACCGCCGCCGAGCTGATCGACGCCCTGTGGGGTGAGGAGTCGCCCTCGCAGGCGCTGGCGGCGCTGCGGACGTACGCCTCCCGGCTCCGGAAGGTGCTGGACCCCGGCGTGCTGGTGAGCGAGTCCGGCGGGTACGCGATCCGTGGGCTGCGCGACGGCGCGCTGGATCTCTCCGTCGTACAGGACCTGGCGGCGGAGGCGGAGAAGGCCCGGTCGGCCGGAGACCTGTGCCATGCGCGGGACGTCCTGGGCCGGGCGCTGGCCCTCTGGGACGGTGAGGCGCTGGCCGGGGTGCCGGGGCCGTACGCGGAGACGCAGCGGGTGCGCCTCGAGGAGTGGCGGCTCCAGTTGCTGGAGTCCCGCCTGGACATGGACCTGGAGCAGGGCTGCCACGCCGAGGCGGTCTCGGAGCTGACGGCGCTGACGGCGGCGCATCCGCTGCGGGAGCGGTTGCGCGAGCTGCTGATGCTGGCGCTGTACCGCAGTGGACGCCAGGCGGAGGCGCTGGCCGTGTACGCGGACACGCGCCGCCTCCTGGCCGACGAGCTCGGCGTGGACCCGCGCCCGGGACTGCGGGATCTGCAGCAGCGGATTCTGCAGGCCGATCCCGGCCTGGCGGAACCCTCGGCGCCCAAGGCGGAGCCGTCCGCCGCGCCGGTACGCCCGGCCCAGCTCCCCGCCACCGTCCCCGACTTCACGGGCCGCGCCGCCTTCGTCTCGGAACTCGGCGAGGTACTGGCCTCCGCCAAGGGCCGGGTGATGGCGGTGTCGGCCGTGGCGGGCATCGGCGGCGTCGGCAAGACGACGCTGGCGGTACACGTGGCGCACCAGGCGCGGGCGGCGTTCCCCGACGGCCAGTTGTACGTGGACCTGCAGGGCGCCGGCGCGCGGGCGGCGGAGCCGGAGACGGTACTCGGCTCCTTCCTGCGAGCCCTGGGCACCGCCGATTCCGCCATCCCCGACTCCCTGGAGGAACGGGCGGCGCTGTACCGCTCGATGCTGGACGGCCGTCGGATCCTGGTGCTGCTGGACAACGCCCGCGACGCCGCGCAGGTACGCCCCCTGCTCCCCGGCATGGAGGGGTGCGCGGCCCTGGTCACCTCCCGCGTCCGGATGGTGGACCTGGCGGGGGCCCACCTCGTCGACCTCGACGTGATGTCGCCGGACGAGGCCCTGCAACTGTTCACGAAGATCGTCGGCGAGGAACGGGTGCGCTCGGAGCGGGAGGCCGCCCTGGATGTCGTGGCGGCATGCGGGTTCCTCCCCCTGGCCATCCGCATCGCCGCGTCCCGCCTGGCAGCCCGCCGCACGTGGACCGTGTCGGTCCTCGCCGCGAAGCTGGCGGACGAACGCCGTCGCCTGGACGAGTTGCAGGCCGGCGACCTCGCGGTGAAGGCCACCTTCGAGCTGGGGTACGGGGCTCTGGAGCCCGCCCAGGCACGCGCGTTCCGGCTGCTCGGACTGGCGGACGGACCCGACCTCTCGCTGGCGGCGGCCGCGGCGGTGCTGGACCTGCCGGTGGAGGAGACCGAGGACCTGCTGGAGTCCCTCGTCGACACCTCGCTGCTGGAGTCGGCGGCCCCGGGCCGCTACCGGTACCACGATCTGGTGCGGCTCTACGCGCGTGCCTGTGCGGAGAGGGACGAGTGGCCGCCCAGTGAGCGGGCGGCGGCGATGTCCCGGCTGCTGGACTTCTACCTGGCCACCGTGGCGGGGGGCTACCTGATCGAACGGCCCGAGGACCGGCTCGTGGACCACCTGGAGCGCACCGCGTACCCGGGGCTGGCCTTCTCCGACCGCCACGCGGCGCAGGACTGGCTGTACGCCGAGGCGGTCTCCCTGCTCGCGTGTGTACGCCAGTCCGCCCGGCCCGCGACACTGCGACGCGCCGTCGACATCCTCTGGGCGGCGGTCGACCTGGCCGAGTCGGGAGCCAACTCCAAGGAGTACGAGGCCGTGGCCGGACTCCTGAGGGACGCGGCGCGGGAAGCCGGGGACCCCCGCACGGAGGCACGGGCGCTGACGATGCTGGCCTTCGTCCACCACATCTCCGGCAGCAGGTTCGACGTGGCCGTCCAGGAGGCCGAGCGCGCCACGGAGCTGGCCCGGGAGGCCGACGACCCGCTCACGGGCTGCTGGTCGTCCAACATCAGCGGTGTGGTCGCGCTGTACCAGAACCGGCACCAGGAGGGCGAGGAGCACTTCACCCGCGCCATCGAGAGTTTCCGCGCCGTCGGCGACCGGCCGGGCGAGGCCAGCGCCCTGTGCAACCTGTCCCGCATCCATCTGGCCACCGGACGGACGAAGACCGCGGTGGCGATGGCCCAGCAGGGCGCGGCGATGTACGACGACATGGGGCACGCCCTGAGGGGGGCCAACGGCCGGTACGCGCTGGGCCTCGCCCTCACCCAGAGCGGGAGGCTGTCCGAGGCGACCGAGTGCCTGCACCAGGCCCTCCAGGTGTTCCGGGACAGCCGCCAACGCCTGTGGGAGGGCATGACCCTGTTCCGCCTCGCCGAACTCGACCTCGCCGCGCGTCGCCCGGCCAAGGCCGCGGTGAACGCCGAGACGGCACTGACCCTGCTGCGCGGCATCGGCGGCGAATGGCGACGCGGAAACGTCCTGACGGTGCTGGGACAGGCGCTCGACGGGATCGGTCAGCGCGACCGGGCCCAGGTGTGCTGGCGTGAAGCCCTCGACATCTTCGAGACGTTGGGTTCCCCGGAAGCGGCCGAGGTCAGGAGCCTGCTGAAGCCGACGGCAGTCGTCTGAGGCGGCGTCCCCGGCCGCCCGGTGATCCGCGTTCATCATTCGTTTATCGCCGCCCGGCACTCTCAACCGTGTCGAGCCGTCGCGTCGGGGGGCAGGCGGAGCGACGAGCGGCCGGACCTCTTAGGGTGAACCGGCCCAGCGGGTCCGCCCGGCAACCCTCGGGGGAGTTGCCGGGCGGATCTGTCAGTCCATCGCACAACACTGTCAGGGGAGTCAGCGACATGACCGACGAGAACAGCACCGACAACGTCCACGCCACGGGCGAGCCGATCGGCGACGCCACCACGGACAACGTCCACGCCACCAGCGAGCCCATCAAGACCAAGAACGTGCATGCCACCACCGAGCCGCTCAAGGTGACCCGCGACGACACGGGCGACGCGTCGACGGACAACGTGCACGCCACGGACGAGCCGGTCTGACCAGACCTTCCCGGACGGGGGATCGACCGCGGCGGCGCGGAGGGGAGGCCGCCGCGGTCGAGGCATGTCCGGCATCCGTCTCAGGACGTTCCGTGACCGCGCCGGCCCCGCCCGGCCGCTATCGCCCCCGCAACTGCCCCTTCACCACCTTCCCCCCGGCGTTCCGAGGCAGCTCTGCCAGGAACTCCACCGATCTCGGCACCTTGTAGTTCGCCATCTCGCGTCGCGCCCAGGCGATCAGGTCGTCCCCCGTCAGCACGGCCCCCGGCCGCCGGACCACGTACGCCTTGCCGACCTCACCCAGTCGGGGATCCGGTACGCCGATCACCGCCACGTCGGCCACGCCCGGGTGCAGGCCCAGCAGTTGCTCGATCTCCGCCGGGTAGGCGTTGAAGCCGCCGACGATGAACATGTCCTTCAGACGGTCCGTGATGCGCAGGTTGCCCGCCTCGTCCAGCACGCCCACGTCTCCCGTGCGCAGCCAGCCGTCCTCCCCCAGCACCTCCCCCGTCGCGCCCTCGGCCTCGTCGTCGTAGTAGCCGCGCATGACGGTGAAGCCGCGGACCAGGACCTCGCCGGGGACACCGGGCCCTGCCGTCCGTCCCCCGGCGTCCACCACCCGCACCTCCGCCCCCGGTATCGCCCGGCCCGACGTGGACGCGATGACCGCCGGGTCGTCGCCGCGGCGGCACATCGTGACGATGCCGCTCGCCTCGGACAGGCCGTAGGCCGTGAGGACCGTGCTCACGCCCAGTTCGCCCCGCAGGCGCTCGACCAGGCGCAACGGCACCACCGCCGCGCCCGTCACCACCAGGCGCAGAGCGGACAGGTCGTGGGCGTCCCTGGCCGGGTGGTCCAGCAACGACTGGTGCAGGGTGGGCGGGCCGGGCAGGACCGACACCCGTTCCGCCGCGATGTTGGCCAGCACGGTGTCCACGTTGAAGACCGGCTGGGGGATCATCGTCGCGCCCCGCATCAGGCAGGCGATCACGCCCGCCTTGTAGCCGAAGGTGTGGAAGAACGGGTTGACGATCAGGTAGCGGTCGCCCTGCCGCAGACCGGCCAGGTCGCTCCACACCTCGTACGCCCGCAGTGTCTGCGCGTGGGTGATCACGGCACCCTTGGGGCGGCCCGTCGTACCGGAGGTGTAGATGATGTCCGAGGGCGCCGAGCCGGGGACCGCCGAGGCCCGGGCACGGACCCGGGCCTCCGCCACCCCGTCGCCGCTCGCCAGGAAGTCCTTCCAGGTGCGGAAGTCGGCCGGGGCGTCGTCGGAGAGGACGACCACCTGCTCCAGTGCCGGCAGCCCCGGCAGCACGCCGTCACCCGCCCCGTGTCCCGCCGCCCTCCGCAGTGACGCCACGTACGACGTCCCGAGGAACGTGCCCGTCACGAACAGCAGTCGGGCGCCGCTGCGTCGCAGGACGTCCGCCGCTTCCGTCCCCTTGAAGCGGGTGTTCAACGGCACCAGTACCGCGCCCGCCGAGACCGTGCCCAGGGCGGAGACGATCCAGTCGAGGGTGTTCGGGGCCCAGATCGCGACCCGGTCGCCGGCCGCGATCCCGTTCGCGATGCACGCGGCCGCCGCTCGGTCCACGCGGGCGCCCAACTCGCCGTAGGAGATCCGGGTGCGGCCGTCCACCACCGCCTCGACGTCCGGGTACCGCTCGGCCGCCCACCTGACCAGCCCCGGAATGCTGCCCCACTCCAAGTCACCGCGCACGGGAGGCCTCCAGTCCCACTAGCTGACTACCCGTCAGATTAGCTGTACTCTGACGGTCTGTCAGCCGCCCAGCGAGCGTGCGGAGGTAACGCCCAGCATGGCCGGAGCAGCAGGGATCAAGGACGCCACCGCCATCGTCGGCATCGGTCAGACCCCCTTC
The DNA here is from genome assembly GCF_042714835.1 of Streptomyces sp. NPDC058678. Classification (NCBI taxonomy): domain Bacteria; kingdom Bacillati; phylum Actinomycetota; class Actinomycetes; order Kitasatosporales; family Streptomycetaceae; genus Streptomyces; species Streptomyces sp. NPDC058678. The sequence continues at coordinate 51,148 of NZ_JBHXSG010000030.1, read as the reverse complement.
GCGAAGCACCTCCCCGAGGACGAGAAGACCCTCGCCTGCCGTGCCGTTCTCGCCGCTCTCGACGACGCCGGGATCGCACCCGGCGAGGTCGACGCCCTCGCCTCGTACACGATGGAGGAGACCGACGAGGTCGAGCTCGCGAAGGCCGTCGGCTTCGGTGACCTCACCTTCTTCAGCAAGATCGGGTTCGGTGGCGGCGGTTCCTGTGCCACCGTCGCCCATCTCGCCGCCGCCATCGCCACGGGACAGGCCACCGTCGGCGTCGCCTGGAGATCGCGGAAGCGGGGGTCCGGCCCCCGGCCCTGGAAGAACACCACCGCCCAGCTCCCCACCCCCGCCCAGTGGACGCGGCCCTTCGGTCTCCTGCGGCCCGTGGACGAGATAGCCATGCTCGCCCGCCGTTACCTGCACGAATACGGCGCCACCCGCGACCACCTCTTCAACGTCGCCCTCGCCTGCCGCAACCGTGCGAACCAGAACCCCGCCGCGATCATGTACGACCGCCCCCTGACCCGCGAGATGTACATGACCTCACGCTGGATCAGTGAGCCCCTCTGCCTCTTCGACAACTGCCTGGAGACGGACGGCGCGTTGGCCTGCGTGATCGTCAGCAGGGAGCGGGCCCGGGACTGCCGGCGCAGACCCGTCTACGTCCACTCCGCCGCCCAGGGGCTCCCCGCCCAGCACCACGGCATGGTCAACTACTGGAACGACGACCCCCTCACCGGCCCCGCCTGGACCGCCGCCCGGCACCTGTGGAAGCACGCCGACTTCACACCCCAGGACGTCGACGTCGCCCAGATCTACGACGCGTTCACCGCCCTCGTGCCGCTCTCCCTGGAGGGCTACGGCTTCTGCGGACGGGGGGACGGGGGCGCCTTCACCGAGGGGGGTGCCCTGGAGATCGGCGGGCGGCTGCCCCTGAACACCGGGGGCGGCGGGCTCAGCGAGGCGTACGTCCATGGCTTCAACCTGATCAACGAAGGCGTGAAGCAGCTCCGGGGGACCAGTACGGCACAGGTCCCGGGCGCCGCCACCTGCCTCGTCACCGCGGGTGAGGGTGTGCCCACCTCCGCCCTGCTGCTGAGGAGTTGACCCGTGCTGACCCCCGTCACCGACCCCGACGGCGCCCCCTTCTGGCACTACGCCGCCCAGGGCGAGCTCCGCGTCCAGGCCTGCGCCGACTGCGGCGAGCTCCGCTTCCCGCCCCGCCCGTGCTGCCCGCACTGCCGGTCCTTCGCGAGTGGATGGCAGGCCATGTCCGGGCAGGGGCGCGTCTGGTCGTACGTCGTTCCGCATCCGCCGCTCCTGCCGGACTACGCGGCGCTGGCGCCGTACAACGTCGTCGTCGTCGAACTCGCCGAGGCGCCGCGCATACGGATGGTCGGCAACCTGGTCAGCGAGCCCGGCGCCCCTCTCGACTCCCTTGATCCGCACGGCATCCGGATCGGCGCCAAGGTGTCCTTCGCGTACGACGAGGCGACCGGGCTCCCGCAGTGGATCCCGGAGCGGTCGTGAACGTGCGCGTCGACGCCGACAAGGACACCGGCGTCGCCGTCGTCACCCTCGACCGGCCGGCCAAGCTCAACGCCATCGACCTCACCATGGCCGACGAACTCAGGAGCGCGTGGCGGGAGTTGCGGTTCGACGACTCGGTGCGGGCCGTCGTCCTCACCGGCGCCGGGGAGCGGGCGTTCTGTACCGGGATCGACCGGGACGCGGTGGTACCGCAGCCGAAGTCGCCGTACATGCAGGACGATCCGTTGCTCACGGTCGGACCGAAGGCGAACGACCTGTGGAAGCCGGTGGTGGCCGCCGTGTGCGGGATGGCCTGCGGAGGCGCCTTCTACCTGCTCGGCGAGTCGGAGTTCGTCGTCGCGGACACGACCGCGACGTTCTTCGATCCGCACACCACCTACGGCATGGTCAGCGCGTACGAGTCGGTGCTGATGGCGCAGCGGATGCCGTACGGGGAGGTCGCGCGGATGACGCTGATGGGCACGGCCGAGCGGATCTCCGCCCGGCGGGCCCACGACATCGGGCTGGTCTCCGAACTCACCGAGCAGGGGGAAGCTTTGGAGGCGGCGACCGCCTGCGCCGCCGTCATCGCCGGGTATCCGGCCGAGGCCACCCAGGGGACCGTCCGTGCCCTGTGGGCGGCGAAGGAGGCGGCGCGGGCGCAGGGGTTCGCGCAGGCGCCGCATCTCATCTCGCTGGGGAACCTGCCCGCAGAGCGGCAGGCGGAGCTGTTCGCCGGGCGGCAGAGCGGCAGGTTCCGGTTGCGTTGAGCGTCCGTCAGCCGGCCGGCGCGTACGGGTCCGGGTCGCAGCGGTCCACCTGGGCCGCCAGGCCCGGGCTTGACAGGGGCACCCGCACCTTCACCTCGTCGTTCGCGGCGACGTACTCGTCCACGCTCCGCACGTCCACCTGCTCGGAACCGGCGTCGAGGAACCTGACGGTGACGGTGAAGTAGGCGGCGCGGGAGTTCGGGTTGCTGACCTCGACCGTGGCGTACGCTTCGTCCTCCGTCGCGCAGCTCACCAGCTTGACCCTGGCGTCCGACAGCGGCTTGGACGTGCTCGTGGAGGAACTGCCGGAGGAGCTTCCGGTGTCGTTGTAGTCGTCATCGTCGTCGTGGTCACGGTACGTACTGCCGCCGGACGTCGACGACGAACTGTCGTGGTTCTGGCTGGAGCTGCTGCAGCCCCCGCCGTCCCCACCACTGCTGCTTCCGCTGCTGCCGTGACCGCGTCCCGATGAGAACCCGGTGAGCGACAGCACGACCAGTACCGCCACCGCTGTGAACTTGAGCCTGCGTCCCCGTCGATGCATGCCGTCACTCTACGCACCGCCTGTCACGGTCATGTCACCGCGTGGCGATGGTCGCGTACCCGGCGTGGCGCCGGGCCGGATCCCGCCGGGGTCAGGTGGTCCTGGCCGTCCCCGTCCCCTTCTCCGCGTCCAGCGCGTACACGCACCGGTCCTTGCTGCACGCGTACACGACCCCGTCCTTCACGACCGGGGAGCCGGTGATCTCGCCGCCCGTGGCGAGCTTCCACCGAAGGCGCCCGTCGTCGGCCTTGAGCGTGTAGAGCAGGTGGTCGGTCGAACCGAAGTGGATACGGCCCTCCGCGACCGCGGGGGCGCCCACGATGTCGCCGCCCGCCTGGAAGCGCCACTTGGGCGTGCCGGTGACCGCGTCCAGGGTGTAGAGCCCCTTGCCGCTGCCCACGTGCACGTGCCCGGCCGCCACCAGCACCGAGTCGACGGACGACCGGGCCTCGGTGGCGATGCGCCAGCGGTCACGGCCGTCGGTGGCGTCCAGGGCGTAGACCGTGCCGAGGTAGTCCGCCAGGTACACGCCTCCGCCGGTGACCGCGGGGCCCGGCACGAAGGTGGGCGGGCAGAGGAAGACGGCCGGGGCCTCGAAGTGCCAGCGGACGTGGCCGCTCACCACGTCGAGCGCGAGGACCCGGGTGCCCGCGGACACGTAGACGTGGCCGTCGTGGGCCTGGGCCACCCGGACCGGCACACCGCCGCAGGAGGCCGTGTCGCCGATGGGGTACGACCAGCGCTCGTCGCCCGTGCGGGCGTCCAGGGCGCGCAGGCGGCCGTCGTGCCAGACGTACACCGTGCCCTCGTGCAGGGTGGGTCCGGCCTCCGGGGACTCGAAGTCGGTCTGGCAGCCGCCGAGCTCCCACAGCTTCTGGCCGCCGGACGCCTCCCAGGCCTGGACGCCGCCGCCGCGGGTCCCGGTGATCACGGTGCCCCGGTCGGCCTTGAGGGAGTACACCCAGGCGTCCGTGGACAGCCGCCACAGGTCCTGGCCCTCGCGGGCGTCGAGGGCGAACAGGGTGGGTCCGTCGGAGGCGTGGATCCGTCCGTCCGCGACCGCCATCGACCAGGCCACGTCCCGCGTCTTGAAGCGCCGGCGGCCGGTGGCCACGTCCAGCGCGTGGACCTCGAAGGAGGTGACGTAGACGAGGTCGCCGGCGACGGAGGGCGTGCCCCAGACGTCGTTCGACATGCGGAAGCGCCAGGGGCGCCAGCCGGCCGCGGTCTCCGCGGGCACGGGAGGCGCCGACGGTACGGCGGGGTCGGCACCGTTGACGCCGGGGCGGGGCCTGGACCAGGAGGCGACCAGGCCGGCCTCCGGCGGGGGCGCCTTGACGGCGGCGGCGCGGGCGTCGGCGACGCGCGGGCCGGGCCCGATGGGCACCTGGGCGCCGGCGAGGCGCACGGGGCCGGTGTCGGGGGCGGCGGACACGGACACGGGGCCCGGGACCGGCCCCGGGACCACCGGGTCACGGGACGGCGGGGGCGGGATGGGAGCGACCCGTCCGCCTCCGCTGCGCCCGCCGCTCTGCGTCTGCTTCACCGGCGGCCGGCCACCGCGCCGCGCCTCGATGAGGGCCACCGCACGCTCGGGCAGCCACGCCGACGCCGTACCGCTGTCGTCGGAGCCGGAGCCGTAGAGGTGGGGCGCCAGCTGGGACTGGAGGTCGGCCGGGTTGGGGCGGCCCGTCGCCTCCATCTGCATGCAGGACTCGATGAGGGGGCGCAGTTCGTCCGGGAGGCCTTCGAGGTCCGGGCCCTCGCGGAGCAGCATGAAGACGGTCTCGACGGGGTTGGCGCCGTGGAAGGGCGGGTGGCCGGTGGCGGCGAAGACCAGCATGGAGCCGAGCGAGAAGACGTCGCTCGCACCGGTGACGCTGCGGGAGTCCTTGGCCTGCTCGGGGGACATGTAGGCGGGGGTGCCCACGGCGACGTTCGTCATCGTCAAACGTGTGTTCGACACACCGGACGCGATGCCGAAGTCGATGACCCGGGGGCCGTCCTCGACCACCAGGACGTTCGACGGTTTCAGGTCCCTGTGCACCAGCCCGGCCCCGTGAATCGACTGCAGGGCCTCCGCCACGCCCGCCGCCAGCCAGCGCACCGCCTGGGCCGGCATCGGCCCGCACTCGTTGACTATCTCCTCGAGCGAGGGCGCGGGGACGTACGCGGTGGCCAGCCACGGCACGGCCGCACGCGGATCGGCGTCGACCACGGCCGCCGTGTAGAAGCCGGAGACCGCGCGGGCCGCTTCCACCTCCCGGGTGAAGCGGACGCGGAAGAGCTGGTCCTCCGCGAGCTCCGTACGGACCGTCTTGATCGCCACGCGTCGCCCGGACGCCGAGCGCGCCAGATAGACCAGCCCCATGCCGCCGGCACCCAGCCGTCCCAGCACCTCGAACGGCCCGATGCGCCGCGGATCGTGCTGCGTCAGCTGATCCACCACTTGCCTGCCACCTCCCCGTACGGGCCGCGTCATGCCACATGTGTACGCGACCCCGTGCAGCGTCTCACCACCGCACCGCCATGGCGGCACGCACCCCGATTCTTCCTGGCCCGGGCGCGGGTTGCGAACCCGGAAACAAATGGGGTGTCTCACATCAAAGCAGGATTCTCCCTCGTGCCGGCAGTGTGCTCTACCGCTGCAGCAGCGCGAAAGACGCTCCCTGATTGTCGGTGACGACGGCCACCCGCCCGTACGAAGTCTCGAAGGGCGGCGCCTGGACACGTCCGCCGAGCCGGTTCACCGTCCCGAGGGCGGCCGCGCAGTCCTCGGCGCCGAAGTGGACGAGGAAGTGGGGCGGCATCTCGGCGGGGAAGACCTCCAGGACGGGGGCGCGGCCGAAGTCGGGCCGGGCTTCGAGGCCGAAGAGGGCCTCGTGGAAGAGCCCGCCGTAGAAGGTGTTGGCGGCCTCGGTGTCCCGGGTGTACAGCTCGGCCCAGGCGAAGGTGCCCGGCTCGTGCCGCCTGCCGAAACCGCGGTGCGTGCCGGGCTGCCAGAGGCCGAAGACGGCCCCCTCCGCGTCGGTGACCAGCGCGGCCGTGCCCAGGTCACCGACCGGCACGGGCGCGGTGACGACCTGCCCGCCGGCCGCCCAGACGCGGTCGGCGAGCCCCTCGACGTCCGGGGTGGCGAAGTACACCGTCCAGACGGTGGGCAGCCGGCCGTCCGCCTTGCGGGCGAGCGCGGCGACGGGTTCGCCGTCCGCCAGGGCCCACGTGGACCCCTGGTACGCGTCCTCGAAGGTCCACCCGAAGAGCTCACCGTAGAACCGCTTGCCCGCCTCGACGTCGGGGAGCTGTGCGTCCACCCAGCAGGGGACGCCCTCTCCGTAGACGTCCTCTCCGTACCCGGATGCCCTGTTTTCGGCCATGCCGCCAACGTAACGGCGTCTCCCGCACCCCGCAGACCAGGCACACCCGCCCCCGCTCGCCCGCGCACCCCATTTGCAGTCGGCCGAATCGCGCTCCCATCACCCCTCGGTAAGCTGACGACATGACAGGACAAGTGCGTACCGTCGACGGCCGCGTGGCCGGTCGGCGTGGGCAGGCGACCCGGCAGAAGCTGCTCGACTGCCTCAGCGAGATGCTCAGCTCCTCCCCTTACCGGGACGTCAAAGTCATCGATGTCGCCCGGAAGGCGGGGACTTCGCCCGCGACCTTCTACCAGTACTTCCCGGACGTCGAAGGCGCCGTCCTGGAGATCGCCGAGCAAATGGCCGCCGAGGGCGCCGGGTTGGCCGAGCTCCTCGCGGGCCGCTCCTGGGTCGGCAAGGCCGGCTGGCAGACCGCCCAGGAACTCGTCGACGGCTTTCTGGATTTCTGGCGCCGCAACGACGCGATCCTCAGGGTCGTCGACCTCGGGGCCGCCGAGGGCGACAAGCGGTTCTACAAGCTTCGAATGAAGATCCTCAACTCCGTGAACAACTCCCTCTCCGACGCGGTGGCCGAACTGCAGGCCAAGGGCAGGGTCGACAAGGACGTGCACCCCGCGGCCGTGGCCGGTTCGATCGTCGCGATGCTCGCGGCCGTCGCCTCACACCAGAAGGGGTTCCAGACGTGGGGCGTGAAGCAGGCTGAACTCAAGCCGAACCTCGCGTTGTTGGTGCACCTGGGCGTGACCGGCAAGAAGCCGACGAAGTAGCTCACACCCTTTACAAGTCCCCAAGTCCTGTCTGGCAGGCGGTAGTTCACTCGGGTGGACTACCGCCTGCGGTGCTGTGAGGGAGTCCAGGACTCACCTCCGCACGATCCTGAAAAGCCGTATCTCCCGCTCCACCCGCCGCTGATACGTGGCGTACGGCGGCCAGAAGGCCAGTACCGCCGTCCAGGCGGCCGCCCTCTCCTCCCCCTCCAGCAGCCGGGCCGTGACAGGGATGTCCCGCCCCTTCCAGCTGACCGTGGCGTCCGGGTGGGCGAGGAGGTTGGCGGTCCAGGCGGGGTGGCCGGTCCGTCCGAAGTTGGAGCCGATCAGGATCCAGCTCCCGCCGCCCGCCTCCGGCATGCAGGCCAGTGGCGTACGCCGGGCCTGGCCGCTTCTCGCCCCGGTCGAGGTGAGGATCACCCCCGGCAGCAGCTGGGCGCTGAGCAGGAACTTTCCGCGGGTCAGCCGGTGTACGGCACGGTCGAGCGCGGGGATCACATGGGGCGCGATCTTGGCGAAGCCCCGCGTCGACGACACCTTCTGGACCACTCGCTCACCGATCACACCGCCACCTCCACACTCGCGAAAAGGTGCGCCGCGTCGGCGGCGTGCGCCCGGAGCCGGTGCGCCGGCCCGAACAGCAGCTCGTCGCCACAGGCGCGCTTGAAGTACAGGTGGGCCTCGTGTTCCCAGGTGAAACCGATGCCGCCGTGCAGCTGGATGCCCTCGGCGGACGCGGACCGCAGGGCCTCCAGGGCCTGCGCGAGGGCGAGCCCGCCCGCTCGCTCTCCGTGCGCCGCCGCCCACGCCGCGTAGTAGGCCGCCGAGCGCGCCGCCTGGACCTGTACGTACACGTCGGCGAGCCGGTGCTTCACCGCCTGGAAGGACCCGATGGGGCGTCCGAACTGTTCCCGCTGCCGCACGTACGCGACGGTCAGGCCCAGCGCCCGGTCGGCGGCTCCGACGGCCTCGCCCGCGAGGACGGCGGCGGCGCTGTCGCCGAGGACGGCGAGGGCGGTGAGTACGTCCGCCTCCTCGCCGCCCAGCAACTCGGCGTGCGTGTCCCGAAGTTGCACGCGCGCCTGCGGCCGGGTCGCGTCGAGGGCGGTCTGCCGGGTCCGTACGAGCCCGGCCGCGTCCTCGCGCACGAGGAAGAGCAGCGTCCGCGAGCGCGCGAACCCGCCCGCGTGTGCGGCGACCAGCAGCAGCCGCGCGCTGTGCCCGTCGAGCACCTGGTCGGCCTGCCCGTAGAGGCGCCAGCCGTCCCCCGCCCGCCTGGCCTGCACACCCCCGGCCCGGCCACCGCCCGCCCAGTCGCCGGCGTTGTCGCCGGTGAGGGCGAGGGCGGTGGCGAGGTGGGTGCCGGGTACGGCGAGGGTGGCGGTGAGCGTGCCGGAGGCGATCCGCGGGAGCAGCTCGGCCCGCTGGGCGTCCGTGCCGAGGGCGAGGAGCAGCGGGGCGGCGAGGGTGGTGGTGGCGAGCAGGGGCGAGGGGGCGAGGAAGCGGCCCGTCTCCTCGCAGGCGAGGGCGAGTTCGGTCACCGAGCAGCCGACACCGCCGTACGTCTCGGGGAGGGCGAGGCCGGGCAGTCCGAGCTGCTCGGCGAGGGCGGTCCACAGGGCGGGGTCGTGTCCGGTCGGGGTGTCGACGGCGGCCCGCAGTTCGGCGGGCCCGCAGCGCGCCCGCAGCAGCTCGCGGAGGGTACGGCGGATCTCGTCCTGCTCGGCGGTGAAGCCGGCGTCCATGGGCCCTCCTCGAAGCCGTCCCGCCCTGGATCTGACGATCCGTCATATTAGGGCGGGGAGGGCGGAATGCCCAGCCCCGTGACGATGCCCAGCCCCGTGACACCTGCCGCGCACCGCCGTATCTGATGTACCGTCAGATTCATGAGGACGGCATCCCGGAAAGTGGCGATCGTCGGCGTCTCCCTCTCCGACTGCGGCCGCGTGGACGACGCGACCCCGTACGCCCTGCACGCCCAGGCGGCCCGCCGGGCCCTCGCCGACGCGGGACTCGGCAGGGAGGTGGTCGACGGCTTCGCCTCGGCCGGCACGGGCACCCTCGCGCCCGTGGAGGTCGCCGAGTACCTGGGCCTGCGCCCCACCTGGGTCGACTCCACGTCGGTGGGCGGCTCGACCTGGGAGGTCATGGCGGCGCACGCGGCGGACGCGATCGCCGCCGGCCACGCGAACGCGGTACTGCTGGCCTACGGCTCTACGGCCCGCGCGGACATCAAGGCCGGCCGCCGGACCGGCACCCTCTCCTTCGGCGCCCGCGGCCCCCTCCAGTTCGAGGTGCCGTACGGACACACACTCATCGCCAAGTACGCCATGGCGGCCCGCCGCCACATGATCGAACACGGCACGACGATCGAGCAGTTGGCCGAGGTCGCGGTTCAGGCCCGCGCGAACGCCGCCCTGAACCCCGAGGCGATGTTCCGCGAGCCGGTCACGGTCGACGACGTCCTGTCCGGCCCGGTGATCGCGGACCCCTTCACCAAGCTCCACTGCTGCCTGCGCTCCGACGGCGGGGCGGCGGTGCTGCTCGCCGCCGAGGAGTACGTACCGGACTGCCGCACGGCACCGGTGTGGATCCTCGGCACCGGCGAGCACGTCTCGCACGCGTCCATGTCGGAGTGGCCCGACTTCACGACCTCTCCGGCGGCGGTGAGCGGACGGCTTGCCTTCCAGCGGGCCGGAGTGCGGCCGGAGGAGATCGACTTCGCGGAGATCTACGACGCGTTCACCTACATGACCCTGGTGACACTCGAAGACCTCGGCTTCTGCGGGAAGGGCGAGGGCGGGCCGTACGTGGAGAAGGGACGGCTCAGGGTCGAGGGCGGGGAACTGCCGGTGAACACGGACGGGGGCGGGCTGTCGGCCCAGCATCCGGGGATGCGCGGGCTGTTCCTGCTGGTGGAGGCCGTACGACAGCTGCGGGGCGAGGCGGAGGGCCGCCAGGTGCGCCAGAACGGCGGGCGGCTGCCGGAGCTGGCGGTGGCCTCGGGGACGGGCGGGTGGTTCTGCTCCTCGGGGACGGTGGTGCTGGGGCGGGCCCGCCCATAGGGAGGCCTGTTGTCCGCTCACGTGGGGCGGGAACACGGGCCCCGCCGGTCGGTGTCGCGATCTGACGGAGGCGGGAACACGATCCTCGCCGTTCGGCGTTGCGGTCTGACAGAGGACGATGACGCCCGAGCCGCTGAAGGAGTTCGCATGGCCCTGACCCGCGCAGAACGTGAGCAGTTCCTGGCCGAGCCGCACATCGCCGCCCTCGCGGTCGACGCGGGAGCGGGACGCGCTCCGCTGACCGTGCCGATCTGGTACCAGTGCGAGCCGGACGGCACGGTGTGGATCATGACGGCGCTCGACTCCCGCAAGAACGAACTGATCCGCGCGGCGGGCCGGTTCACGCTCATGGTCGACCGGCTGGAACCCACCATCCGGTACGTGTCGGTCGAGGGCCCGGTCATCGACACCACCCCCGCCACCGTCGAGCAGCTCCGGGAGATCTCCGCGCGCTACCTCCCGGCCGACAAGGTGGACGGGTACGTCGACGTGGCCTGGAAGGAGCACGGCGAGCAGGTCGTGATCCGGATGCGGCCCGAGCGCTGGGTGTCGTCGGACCTCGGTACGGTCTGAGGCACGGCAGGCGCCACAATCGGGGGATGGGAACGGATCTTCATGAACTGCTGAGGTCACTGCGGGTGTGGAACCCGGAGGTCACCACACTGCCGGCCTTCGACCCGACCACCGCCCCCGCCGACCCCCTCCCCCTGTTCACCACGTGGTTCGCCGAGGCGGTGGCGGCCGGGCAGACCGAGCCGCACACCATGTCCCTCGCGACCTCGGACGCGGAGGGCCGGCCGGACGTACGGACCGTGATGCTGCACGGCGCCGACGCGGACGGCTGGTCCTTCGCGACCCACGTCACCAGCCGCAAGGGCGCGCAGCTGGCCGCCCGGCCGTATGCCGCGCTCGGCTTCTACTGGCCGGTCCACGGCCGCCAGGTGCGCGTTCGCGGCCCGGTGACGGCGGCCCCGTCCGGGGAGGGCCAGGCGGATCTGCACGCCCGCTCCACCGGGGCGCTGGCGGCTGCCCTCACCGGGCGGCAGAGCGAGGTGCTCGCCTCGCTCGACGAACTGGAGCGGGTCTCGCAGGCCGCCTGGGAGCGGGCGCAGGGCGAGCCGGAGGCCCCGGTGCCCTCCTGGACGCTGTACCGCCTCCGGCCCGAGGAGGTGGAGTTCTTCCAGGGGGACGTGCGACGGCAGCACGTACGGCTGGTGTACCGGCGTGAGAAGGACGCCTGGGTGAGGGAGCTGCTCTGGCCCTGACGGTCTCCTGCGAGAACCTGACGGCCCTGTCCGAGACCTGACGGCCCTATTGCGAGAAGCCGTACACCGCGAAGTCGGCGACCGGCCGGTACCCGATCCGCTGGTACAGCGCGTTGCTGGTGGGGTTGGCGAGGTCCGTGAAGAGCAGCACCTCGTCCGCGCCCGCCTCCCGCGCCGCCCGGCTGACCTCGGCGGTGACGGCACCGGCGTATCCGCGGCCGCGCAGGTGTGCCGGTGTGTAGACGGGGGCGACCCGGACCTGGCCGGCGACCGTCGGGGTCACTCCTGCCATGGAGACGGGGGTACCGTCCGGGCTCTCCCAGAAGGTGACGCCGCCGTAGGCGATACGGGCGTCTACCCAGGCATCGGCGTTCGCGGGGGCGCGCTCACCGACCGCTTCCGCGAACTCGCCGTGCCAGCACACGAGTTGGGACCGGTCCGGTTCCGCGGCGACCCGCGCCCGGCCCTCCGGGACCGGCTCCGGCACCGTCAGCGTGCCCAGCCTGTACAGCCGTTGGCGCTCCTCGAGCGTGACGTCGGCTCCGGTGCGGGCCCGCCACGCCTCGGCGAAGGCCGCGGCGGCCTCGCGGTCCGCGCCGACTCCGGGGAGTGGTCGCCCGACCTCGGCCAGGTGGGCGGCGAGGGAGTCGGCCTCCTCGGTGGTGAGGGCGGTGAGCTGCAGCCGACGGGGCGGTGTCTGGAAGTAGGCCGCCCGTATCGCCCCCTCCCGCTCCAGCAGACCGAAGACGGGCTGTTCATCGCCGTACGCGTGCGGGCCGCGGGTACGCAGACCTTCGGTCACCGTCAGGGCGAGAGTGTGGTGGGCGGGCCGGGAGCGCAGGAAGTCGCCGGCGCGGGCGATGAAGGCGTCGAGGTCTTCGGTGCGGTGCCAGGTGCCTGCGGCGCGGGGTCGGCCGGTCGCGGCGCGGGGTCGGTCGTCGGGGCGCATGCCTTCATGATCCCGCCGACCGACTGACAACTCCCGTGCTTTTTCGGTGACCTGCGGGCGGCTACAGCTCGGGCTCCGGGTCCGTCGCCAGTCGCGCATGCAGGTGGACGTCCCGGAAGGCGTCCTTCCGGCCCGCCTCGAGCATCGCGCCCCGCAGCGTGCCCTCGTAGCGGAAGCCGCACCGCTCGGCGACCCGGCAGGAGGCGCCGTGGCCGAGGGCGTGACCGAGTTCGAGTCGGTGGAGGCCGAGGTCCGTGAAGGCCCAGCGGGCGGCGAGGGCGAGGGCGCCGGTGGCGACGCGACGGCCGCGGGCCTCGGGGAGGACCCAGTAGCCGACGCGGGCGAGGCGCAGGTCCCGGTCGATCGCGTTGACGCCGATGTGGCCGAGGGGCGTACCCGTGTCGGTCTCCGTCACGCAGTACGAGGCCGAGGTCCCCTCGACCGCCTGCAGCGCCTTGGCGCGCAGCGACTCGCGAGCGCCGTCGAGGTCGGTGACCGGCCTGAGCGGTGTGTTCCAGCGCCGGAACTCCGGGTCGGTCGTACCGCGGAGCCAGGCCGCGACGTCGGCTTCGGACCTGGGGTCCCAGGGGCGCAGACGTATGCCGGGGGCGAGCAGGTCGGGGAAGGGGCCGGTGGTGTTGCCGGTGTGGTCGTCGACGTGGGTCATCGGGCCAGTCAACTACCTGGGACTGATTCCCTGCCGGTGTTCGCCGGGTTCACGTACACCAGCGGATTCCCGGCGCGCGTGACCTTGTGGGCGACGAGGCTGCCGGGCTGGTGGAAGGACCTGGAGTGCAGCGTGACGCGTTCATGCGGCCGGTCGCCCTCACCCACCCACCCGGAACACCGGCACCCCCTCCCGGAAGGCGACCTCCAGCTCCATGCCGGCCCGCAGCCGGTCGGGCACGGACTCCACGACCTCCGTCATCATGCGCGGGCCCTCGGCGAGGTCGACGACCGCGGCGACGTAGGGGGTGCGCGCGGCGAAGGGCGGCAGGTCGTTGCGGTGGACGACGGACCAGGTGTAGAGCGTGGCCCGGCCGCTCGCCCGCTCCCAGGCCACGTCCTCGCTCCAGCAGTGCGGGCAGAACTCGCGCGGGTAGTGGTGGGGCCGCCCGCACGCCCCGCAGCGCCGGATCAGCAGCCGCCCCTGTGCCGCCGCGTCCCAGTACGTCCGGGTGAAGGCATCCGCCTCGGGGATGTCGTACCGCGCGTTCACGAGAACAGCCCCAGCGCGCTGTCCAGCGACCACGTCTGCCACGACATCCCGAACAGCGCCACCACCGAGATCAGCGCCATCATCGAGTTCTGCCCCTGCTCGGCCCAGTCGTGGATCATCAGCACGAGGTAGAGCAGGTTGAGCAGCAGTCCTCCGACCAGGGCGACCGGGGTGAGGAAACCGAGGATCAGGCCGAGGCCGAGGGCGAGCTCCGCGTACACGACGACGTACGCCATGGTCCTCGGGTGCGGCGTGACGACGGCTTCGAAGCCGCTGCGGACCGCGTTCCACCGGTGCTTGGCCGCCACGTCCGCGGCCCAGGCGATCCCGGCGCCCTCGAACCAGGTCTTCTTGTCCTTGTGCCGCCAGCTCTCCAGCCACCACAGCCCGAGCCCTATGCGCAGCACGGCCAGCCACTGCGCTCCGGTGAGCCAGATCGTGTCCATGAAATCTGACGGTACGTCAGATACCGGCCTTCGGGAACCCCGCATCACATGAGAGGAACCTGTGCGCTCCCCCTGAAGCTGTGGGTCCGCGATGAATCGGCCGGAATTGTTGGCAATATTGTTGGCGCTTGAATACGTTCGCTGACGCAAGCACCGCCGCGGCCGAGGAGTCCAGATCGTGAAGCACAGGGCAGTCAAGCGCAGGAACGTAGTCATGGCGATCGGCGCCACCGCCGGGGTCGCCGCGGTAGGCGGCATCGCGCTCAGCGCACAGGCCGCCGACGACACCCACGGCTCGTCCTCCTCGGACGCCCTGGCCTTCGACCCCGACGGCTACACCGAGCTGACGAAGACGATCACCGATGCGGACGGCAACGAGAAGGAAGTGGTCTACCACTTCTGGAAGGCCGTCACCTACGTCGCCAACCCGGTCGACGCGGCCTACCAGAGTCTGAACGTCAGCGTCCCGGTCAAGATCGACGGCAAGGCGGTGGACGCGAGCGACGCGCCCATCCTGTTCGCCAACTCCGTCGGCGGGTACATGCCGTCCTCCGTGGCGGACGCCACCGGCATCGGCGGCGGAGGCATGTCCGGAGGCGGCGGCACGCCCGGAGGCACGCCTTCCGGAAGCGCCGCGCCCAGCCCCTCGGCCTCCAACGCCAACGGCAACACCAACGGCACCGGCGGCGCCCTGTCCACCAACCAGCTCCTGGCGCTGGCCGCCGGGTACGTCGTCGTCGAGCCCGGCGCCCGCGGCCGCACCCTGAAGAACGCCGACGGCGAGTACTACGGCACCGCCCCGGCCGCCATCGTCGACCTCAAGGCCGCTGTCCGGTACGTCCGCTTCAACAAGGGCCGCATCCCCGGCAACACCGACCGGATCGTCTCCGCCGGCACCAGCGCCGGCGGCGCCCTGTCGTCGCTGCTCGGCGCCTCCGGCGACAGCAAGCTCTACGACAGGTACCTCAAGGAGCTCGGCGCGGCCGACGCCTCCGACGCGACCTTCGCGACCGGCGCCTGGTGCCCGATCACCGACCTGGAGCACGCCGACGGCTCCTACGAGTGGAACTGGGGCACCAACGACCTCAGCACCGGCAAGCAGGTCGACCAGACGGTCTCCAAGGAGCTGCGGTCCCAGTTCGCCGAGTACCAGGCCGCCCTGAAGCTGCGCGGCCTGAACGGCTTCGGCACCCTCACGGCCCGCAACTACGACGCCTACCTGGTCAAGCAGTACCTGGAGCCGTCGGCGACCACGTATCTGAAGGGCCTGTCGGACTCCGACCGCGCGACCTACCTCGCCGCCAACACCTTCATCACCTGGTCCGGCGGCAGGGCCACCTTCACCTGGGCCGACTTCCTCACCCACGTGGGCGCCCGCAAGAAGACCACCCCGGCCTTCGACGCCTTCGACCTTTCGACGGGCGAGAACAACCTGTTCGGCAAGGGCACCACCGAGACCCGCCACTTCACGGCGTACGGCCTGAAGAACGACACCACCGGGCTCACCGGCAAGCGTCTCGCCGGCGACATCCCCGAGACGCTGAACCTGATGAACCCGATGCACCACCTCGCGAAGAAGAACCCCGGCCGCTCCAGGCACTGGTGGATCCGCCTCGGCACGAAGGACAGCGACACCTCGCTGACCGTCTCCGCCAACATCGCCGCCGCCGCGGCGGGCCTCGGCGACGACGTCGACCACCTCTACTACTGGGACGAGGGCCACGGCTCGAACACCGACCCGGGCGACTTCATCACCTGGATCGCCAAGGTGACGGGCTACAAGACGAAGTAGCCCTCGAAGCAGCCCCGCCACCCCTGAACGCGGCCCCGGTTTCCCGTCATGACTTCGGCCGCCGCCCGCGACGCCGAGCCCACCGCACCCTCCGGGCTCGGCGTCGTGACCTGTCCGCAGGTCGCGCGCCTACTGGCCTTGCGACGCCGCCCGAGGAAGACAGCGCCGAAGCCGACCGCCATCACCGCCGTCGCCCATTCGTGGCCGGCGAACTGCGTACGCAGCTCTCGAGGTGCGGCACCCTGCGGCCCGGCCGCCCGGGCGCCTGCGCCCACCGCGATCGCCGACAGCACGGACGAGGATCCGGTCGCGGCGAGGCCGCCGCTCACGGGGGCTCCGTCCTCCCTGCCTCCCGAGGGCTCGGAGCCGGCGCTGCCGCCCGGAGCGACGGCGGCCGCGTCGACCGCGAACCCGTAGTCGACGTACTCCGTCGTCCTGCCCCAACCACCGTCCTGGGCCCGGTACTCGCCGCCTACCAGGGCGACGCCGCACGGTGACGGTGAAGATGTCCAGCCGCCCCGAGTTCTGCACAACCACGCGCTCCACACCACCGGCTCCACCCACTCCTCATACAGCCGTGATCAATCCGCAACCAATTCCGGTCTTGACCGAGACCCATCAACCCGGCATGTGATTACGCTCGCGCTCATGGCCGACTCCACAGCGTCCTCCCCCGCCTCCGCGAGTCCCGCGGAGCCGAACCGGGCAGACCGTCCCGTATACGTCATCGGCGGTGGCCCGGGCGGACTCGCCGTCGCGTACGCCCTGCGCGCCAAGGGACTGCGCGCGGTCGTGCTGGAGAGGTCCGACCGGGTCGGGGCGTCCTGGCGGCGCCACTACGACCGGCTGCACCTGCACACCACCCGCCGGTTGTCGGGCCTGCCCGGGCTGGCGATGCCGCGCCGGTTCGGGCGCTGGGTCTCCCGGGACGACGTGGTGCGGTACCTGGAGAAGTACGCCGAGTACCACGAGCTGGAGATCGTCACCGGTGTCGAGGTCTCCCGCATCGAGCGCTCGGCCGACGGCACCGGCTGGCTGCTGCACGCCACCGGCGGCCGGGAGCTGACCGGCGCCGCGGTGGTCGTCGCCACCGGCTACAACCACACCCCGCGCATCCCGGACTGGCCGGACCGTGACACCTACACCGGCGAGCTCCTGCACGCCGGCGACTACCGCAACCCCGAGCCCTACGCCGGCCGTGACGTCCTCGTCGTCGGGATCGGCAACACCGGTGCCGAGATCGCCGTCGACCTGGTGGAGGGCGGCGCCTCCCGGGTCCGGCTGTCCGTCCGCACCGCCCCGCACATCCTTCGCCGCTCGACGGCCGGCTGGGCAGCCCAGTACACGGGCGTGCTCGTACGCCGCCTGCCGGTGTCCCTCGTCGACCGGCTCGCGGGACCGGTGGGCAGGCTCAGCGTGCCCGACCTCTCCGCGCACGGCCTGCCCCGCCCCGACACCGGCCTGTACTCCCGCGTCAACGACGGCTCGATCCCCGTCCAGGACGTCGGCCTGATCGACGCCGTCCGCAAGGGCAGGGTCGAGGTCGTGGCCGCCGTCGAGGCCTTCGACGACGGCAAGGTCGTCCTCGCCGACGGCACCCGCATCGAGCCCGAGGCGGTGATCGCGGCCACCGGTTACGCCCGCGCCCTGGAGGGCCTGGTCGGCCACCTCGACGTGCTCGACGCCCGTGGCAGGCCGGTGGTGCACGGCGCCCGCACCCCCGAGAACGCGCCCGGCCTCTACTTCACCGGCTTCACCAACCCCATCAGCGGCATGCTCCGAGAGCTGGCCATCGACGCGGAGAAGATCGCGAAGGCCGTCGCGAAGGACGGATCGCGGCAGGCATCCCGTCTCCCGGTGACGTAGAGGGCGCCACCTTCGCCCCGCCGCGATGCACCGGCGGGACGGAGAGGGTGCCCAGATCCGCCAACTTTGCCTGCACAGCCATTCCTGACGGAGCGTCAGTTCAGTAATCTGACACTGCGTCAGTTATTTCGCTGTCACACAGGAGCGGGCGGACCGATGCTTGGATCAACGCACGGCACCCTCACCACCGACTCCCGCGGGGCCCGGGTCATCGCCTGTGGCGAGCAACCCGGTCCCGCCGTCCATGGCCGGCCGGCCGAGGTCGACGACCTCGACGTCAGCGGACGGCCGCTGTACTCCACGGTCCCCGATCTGGACCGCTTCTTCCACCCCGGGTGCGTCGCGGTCATCGGCGCCTCGGACGCCGAGGGCCGCCCGAACACCGGCGTGACCCGCCAACTGCTCGCCTGGTCCGAACGCGTCGGGGCCCGACTGCATCCCGTGCACCCCACCCGCCCGTCCGTCTTCGGCATCCCCTGCTCCCCCTCCGTCGCCGACCTGCCCGAACAGGTCGATCTCGCCGTGCTGCTGGTCGCCGACCCCCTTCCCGTGATCGAGGAACTCGCCGAGGCCAAGGTGAAGTTCGCGGTAGCCTTCGCCTCCGGGTTCGCGGAGACCGGCGAGGAGGGTGCCGCCGCACAGGCCCGCCTCGCCGCGGCCGTGCGCCGGTCCGGGATACGGCTGCTGGGGCCCAACACCAACCTCAACGCCTTCGAGCACTTCCGGGACGACCTGGAAGGTCCGGCGATCGCCCTGATCACCCAGTCCGGCCACCAGGGCCGCCCCGTCTTCGCCCTCCAGGAACTCGGCATCCGCCTCTCGCACTGGGCACCCACCGGCAACGAGGCCGACCTGGAGACCTCCGACTTCCTCTCCTACTTCGCCGAGCAGCCCGAGGTCGGCGCCATCGCCTGCTACGTCGAGGGGCTCAAGGACGGCCGCTCCTTCCTGCTCGCCGCCGACCGGGCCGCCCGGCGCGGGGTGCCGGTCGTGGCGGTCAAGGTGGGCCGCACCGAGACCGGCGCCCGCACGGCCGCCTCACACACCGGCAAGCTGACCGGCGCGGACACGGTGGTGGACGCGGCGATGCGGCAGTACGGGGTGATCCGGGTCGACGGCCTCGACGAACTCCAGGACACCGCGGCCCTGTTGGCCCGCGCCCGGCCGCCCCGCGCCGACGGTGTCGTCGTGTATGCGATCTCGGGCGGCACGGGCGCGCACGTCGCCGACCTGGCGACCGAGGCGGGGCTGCGGCTGCCGGAGCTGTCCGGTGCCCGGCAGGCCGAACTGCACCAGTGGATACCCGAGTACCTGAACGTGTCCAACCCCGTCGACAACGGCGGGCACCCGGTGGGTGACGAGCGAGGCCGGAAGATCATCGACGCGATCCTCGAGGATCCGGAGGTCGGCGTCCTGATCTGCCCGATCACCGGGCCCTTCCCGCCGCTGAGCGACAAGCTCGTCCAGGACCTGGTGGACGCCGCCGAGCGGACGGACAAGCTGGTGTGCGTGGTGTGGGGGTCGCCGGTCGGCACCGAGGCGGCGTACCGCGAGGTGCTGCTCGGCTCGTCCCGGGTGGCCACCTTCCGCACGGTCGCCAACTGTCTCACCGCCGTCCGCGCCCACCTCGACCACCACCGCTTCGTGACCGGCTACCGCTCCCCCTTCGACTCGGCGCCGCGCACCCCCTCGCCGTCCTTCCGCAAGGCGCGCGAGCTGATACGCCCCGGACAGCAGCTGAGCGAGCACGCGGCGAAGCAGTTGCTGCGGGCGTACGGAATCCGCGTACCGCGAGAGCAGTTGGTGACCAGCGCGGCGGCGGCCGTACGCGCGGCCGGGCTGGTGGGCTACCCGGTGGTGATGAAGGCGTCCGGCGCGCGGATCGCCCACAAGACCGAGCTCGGCCTGGTGAAGATCGGCCTGACCTCGGCCAGCCAGGTCCGGGACGCCTACCGGGAGCTGACCGACATCGCCCGCTACGAGGACGTGTCCCTGGACGGCGTCCTCGTCTGCCAGATGGTCGAGCGGGGCGTCGAGATGGTCGTCGGTGTCACGCACGACCAGCTTTTCGGGCCGACGGTGACGGTCGGGCTCGGCGGTGTCCTCGTCGAGGTACTGAGGGACGTGGCCGTACGCGTGCCGCCCTTCGGCGAGAAGCAGGCGCGCGACATGTGCGACGAGCTCCGGGGGCGGGCTCTCCTCGACGGGGTCCGGGGGCGCCCCCCGGCAGACCTCGACGCGCTCGTCGAAGTCGTCCTGCGCGTGCAGCGCATGGCCCTGGAACTCGGGGACCATCTCGCGGAGCTCGACATCAATCCACTGATGGTGCTGCCGCGCGGGCAGGGGGCGGTGGCACTCGACGCCCTGGTGATGTGCAGCTGAAAGGGAAGCGGCTGAAGTGGACGGCGCTGAAGTGGACGGGACTGAAACGAACGCAACTGAGATGAACATGCCTGATTCCCCCCAAGAGCCCCAAAAATCCCTTGAGTCATTGGTACAGCACGCCACTGACAATCAGGTCTGCCGCATCACGCTCAACCGCCCCGAAGCCCTCAACGCCCTCATCCCCGACCAGCGCGAACGCATCATCCGGCTGCTGTCGGAGGCGTCCGCCGACCCGGCCGTACGGGCCGTCGTCATCACCGGAACCGGGCGTGGCTTCTGCGCCGGCGCGGACCTGCGGGGCGGACCTCCTGGGGGCGACCGCGTCGCCGGGGACGTGGCCCGCACGATCCGCGCCGGCGCCCAGCGTCTCGTCGCCGCCGTCCTCGACTGCGAGAAGCCGGTCGTCGCCGCCGTGAACGGCACGGCGGCCGGCCTCGGCGCCCATCTCGCGTTCGCCTGCGACCTCGTACTCGCCGCGGAGTCCGCCAGGTTCATCGAGGTGTTCACGCGACGCGGGCTCGTCCCCGACGGCGGCGGCGCGTATCTCCTGCCCCGCCTGATCGGCCCGCAGCGCGCGAAGGAGCTGATGTTCTTCGGCGACGCGCTGACCGCGCCGGACGCGGAACGGCTCGGTCTGGTCAACCGGGTCGTCCCGGACGGGGACTTGGAGAAGACGGCCCGCGAGTGGTCCGAACGTCTCGCCACCGGCCCCACCCGCGCCCTCGCGCTCACCAAGCACCTGGTCAACGCCTCCCTGGACACCGACCGCACGACCGCCTTCGCCGCGGAGGCCGCGGCGCAGGAGATCAACATGACGACGTCGGACGCGCGGGAGGGCGTGGTGAGTTTCGTGGAGCGCAGGAATCCCGAGTTCCGCGGCCGCTGAGCGTCTTCCGCGCCCCCGCCCGCCCCTTCCTATCTGACGCTCCGTCAGCTTCAATGGTGGCTGTGATGGGACATGCAGGAATGGCCGCCGCAGCCGTCCGCTACCTCAGGTCCGGGCCCCGACCGGAGCCCGTGGAGCCGTTGCCGCGCCCCGAGTTGCGCTGTGTCCGCGAAAACGAGCGGTTGCCGGTCGACCAGGGCGAGTTCCGGCGCGTGCTGGGGAACTTCGCGACCGGCGTGACCGTCGTGACGGCACCGGCCACCGACGGCGAGCCCGCTCCCGCCGGCTTCGCCTGCCAGTCCTTCTCGTCCCTCTCCCTAGACCCACCCCTCGTCGCCTTCATGGTCGGCCGCACGTCCACGACCTGGCCCCGCATCGCCCGCGCCGGGGTCTTCTGCGTCAACGTCCTGAGCGCGAGCCAGGGCGACCTGTGCCGCGCCTTCGCGGTGAGCGGCACCGACAAGTTCGCGGGCGTCCGGTACGACCCGACCCCCGTCACCGGCTCCCCCCGCCTGACCGGCGCCCTCGCGTGGGTCGACTGCGCGATCCACGCGGTGCACACGGGCGGCGACCACCTGATCGTGGTGGGGCGCGTGGAGACGCTGGGCACCGGCGACGAGGACCAGGAGCCACTGCTGTTCCACAAGGGCCGCTTCGGCCGCCTTCTCTAGGGCCTGGCCTGTCCGGCGGATCATGCCGCGGACGCGGTGCCTGGCCCGTTGATCCGCGGCGTTTCCGTCCGTTGCCGACTCCTCCACGCTCGAACGGCCTCGAGCAGCGGGACCACCATCGCGTCGACACCCTCCTCCGCCTCGCGGCTCGACGCACCGGGCCCCGCCCACCCGCGTCGATGAGCCGCCGCCGATTCCCCGCCACCCGATCCGCCGGGCGGGCCCTATCCCGCCACGGGCACGGGAGTCGCCGGCCGACGACGGATCACCAGTGCCATCAGCGCCGCCGCCGCGCACAGCGCGCCCGACGCGTACCAGACCATGTCGTACGTGCCGAAGACGTCACGGGCCACACCCCCGAGGACGGCCACGATCGCGGCGCCGACCTGGTGGGAGGCGAGAACCCAACCGAAGACGATCGCGCTGTCGTCACCGTAGTGCTCCCGGCACAGGGCCACGGTGGGCGGGACGGTGGCGACCCAGTCCAGACCGTAGAAGACGATGAAGAAGAGCATCGGCGGGTGGATCGACGGGGCCAGCAGCATCGGGAGGAAGAGCAGCGACACGCCCCGCAGCGCGTAGTACACCGCCAGCAGCCGGCGCGAGTCGAAGCGGTCGGTGAACCAGCCGGAGGCGATCGTGCCGACGACGTCGAACACGCCGATGACCGCGAGCAGTGAGGCCGCCGCCGGGACCGGCATGCCGTGGTCGTGGGCGGCGGGTACGAAGTGGGTCTGGACCAGGCCGTTCGTGGAGGCGCCGCAGATCGCGAAGGTGCCGGCCAGCAGCCAGAAGGGGCCGGTGCGGGCGGCCTTGGAGAGGACGGCCACGGCCCGGCGCGCGGCTCCGGTCACGGGGGCCGGCTTCGGTACGAACTCCTGCGCGCCGTACGGGTTCAGCCCCACGTCCGCCGGGTGGTCGCGCAGCAGCAGCCACACGAACGGGACCACCGCGAGGGCCGCGAGGGCGACCGTGACGACCGCGGGGCGCCAGTTGTGGTTCTCGACCATCAGGGACAGCACCGGCAGGAAGATCAGCTGGCCGGAGGCCGAGGCGGCGGTGAGGATGCCGGTGACCAGGCCGCGCCGTTCGGTGAACCAGCGGTTGGTGACCGTGGCGGCGAAGGCCAGCGCCATCGAGCCGGAGCCCAGGCCGACCAGCAGCCCCCAGCACAGCAGCAGTTGCCAGGCCGCCGTCATCCACACGGTCAGCCCGGACCCGAGCGCGATCATCAGCAGGGCAACGGCGACGACCCGGCGGATGCCGAAACGGTCCATCAGCGCGGCCGCGAACGGCGCGGTGAGCCCGTACAGCGCGAGGTTGAGGGAGACCGCCGCCCCGATCGTGCCGCGCGACCAGCCGAACTCCTGGTGCAGCGGGTCGATGAGCAGCCCGGGCAGGGAACGGAAGGCGGCGGCGCCGATGATCGTCACGAAGGTGACGGCGGCGACGAACCACGCCCTGTGGATGCGAGTCGGCTTCTTCCCGGCGCGGGGTGCCACCACGGCGGCTTGGCTTGTCTGGGGCACGACATAGAGCTTTCCGTCCGCGGCACGCGTGATCGAGTGGCTCGAAAGACAGCATTCGCTAGGATCGGGCCATGGATACGGCCACCGGCTCCCCAGGCTTCCGTCCGCACCGCGTCGCCGTCCTCGCCCTCGACGGAGCGCTCCCCTTCGAACTCGGCATCCCGCACCGGATCTTCGGCCGCCCCAAAGACGCCGAGGGACGGCGTCTGTACGAGGTGATCACCTGCTCGATCCGGCCGCCGGGCCCGGTCGAGACCGACGCCGACTTCTCCGTCCACGTCCCGCACGGCCCGGAAGCCCTGGCCACCGCCGACACCGTGATCATCCCGGCCTCCTACGAGCTCGGCCCGGTCTTCGAGCAGGGCGTGCTGACGGACGGACTGGCCGCCGCGCTCGCGCACATCCGCCCCGGCACCCGGCTCGCCTCCATCTGTACCGGTGTCTACGTCCTGGCCGCCGCGGGCCTCCTCGACGGCCGGCCCGCCACCACCCACTGGGCCGAGGCCGAGCACCTCCAGCGGCTCTTCCCCCGGATCAAGGTCGACGCGGACGTCCTGTTCATCGACGACGGCGACATCCTGACCTCGGCGGGCGTCGCCGCCGGCATCGACCTGTGCCTGCACATGGTGCGCCGCGACCACGGCACGGCGATCGCCAACGAGGTGGCCCGCCGTACGGTCGTACCGCCGCATCGCGACGGCGGACAGGCGCAGTACATCCACCGGCCCGTGCCCGACCCGCAGCTGGCGAGCACGACCTCCGCGCGCGCCTGGGCGCTGGGCCGCCTCCACGAGCCGATCCAGCTGCGGGACATGGCCGAGCAGGAGGCCATGTCGGTGCGCACCTTCACGCGCCGCTTCCGCGAGGAGGTCGGCGTCAGCCCCGGCCAGTGGCTCACCCAGCAGCGGGTGGAACGGGCCCGCCACCTGCTGGAGTCCACCGACCTGTCCGTCGACCAGGTGGCCCGGGACGCGGGCTTCGGCACCGCCCAGTCGATGCGGCAGCACCTACAGGCGGCCCTCGGCGTCACCCCCACCGCGTATCGCCGCACCTTCCGGGCCGGCGGCGACGGCACGGGAGTCGGCGACGTCGGCGGGCACGGCGGTGTCGGCGCCCCGCGGTGAACGGCCGACGCGGCGGAGCTCACCCCACCGGCCGACCCGTCAGAACCAGGGTGAGGCCCACGCCGGCCGGGATGGCCCTGGACGGCCGCAGGGGATCCGGCGCCGGTGGAAATCCGCTGGCATGCCCCGGACAGGCTCAGAAGGTCAGCACCCCCCGTGCCACCCGCCCCGCCTCCGCGTCCGCCACCGCCTTCTCGAAGTCCTCCACCGGATACGTCTCCGTCACCAACTCGTCGAGCAGCAGCCGTCCTTCCCGGTACAGCTCGGCGTACAGCGGAATGTCACGTTGCGGGCGGGAGGAGCCGTAGCGGCAGCCGAGGATCGACTTGTCCAGGAACAGCGACGAGACCAGGAAGGACGCCTCGGCCGTGGCCGACGGGACGCCGAGGAGGACCGCCTGGCCGTGCCGGTCCAGCAGATCGACCGCCTGGCGGATCAGCTCCACCCGTCCGACGCACTCGAAGACGTGGTCGGCCCCCGTCGGCAGGATGTCCCGCACCCCGTCCGTCGAGGTCAGGAAATGGGTGGCACCGAACCGCCGCGCCACCGCCTCCTTCGCCGGGTTCGCGTCCACGGCGACGATCCGCAGCGCGCCCGCGATCCGCGCGCCCTGCAGGACGTTCAGCCCGACCCCGCCCGTGCCGATCACCAGCACGCTGTCCCCACGGTCCACCTCGGCCCGGTTGAGCACGGCACCCACCCCGGTCAGCACCCCGCACCCGATGAGCGCCGCGGACGCCAGCGGGATGTCCCCCGGAATGCGCACCGCCTGCACGGCCTTCACCACGGTCCGTTCCGCGAAGGCGGAGTTGGACGCGAACTGGAACACCGGCCGCCCGCCCCGCGTGAACGGCTGCCCCGGCCGCCCGATCGCCTGCCGGCACATCGTCGGCCGCCCCCGGTCGCACTCGGGGCACGCACCGCAGTTGGCGAGGGTCGACAGGGCCACGTGATCCCCGGGCGCCACATGCGTGACACCGGCCCCGACGGCCTCCACCACCCCCGCCCCCTCATGTCCGAGCACCACAGGAACGGGGAAGGGTATGGTCCCGTCCACCACGGACAGATCGCTGTGGCACAACCCCGCCGCCGAGATGGCGACCAGCACCTCCCCGGGCCCCGGATCCCGTACGTCGAGGTCGTCCACGACCTCGGTCCGCGTCCCGTCGAACACCACGCCTCGCATCACGCAGCCCCCTGTCAGCCCTTGGGTTCTCTCGGCAGACCGAGCACGCGCTCGGCGATGATCGTGCGCTGGATCTGGTCGGAGCCGCCGTAGATCGTGTCGGCCCGGGAGAACAGGAACAGGTGCTGGAGCGGATCGAGTTCGTACGGCGCCGAAGCCGACCACGTGGCCGGCCCGACCGTCCCCGCCGCGCCCCGCACGAGCATCGCGAGCTCCCCGAGCCGCTGATGCCAGCCGCCCCACAGAAGCTTGGCCACACTGGGCGCGCCCGCGTCACCCGAACTCCCCAGCGTGCGCAGGGCGTTCCAGCGCATCACCCGCAGCTCGGCCCACTGCCGCACGAGCCGTTCCCGCAGGACGGGGTCGTCCACCGCACCGGACTCGACGGCCGCCCGCACGACCCGCCCCAACTCCTGTGCGAAGCCGATCTGCTGGGCGAGCGTCGAGACGCCCCGCTCGAACCCGAGCAGACTCATCGCGACCCGCCAGCCGCCGCCCGCGCCTCCGACGACGTGCTCCACGCGCGCGTGTGCCCCGTCGAAGAAGACCTCGTTGAAGTCGCTCGTGCCCGTCAGCTGCCGCAGGGGCCGCACCTCGATCCGGCCGGGCTGGTCCATGGGGACGAGCAGGAAGGTGAGCCCGTGGTGGCGCCTCGACCCCGGTTCCGTACGGGCGAGGACGAAGCACCAGTCCGCTTCGTGCGCGAGAGACGTCCAGACCTTCTGGCCGGTGATCCGGTACGTCCCGTCCGCGCTCCGCTCGGCCTTCGTTCTCACCCCGGCCAGGTCCGACCCCGCGCCGGGCTCGCTGTATCCCTGGCACCAGAGTTCCTCCCCGGCCGCGATCGGGGGCAGGAACCGGGACCTCTGCTCGTCGGTGCCGTGGGCGAGGAGAGTGGGGGCGAGCAGGTTCTCGCCGATGTGACCGGAGCGCGGCGGCGCGGCCGAGCGGGCGTACTCCTCGGCCCACGCGACCTGTCGGGGGAGAGTGGCGGTGCGGTTGCCGTACCCGCCCTCGGGCCAACCCAGCCCGATCCAGCCGGCTTTGCCGAGGGTGCGTTCCCAGGTCCGCCGATCGAGGGACGTGTCGACATGCGTCGCGAGCCACTCCCGCGCCTCCGCCCGGAACGCCTCGTCCTCGACGCCGAATGCGAACTCCACAGGCCTCTCCTCTCAACGCCGGACGAGTCCAACCTCCTGGGGGCGCGGGGCTGCATCGATGTGCGGCTCCGCCGCGTGGGCGCGACCAGCCGCAACAAACCCGCAGCCGCCCTGCAACCCGCACCCCCGAGCTACTGGGCGTTCGGCCGCGAACCATCCCGCGCCGCCCTCTCCATCCCCGCCACCTGCGAAAGCATCGGCATCGGATCCACGCCCACCGACCCCGGCAGGAACTCCGCGATCCGCTCCGGCGTCCAGGCCCCCTCCGCGTACGCGGCCCGCGACTCCCGGGGCTGAGCCCACACCGCGATCTTCGGCCCGGCGATCGTGTACACCTGCCCCGTGATCTGCTGCTCCCTCGCGCGATCCGACAGCAGGTAGACCACGAGCGCGGCCACGTCCTCGGGCTCACCGATCTCCGTGAGCTCCATGGGAACGTTCGCCGACATCCGCGTACGGGCCACGGGCGCCACCGCGTTGGCGGTCACCCCGTACTTGTGCAGGCCGAGCGCGGCGCTCCGCACCAGCGAGATGACCCCGCCCTTCGCCGCGCTGTAGTTGGCCTGCGACACCGAGCCCTGATGGTTGCCGCTGGTGAAGCCGATCAAGGTCCCCGCCCGTTGCCGCCGCATCACCGCCGACGCCGCCCGGAACACCGTGAACGTGCCCTTGAGATGCGTGGCGATCACCGGATCCCACTCCTCCTCGGACATGTTGAACAGCATCCGCTCGCGCAGGATCCCGGCGACGCACACGACCCCGTCGAGGCGTCCGTACGAGGTCAGCGCCGCGTCGACGACCCGCTGCCCGCCCGCCATCGTCGAGATGTCGTCGGCCACGGCGACCGCGTCGCCGCCCGCCGCCGATATCTCCTTGACCACGGACTCGGCGATCTCGCTGGTCGGCGAGCCGCCGTCCACGGAGACGCCGTAGTCGTTGACGACGACCTGGGCCCCCTCGGCCGCGGCGCCCAGCGCCACCGCCCGGCCGATGCCCCGCCCGGCGCCCGTCACGGCGATCACCTTGCCTGCCAAGAAGTTCCCCATGTCGGCCCCTTCCCGCGATTTCTGACGGACCGTTAGATTCTATGGCCCGTCAGATGTGTGGAGACAAGCCCCGGGAGCAGAGATGTCCATGCCCGCACTCCATCCGGCGTTTCACGACATCGCCAAGCGCGTGAACAACTGGGGCCGTTGGGGGGACGGCGACGAGATCGGCACTCTCAACCTGATCACCGACGAGGTGGTCCGCGAGGCCGCGACCTGCGCACGGAGCGGGCTCCGGGTCCCTCTCGCGCTCCCTCTCCAACAGGACGGCGTCCAGACCGGGCTGATGCCGGGCCGCGTCAACCCGCTGCACGCCATGGTGCAGATCAATCAGGAGATCTTCGGCCCGGGGACGGTGGCGTGCAGCGACGACGCCGTGACGATGGGCCTGCAGGCCGCCACCCACTGGGACGCGCTGACCCACGTCTCACACTCGGGGCGGCTCTACAACGGCCGCCCGGCCGGCACCATCACCCCGCACGGCGGCGCCGAGTTCAGCGGCATCGACAAGGCGCGGCACATCGTGTCGCGCGGGGTGCTGCTCGACGTGGCACGCGCGCGTGGCGTGGACCGGCTGGACGGTGCGCACGCCGTCACTCCCGAGGACCTGGAGGCCGCCGAGGAACTCGCCGGGACGCGCGTGCGTGCCGGGGACGTGGTGCTCGTCCGGACCGGGCAGATCCAGGTGTACCTGGCGGGCGACAAGCAGGCGTACGGCCATCCGTCGCCCGGCCTGTCGATCCGCACGCCCGAGTGGTTCCACGCGCGCGATGTCGCCGCGGTCGCGAACGACACCCTCACCTTCGAGATCTTCCCGCCCGAGGTCGAGGATCTGTGGCTGCCCGTACACGCGCTCGACCTCGTGGAGATGGGGATGCTTCAGGGCCAGAACTGGAATCTCGAAAAGTTGTCCACAGCCTGTGGAGAAGTGGGCCGGTACGCGTTCCTGCTGTCGGCGATGCCCGAACCCTTCGTCGGCGCGACGGGAACCCCCGTGGCGCCCGTCGCCATCCTCTGAGCCCCGTGGGCCGTCGGTCGGCAGCGCGCAACTGCCCGCCCCGAGCACGGCATCGCGCGCCGCCAACCGACTCCGGCGCACTCTCCCCCACCGGTTCCTCCTGGCCCTGAAGAACCGACGCCGAATCACGACCCACACTCGTCGAGGGCTCCCGTCACCGGAACCCTCGGCGTCCCCTCGCGGCGAATCGCTGACCACAATCGTGATCAAACGGTCACGTGGCGTCAACACCTGATCGGGGATTTATCACCTACGCCCTACTTGTCGTGGGCGCGCACGGAAGCACGTCCCGGCGCACGGATGCACCGCCGATCATGGACGACAGCGCTTTCTGCGACCGTGCACCAGGTCGCCGACATGTGAGGAGGCTCCGGTCCGCCGTGCGCCGGTCACACCGCCTCGAAGGCCAGCCCCTCATACGCCGAAGCGCCGTCCCCGTAGGTCGTCGTCCCCTCCTGGGGCGCGCCGCACCGGTCCAGTTCGCACCAGATGCGCTTGCCGGCGCCTTCGGGGCTCCAGCCCCAGCGGTCGGCGAGTCCGTCGACGAGGGCGAGACCCCGGCCGCCGGTCTCCTCGCCGTCCGCGCACCGCGGCACCGGGGCACACCCGCTGCGGTCGGCCACCTCGAGGCGCACGGTGGCCGACTCGGCCTCCAGCGACGGCAGGGAGAGCCGCAGCACGGCCGGACAGCCGGTGTGCACCACGGCATTGGTGACCAGTTCGGAGACGAGCAGGATCAGGATCTCGGCGAGCGGCTCGTCGTCCCCTATGCCGGACACGGCGAGGCGCGAGCGGGCCCACCTCCGGGCTCGCCCGACCTCAGCGGGGTCGGGCCGGATCTCCAGTTGCACTTGAAGCACCTGCACCGCTCACACCATCCGAACCGGCGGACACATAGCCTCGCGCCTCACGAGGGCCACGATCGTAGCCATTTTTTGCATGGCCAGAACAATGGCCAAAGCCGGGGTCACGGAACGTGAATCCCTTATGAGACAGCATGGTTGACGTACAGTCACCCCAACAAGCGCTTCGGGCATATTCCAGCGCGAAGGAGTACCCCTGCGCCATACTGTGCGACGCTCGTTGAGGGAAGTCGAACAGGCAGGGGACGACGGCCTTCCTGCCCTGCGAACAGCGGCGCGCACCGCCGGATCCGGAGCCGCCTCGAGGGCGGCACCGGCATGGCTCGTGCTCGGAACCATTCGCATCTCACACAAGGTACCGGAGCGACCGTCCGACTCCGGGACGTGACGAGTCACACCTAGGACACAACCCGATATCAACGCTCTGTGATTCCGGTATGCCACAATCCGCGACATCCGTCCCGGCCGTCTCGGCGATACCCCAGCCCACTCCCCTTGTCCGGCCTCAGCCCACCAGATCGGCCGCGAGAGCCTCCTCACTCTCCGTGTTCGCACCGCCACGTTGAGCCCGCACCCAGGCCCGTTTCACCTGCAGGTGCACCTCGCTCTCCCAGGTGAACCCCATCCCGCCGTGCACCTGGAGACAGTCCCGGGTGCCCAGCACGGCGGCCTCGTCGGCGAGCAGCCGGGCCGCCGCGATGTCCACCGGGTCGGCGGTGACGGCCGCCGCGTACACCGCGGCCCGGGCCACCTCCGCCCGCACCAGCATCTCGGCGCACAGGTGCTTGACCGCCTGGAAGGCCCCGATCGGCCGCCCGAACTGCTCACGGGTCCGGGCGTGTTGCACGGCCAGCTCGCACGCGCGCGTGGCGGTGCCGAGCTGCTCTGCGGCGGTGAGGAGTACGGCGACGGGATCCGGAGGGCTCAGGGCGGCGACGGGGACGCCGGAGCGCCCGGTGTCGACAGGGTCCGGAGGGCCCCCGGTGGCCACCCGGTGCAGCGGCGTCAGAGGATCCACCGACCGCATCGGTACGGCCCCGGCCGCCTCCCCCCGTACGACGTCCGCCTCCTCCAGCCACTCCACCAGTCCCCCGTCGACGGCGGTCACGACCACCTCCCCCGTCGCCGCCCCCGGCACGCTCCCCGCCGCGAGATGCGTGGCCACCAGCGGCCCGGGCAGCAGCATGCGTCCCGCCTCCTCGAAGGCCAACGCCGCCTCGGGCAGTCCGAGTCCGACCCCGCCGTCCGCCTCCGGCAGCCGCAGTGCGAAGAACCCGGCCGTGCCGAGCTCCCGCCACAGCGCGCGGTCCAGCCCCGGCGCCGCCACGGCCGCCCGCAGCGCCTCGCGGTCGAAACGGCGGGCGAGCAGCTGCCGTACGCCGTTCCGCAGGGCTCGCTGATCGTCCGTCAGCTGGAAGCGCACGTCATCGCTCCTTCGGCAGCCCGAGGATCCGCTCGGCCACGATGTTCCGCTGGATCTGCGAGGTCCCGGCGGCGATGGTGTACGACAGCGACGACAGACGGTCGAGCACCCACGGCCGGTCGAGGTCGAGGCAGTCGGGGCCCAGGACCTCGGCGGCAACGTCGTAGAGCTGCTGCCGGGCCTGCGAGTACCGCAGCTTGAAGACCGAGCCCCCGACGCCCGGTACGCCGCCGCTCGCCTCGGCCTCGCTGACGTTCCACTGGGTGAGCCGCCACAGGGCGCGGAACTCGGCCTCCATCCGGCCCAGCCGTCGCCGGAGCGCGGGATCGTCCCAGCGCCCGTTGCCGCGTGCCGTGCGGGCGAGTTCGCCGAGCACGCGCCGGCAGGCCACGACCTCGCCCACGAAGGCAGTGCCGCGTTCGAAGGACAGCGTCACCATGGTCACGCGCCAGCCGTCGTTCTCGTCGCCGACGCGGTTCGCGACCGGCACCCGCACCTCGTCGAGGAACACCTCGGCGAACTCGGCCGACCCGGCGAGCGTCCGCAGCGGCCGTACGGTGATCCCCGGGGCGTCCATCGGCAGGGCGAGCCAGGTGATGCCCCGGTGCTTCGGCGCGTCCGGGTCGGTCCGCACCAACAGCTCGCACCAGTCGGCGACTTCGGCGTGCGAGGTCCAGATCTTGGAACCGGTCACCACATAGGCGTCGCCGTCCCTGCACGCGCGCGTGCGCAGCGCCGCGAGGTCGCTCCCGGCGTCCGGTTCGCTGAAGCCCTGGCACCAGACCTCCTCGCCCCGCAGCACGGGCGGCAGCCAGCGCGCCCGCTGCCCGGGCGTCCCCTCGGCGGCGATCGTCGGCCCCGCGTGCAGCAGTCCAACGAAGTTGGCGCCCACATAGGGCGCGCCGGCCTTCTCGGTCTCCTCCAGGAAGATCAGGTGCTGGGTCGGGGTGGCGCCCTGCCCGCCCGCGTCGACGGGCCAGTGCAGCCCGGCGTATCCGGCGTCGTGGAGCATGCGCTGCCAGCCGAGGTCGTAGGCGCGGCGGCCGGGCCAGTCGTCCGGCGACGGCTTCGGCGGCAGGGTGGGCAGCGCCTTCGCCAGCCACTCCCTCAGCCGCGCCCGGAACTCCTCCTCTTTGGGCGAGTACGCGAGATCCACCAGCGGCCTCCCGGGGCAGATACCTGACGCTCCATCAGTTGCGACTTCCGGGAAGGCTAGCCCCGCGCCTCTGGACCGACAAGGCACCGAGCCCTACGCTCTGCCCACTATCTGACTGTCCGTCAGCTCAACAGGGGGCCGTTGTGAACGACACCGCCCACGCGCTCGGCGCGTCCCGCACCCTCTGGGACCTGGTCAGCCGCCGCGCCGACCTCACCCCCGACCGCCCGGTCCTCCTCCAGGAGGAGCGCGCGCTGAGCTTCGGAGAGCTGCGCAACCGCTCCGAGCGGGTCGCGGCGGGCCTGTACGACCTCGGCGTACGCCCCGGGACGGTCGTCGCCTGGCAGCTGCCCACCCGCATCGAGACGGCGGTGCTGTCCTTCGCGCTGGCCCGCCTGGGCGCCGTACAGAGCCCGGTCATCCCGTTCTACCGGGACCGCGAGGTCGCCTTCGCGCTGCGGGAGTCGAAGGCGGAGTACTTCGCGGTGCCGGGCGAGTGGCGCGGCTTCGACCACACCGAGATGGCCCGGCGGCTCGGCGCGAAGGGGATCATCGAGGCGTACGACCGCCTGCCCGACGGCGACCCGTCCGCGCTGCCCCCGCCGCCCGCCGAGGGCACCTCGGTCCGCTGGATCTACTGGACCTCGGGAACCACCTCGTCCCCCAAGGGCGTACTGCACACCGACCGTTCACTGATCGCGGGCGGCTCCTGTCTCGCCCACGCGCTCCGTCCCACCGCGTCCGACGTCGGCTCGATCGCCTTCCCGTACGCCCATATCGGCGGCCCGGACTACATGGTGATGCTGCTGCTGTACGGCTTCCCGGCGGTGATGTTCGAGCAGTTCGCGCTGCCGGACGCGCTGGAGGAGTACCGCAGGCACGGGGTGACGGTGGCGGGGGGGTCGACGGCGTTCTACTCGATGTTCCTGACCGAGCAGCGCAAACAGCCGGGCGTCCCGGTCGTTCCCTCCCTGCGCCTGCTCGCGGGCGGCGGGGCGCCCAAGCCGCCGGAGGTGTACCACGCCGTCGTGCGGGAGATGGGGGTGCAGCTGACCCACGGGTACGGCATGACCGAGGTGCCGATGATCACGATGGGGGCACCGGACGACACCCCGGAGCTGCTGGCGACGACGGAGGGGCGGCCGCCCGAGGGGATGGAGATACGGATCGTGGACGGGGAGGTGCGGTTGCGGGGGGAGGCCGTGTGCCGGGGATACCTGGATCCCGCGCAGACCGCCGAGGCCTTCGACGAGGAGGGGTTCCTGCGCACCGGGGACCTCGGGCGTCTGACGGACACCGGGCATCTGGTCCTCACCGGGCGGCTCAAGGACGTCATCATCCGTAAGGGCGAGAACATCTCGGCGAAGGAGATCGAGGACCTGCTGCACCGGCTTCCGGGCGTCGGGGACGTGGCCGTGATCGGGCTGCCGGACGCGGAGCGCGGGGAGTTGGTCTGTGCCGTGATCGAGGCGGCGCAGCCGCTGTCGACGGCCGCGGAGTTGACCCTGGACGCGGTGACGTCGTATCTGCGCGCGGCAGGGCTGTCGACGCACAAGCTGCCGGAGCGGCTGGAGGTGGTGGACGCCCTTCCGCGGGGCGAGACCCTGCGGAAGGTGCTCAAATACAGGCTCAGGGAGCGCTATTCAGGTCGTGCGGGGACGTGAGGCCGCGGTCACTCCGGGACGGTGAAGTACCGCGCGAAGGCGGTCACGATCTCGCTCTCGCCGACCTTGCCGTCGCCGTTCGCGTCGAGTGCCGTCGCGGCGGTCTGGGCGATGTCCTGGGGGACGCCCAGGATCCTGAGCACGCGCGCGGTGTCCTCGACGGTGGCCGCGCCGTCCCCGTCCGGGTCGGCGACGGCGAGCGCCGCGTGCAGGAAGGGACGTGCGATCTCCGCGAAGCCCTCGGGGTTGTCGCGCAGGCGCTTGACCGCACCGCCCACGAACTCCTCGCGGGTGATGCGCTGGTCGCCGTCCCGGTCCGCTATGCCGGCCATGCCCTGCCAGAACGCCTCGGCACCGAGGTACAGGGCCTGTCCCTTGTCGGAGCGGGCCGCCGTGTCGAACTCCGCGAGCAGCGCCTTGGCCGCCACGTTGAAGTCCCCGCGGTCGATGTAGCCGTTGCCGTCCTGGTCGAAGGTGGCGAACCGGGCGGCGATCCTGCGCTCGTACTCGCTGCTGACCATGTTCTCTCGTGCCGCCTTACGTGCTGACGTGGGGTGCGAGGCCCTCCGCCTCCCCACGGAGCGTACGACGTGGAAGGCTCTTGGGGCGCGGAAAAGCGACCCTTGTGCCAAGACCGGGGGAATTTCGGGACAACGGTGTGGCACAGCGGTACGACCCGTCCTCATGCCGAGAGCGGATCGACCTCCGTGCTCACGGCCGAGTCGAGGTCCGGATGGACGTCGAACAGCCGGCGGACGCCGAGTGCGCCCAGGACTCTGTTGACGTGGGAGCCGTCCTCCGCGCCCCGGGCCGGGAGGATCAGTCGGAGTTGACCCTGGCAGGAGCGGATGAGGCGGCGCGAGGCGATGAGGACGCCGACGCCGCTGGAGTCGCAGAAGAAGACGTCGGAGAGGTCGAGGACGACGCTGTGTCGGCCCTCCGCGACGGCGTCGTGCACCCGCTGACGCAACACGGGCGACGTCACCAGGTCCAGCTCGCCCGACACTTGGAGCACGGCCCACTCGCCGTGCCCACCTCCGGTCACATTGAACGCCACCACCATGCCCTTCGCTCGCCGGAAAGCAAACGGAAGCTATCCCTACGCTTCCTTGCAGCGCGGCTGCCCAGCGGCCGTTCCCTGAAACACCGGCCCAGAAACGGAGAGAAGTCGAAAGAGGCTTGTTCCCGTCGCATTCGATCCTGTTCGATCAGGCCTGATCGGTCGCTGCGGGGGTAGGCACCGCCGAAGGTCCCCGCCAAGGTCCACTACCACTTGGCGACCGCCGGGGGCGCGCATTGGAACAAAGGGGCGTGCACGGTCGGAGGTGCCGACTACATTCGAGGAGACGGTGGGCGCAGGCTTGACAGAGACACAAGCCGGGACACAGGCAGGCCGAGGGGGCCGTATGGCGAAGAAGGACGCACCGCCCCGCTGGGACCGCAAGATGCAGCAGCGGCTCGCACGCGGTGAGGCGGCCGCCCTCGGCGAGCTCTACGACCGCTTCGCCTCCCTCGTGCACGGCCTCGCCCACCGCGTGCTCGGCGACGAACGCGCCGCCGACGGCATCACCCGCGAGGTGTTCACCCACGTCTGGGAGCACCCCGACGCCTACGACCCCAAGCAGGGGCCCCTGCGCAGTTGGGTGGCCACCCTGACCCACCGCCTCGCCGTGCAGCGGCTGCGGGCCACCGAGACCGCCGCCCTGACCCGGGAGGGCCACGGCACCGCCGAGGACCTGGAGCGCAAGGTCCGCCACGCCTCCGTCGCCGCCCGCGCCGACTACATCGTCCAGTCCATGCCCGCGCCCCTGCGCGCCGCCCTGGAGCTCGCCTACTTCCAGCGCCGCGACTACCGCCAGACCGCCGCCGACCTCGGCGTCACCGAGGACGAGGCCCGCCGCCGGCTCCGCCTCGGCCTGCAACTCCTGTCCACGGCCCACGACGCGGGAACACCCGGGGCACCCCCCGGATACGGGGGTGCGGCATGAGCGGAGCGGGCCGGTTCGAGGCGTACGACGAGCCCGACGACGAGGGAGAGGCCGGGCAGGAAGGCGTGGAGGGCGACGACGGCTCCCGCAAGACCGACGACGACAAGGACGCCGGCCAAGGACCCGACCAGGTACGCGACCCGGGCGGATACGGCGGCCCGGCGGGGCCCGGCGACGGCTCCGACGACGACTCAGGCGGCCGCCCCGGTCCCGGCGAGACCCCCGACCCCGGCCGGCCACCCCGCATACCCATGCCCCGCACCTCCGTCGAGGACGGCGGCCGGCCGCTGCCCGCGCTGGAGGAACCGGCGCCCGCCCCGCCGCTCGTCCTGGAGCACCACGTCCTGAAGGCACTCCTCGGAGCGTGGGCGCTGGCCGCCTGCTCCACGGAGGAGACGATGGCCGTCGAGGAACACCTCGGCGACTGCGGAACCTGCGCGGACGAGGCCCTGCGCCTGCGCGAGGCGGTCGGCCTGCTCCAGCGCCCCGAGAGCCTCGACCTCGACCCCGGCCTGCGCACCCGCGTGCTGGACGGCTGCCTCGACCGGCGTCCGCCGCGCATCCCGGTGCCCGTCTGGGCGACGCCGTACGACGCCGAGACGGCCCGCCTGGACGCCCTGCTCCAGGACATAGGAGACGCCGAGTGGCACGCGCCCGTGCGGCTGCGCTGGTTCGAGGCCGACGAGGCGACGAGCCGTCGGACCACCGTCGCCGGGGTCATCGCGCATCTGCTCACCGTCGACGGACTGGTCGCGGTCGCCCTCGGCCTCGACGACCCGCTGGGCGACGTCACCCCGGAGGCGCCGACCCCGGCCGCACGGACCGAGGCGTACTGGCGGGCCTCACACTTCCCGCCGACCCGGTCGGTGCGGCTGCCCTGGCGGGAGCAGAGCCACGACCTGGTGCGCACGGTGTCCTTCACCGGAGGGGACACCTCCCGCGCGGGGGAAACCGAACCCGGGGCGGGCGGCGGCAGGCCGGCCGTCCCGTACGGCGCCTTCGAACTGCCGCTGCACGACGCGATGCTGGACCGCGCCTTCGAGTGCTGGGTGCACGCGGAGGACATCGCCGAGGCGGTGGACTACCCGTACGGCCCGCCGTCCCCGCGCCACCTCAACCGCATGATCGACCTCGCGGCCCGCATGCTGCCCACCGCACTGGCCGTTCGCCGCCGGACCGGGCGGGCCGCACCCGCCCTCGGCCGACACCTGGTACCGGTCGGCGAGCCGGGCCGCAGCCTGCGCCTGGAGATCGAGGGACACGGCGGCGGCGAGTGGCTGATCCCCCTGGACTCCCCCGGCGCGGTGGGCTCCGCCGAGCACGAGATCGCCCATGTCGCCCTGGACGGC
The DNA here is from genome assembly GCF_042714835.1 of Streptomyces sp. NPDC058678. Taxonomy (NCBI): domain Bacteria; kingdom Bacillati; phylum Actinomycetota; class Actinomycetes; order Kitasatosporales; family Streptomycetaceae; genus Streptomyces; species Streptomyces sp. NPDC058678. The sequence continues at coordinate 14,119 of NZ_JBHXSG010000030.1, read as the reverse complement.
GTCGAGTTCTGCCGGCTCGCGGCGGGCCACGTGTCTCCTGCGGAGGCTGCAGCGGGGCAGCTGGGTGATCGCGAGGCGATCAGGGACGTTCTGTTCGCGGCGGCGAGCTTGAGCCGTATGTAGGGGCGGGTTGCCGGTTCGCGGGCGGCTGCGGTGCGTGAGGGCTGGTCGCGCAGTTCCCCGCGCCCCTGGAGGAAGCTCGCTGGTCCCGGCTTTCAGGGGCGCGGGGAACTGCGCGAGCAATGACGAACCACCCGCAGCCGGCCCACGACCGAAGCCCCCGAGCTCCTAGGCGAAAACGACCGTCCGTCGACCGTTCAGCAGAATCCGACGCTCCGCGTGCCACTTCACGGCCCGCGCCAGCGCCTGGCACTCCACGTCCCGCCCGATCGCGACGAGCTGGTCGGGCGTCACGTCATGCCCGACGCGCTCGACCTCCTGCTCGATGATCGGGCCCTCGTCGAGGTCGGCCGTCACATAGTGCGCGGTCGCGCCGATCAGCTTCACACCGCGCGCGTGCGCCTGGTGGTACGGCTTCGCGCCCTTGAAGCTCGGCAGGAACGAGTGGTGGATGTTGATGATCCGGCCGCTGAGCTGTTTGCACAGGTCGTCGGAGAGGACCTGCATGTAGCGGGCGAGTACGACGAGCTCGACTTTCTCCTCGCGCACGAGTTCCAGCAGCTGCGCCTCGGCCTGCGCCTTCGTGTCCTTGGTCACCGGAATGTGGTGGAAGGGGATGTCGTACGACCCCACGAGCTCGGCGAAGTCGGTGTGGTTGGACACCACGGCGGCGATCTCCACCGGCAGGGCGCCGATGCGGGAGCGGAAGAGCAGGTCGTTCAGGCAGTGGCCGAACTTGCTGACCATCAGCACGATGCGCATCTTGTCGTCGGCCCGGTTGATCTGCCAGTCCATGTGGAAGGCGTCACCGATCGCCGCGAAGCTGGCCCGCAGCTTGTCCACACTCACCGGCGCCTCCGCCGAGAAGTGGACCCGCATGAAGAACAGTCCCGTGTCGTGGTCACCGAACTGCTGGCTGTCCTCGATGTTGCACCCGGTCATGAAGAGGTAGCTCGACACGGCGTGCACGATGCCCTGCTTGTCGGGGCAGGAGAGGGTGAGGACGTACTGGTCGGAGGGAGCGACGGTTCGGCCGGACTGCGCGTTCATGCAGCACAGGGTCCCATATCCGGCGTCGGGACTGTTCCGCCGTCTCGCTACGCAGACCGCGTCAGGATCCGCAGCACCTCGAGCGTGCGCGGCGGCGCGTCCGGGTCCTCCCCGTCGGCCGCCGCCATCCGTACGTGCGCGTCACGCGCCGCCCGCACCGCGTCCGGCCAGCCCTCGTGCTGGACATAGACGGAGACCGGGGCGTCCGGCCCCACCTGGTGCATGATCCGCAGCACCCGCAGGACGGCGGTGTCCACGAGGGCCGCCTCCTGGGAGTCCCGGAAGATCGTGCCGACGTACTTCTCGGCGGACCAGTTGTCCAGCCAGGTGTCCTCGACCAGGCGGTACACGGCGTCGGTGACGTCCCCGTACCCCTCGGCACCGGCCAGCCAGACGTTCTGCTGGAACGCCGGGTCGGAGAGCATGTGCAGCGCGGAGCGCACATTGCTGCGCCAGCGCCACCAGGGCATGTCGTTCTGAGGCATGTCGCCCATGGTGGACGAGCGACGGCCGCGACGGGAAGAGTTCTCCGAACCTTGCACGGTCATCGATCGTACGTTCCTCGCCTCAGGGGCCTCACCTGCCCCCGCTGTTCACCCGCCCGTCACCTTTCCATAACCGAGGGTCACATCCGGGTTAGTGATGTGAGGGAAGCGTGTGTGCCCATGACAGGCAGGCGACGCAACCGCAGCCCCCTCCTTCCCACGTCCACCCGACCCGGCAGAGCCACCGCCCTGGCCGCGTGGGCGCTGGTGGCCTGCGCGTCGCTGACGGCCGGTTGCGGGGTCGTCCCCGGTGCCACGGGGGGCTCCGGGGCCGACCCGATCAAGGTCATGACCTGGGCCCCGCAGGAAACCGACGCGACCAACAAACCCGGCATGCCCGCCTTCGCACAGGCCTACGCCCGCTGGATCAACGCCCAGGGCGGCATCAACGGCCGCAAGATCACTGTCCTGACCTGCAACGACCGCAACGACAGCGTGGCCGCGGCGAGGTGCGCCCGGCGCGCGGTCAAGGAGGAGGTCGTCGCCGTGGTCGGCTCCTACAGCCAGCACAGCGACTCCTTCTTCCCGCCCCTGGAAGGCGAGGGCATCCCCTACATCGGCGGCTACGGCGTCACCACCGACGAGTTCACCAGCCCCCTCTCCTACCCCGTCAACGGCGGCGCGCCCACCCTCCTGGCCGGCCTCGGCAAGGCCCTCGCCCCGAGCTGCGGGCCCGTGACCTTCGTACGGCCCGACACCATCGCCGGCGACGAACTGCCGGGCCTGCTCGACTCCGGCCTGACGGCGGGAGGCCACCAGGGCGCCGAGGACCTGCGGGCGGCGGAGGACGCCACCCAGTACTCGGAGCAGTCGGAACAGGCCCTGGAGAGCTCCACCACCGACCCGGCGAAGAAGGGGTGCGTGGTCCCCGCGATCGGCGACCGCACCGGAACCTTCATGGACTCCTTCCGCCGGGCCCGCGAGGACTACCCGCAGGTGCGCACCGGCACGGTTCTCGGCAGCGTCGACCAGACGGTGATCGACGCCTCCGGCGGGCAGTCCGGGCCGTACGAGGGGTCGTACATCACCGGCTGGTACCCGGTGGAGACCGACGCCCGCTGGGAGGCGATGAAGAAGGTCATCAGCGAGAAGGCCTTCGGCGACAACCGGATCGACCCCGCGGACGCCGGTGTGCAGACCACCTGGATCGCCTACTCGGTGCTCAAGGCGGCCGTCGAGTCGCTCGGCGACGGGGAGGTGAGCGCCGACTCCGTGCGCAAAGCCCTGGACAACGGGCTCAAGGTCGACACGGGCGGGCTGACGCCGACGCTCCGCTGGGAGTTCCAGGCCCGGCTCGCGTCCGTCGGCTTCCCGCGCCTGGTCAACACCGAGGTGACGCTGCAGGTCGTCCGGTCCGGGCGGCTGGTGTCGGCGAAGAAGGGCTTCACCGACGTGACGGCCACGCTGAAGGGCGCGAAACTGAGCTGAGGGGCTGCGCTGAAGGCCCGGGCTGAGGGGCCGTATCCCCTCAGCCGCGGGCCCGGTTCACAGCTGGGTCGGCTGGCGCTCCGTCAGGCCGTACTGCTTCGCGATCGTGTTCCACAGCCGCGCGGCCTTGGTCTTCTCGGTGCTGGCGATGCCGCTCGCCTGGTTGCCGGCCTGGGTCTGGGCGGTGGTGCGCGCCTGCCCCTTCTTGCAGCCCTTCTTGCCCGCCGCCTGGTCGGCCCACGCCGCGTAGTGGTTGTCGGCCGACGCGGACGCCTTCCACGCCTTGGTGAGGGCCTCGGTCAACGCCACGTGGTCGGGCAGCTTGTCGACCGTGAGCCCGGAGAGCCGGGTGACCAGGTCGGTGCGCTGCTGTGCCGCGTCCCTCAGGTCCTTGGCCGCCTGGCCGAGGTTCTTGCAGGACTTCACACTGGCCACCGCGCTGATCACCGAGGTACGGCTGTTGCCGCTGTCGGCCAGCAACGTGTCCAGGGCGACGGCCTGCTCCTTGGCCGGGTCCGCCGACGGCGAGGCCGACCCGTCGGTCGCGGGGGCCGTCGCCGAGACGGTCTGCTTCTTGTCGCCCTTGTCGTTGCTCCCGCCACCGGCGAGCAGGGCACCCGCGCCGATACCGAGGACGGCGATACCGATCCCGACGGCGGCGATCAGCGGCAGCCGCGAGCCGGAACGGCCGCCTCGGCCGCCACCCCGGCCGCCGTCGCCGTCGTCGTACGCGGGGGTCCGTGGCGGACCGGCGTACGACGGCTGCGCGGCCTGCCCGTACGGCGGCTGGGCGCCGGGCGCGGGCTGCTGGTAACGCGGCATCTGCTGGGTCGCCCCGGCCGGGGCCGCGGCGCCCGGTCCGCTGCGGAAGAGGTTGTCGAACTCGGCGGGCGGCTGCCGGTCCCCGCCCGTCGGCCCGGGTACGGGCGCTATGTACTGCGTGGCCTCGGCATCGGGGCCGGACGCGGGCGGCAGCGGCCCGGCGGACGGCATCGGACCGGCGGTGGACCGATGCCCCGCACCGGGACGGGAGCCGCCGCCCCGCGGGGCAAGGCCCAGGAACTGCGTCGACTCCCCGGGCGACTCGGCGTGCACCTCGGGCGGCAAAGCCCCGGGTCCCACCGGCGGTATGTACTGCGTCGCACCCTCGTCGGCGGCCGGCGCGGCCGCGGGGCCCGGATACGGCGTGCCCCCGCCCTCCGCGCCCCCCGCGACGGGCGGGAGGTACTGGGTGGCACCCTCGTCGGCGGGCGGCAGCGGGGCGGCGTGCCCGCCACCGTGCACGACAGGCGGAGGGGAAGCGTTCGCTCCACGCCCCGGCGCCGGAAGGGCGGGGTTCGAAACACCCTGCCCTGCGGGCGGCATGGGCGCACCGCCGCCGGGAGAGCCGTACGGCTGCTCGGAAGCGGGCGGGAGAGGCGCCCCGGCGCCGGACGAGCCGTGGCCCTCGGCAGGCGGCTGAGACGCCCCGGCACCGGAAGCGCCATAGGAGTTGGCAGGCGGCAGGGAGGCACCCTGAGCCGACGGCTGAGACGCCCCCGCGCCAGGAGCACCGTAGCCATCGGCGGGCGGCAACGAGGCACCCTGAGCCGGTGGCTGAGACGCCCCGGCGCCAGGAGGACCGTAAGCGCCGGCCGACGGCAAAGGAGCGCCCTGGCTGCCGCCGTGGTCGGATGCCGGAGCGCCGTAGGCGTCAGTGCCGGGCGGACCGTACTGGCCTGCGGGCGGCGTGGGAGAGCCGTACGTGTCGGCGCCGTACGCCCGTGTCCCCTCGGGCGGCAGGGTGCCGGACGGTGGCTCCCAGGACTGGTCGGGCGCGCGCCACGACTGGTCGGGCGTGCTCGACCAGCCCTGACCCGGCGGCGGGGCCGGGGCCTGGTGCTGGTCGGGGCCCCACGGCGTGCCCCAGGCCTGACCGCCGGCCGGACCGGACGGCGAACCGGGCGTCGGCGCGTGGCGACCGGTGCCGGTCTGCTGCCCGCCGTATTCGCCTTGCCCGCCGTATCCGCCTTGCCCGCCGTATCCGCCTTGGCCGCCGTATCCGCCTTGGCCGCCGTACTCGTGTGGGCGGCCGTATTCGTCTTGCCGGTCGTGGGGGTCCTGGCGGGCGTCTTCGCCCTGACCGCCGTACGCGTTCTGGCCGCCGTAGCCGCTGTTTCCGCCGTATCCGCCCGTCATTCCCGGCAGCAGGGGTTCCCCGCCGTCGGAGGGCAGCACGATGCCTTCGCGCGCCTCACGCGGCGAGGGCTCCTCGCCCTGTCCACTCTGCGTCACCGGGACTCCTACGAATGGGGGACCTTCGGAATCGTCGGCTCACGCTACCGGGTCCCCTGAGCCGGGTGCCACGCAGCTCATGACGTGATCTGCGTCCCTGTGACGGCGATAACAGATCACCATGCGCTCGGTGACAGAACCGGGCCCCCATCCGCTGTGTGCAGGCCTCCTTCCCGTCCAACGCCTTCGTTTACCTGCCATTCACGCTCCGGTACCCCGCGCTTTCACGCCGCCGCCTGAAGGTCCAGCCGCGCCCCGAACTCCCTTACCACCGACTCGTCCCGGTACGGCTCCAGCCGCTGCTGGAAGTCGTCGAGATACTCGGCGCCCCGGTTGGAGCGGAGGGTCTCCAGCAACTCCACCGCTTTCAGGCCGGTGTTGCAGGCCTGCTCCACCTCCCGCTGCTGCACCTGCGCACTGGCCAGCAGCACATAGCCGATGGCCCTACGACGGACCCGGGACTCGGGGTGCCCGGCCAGCGACTCCCGCGCGCACCGCGCCGCCGCCTCGGCCTGTCCCAGGTCCCGGTGGCAGTGCGCCAACTCGTCGGCGAGGTAGGCCTCGTCGAAGTGCGCGATCCAGGCCGGGTCGTCCCCGGCGGCCGGGTCCGCCTGCTCCAGCGCGCTCACCGCACGCGCGGACGCCACCTGGGCCGCCCTCGCGTCGCCCATCAGCGCGTGCCCCCGGGCTTCCGCCGCGCAGAACATCGACTCCGCGCGCGGAGTGACACGCCCCCGCGCCCCCTCCTGTGCCGCCCGCGCCAACTGCGCGATCTCTCGCGGGTTTCCGAGCTGCGCGGCGAGGTGGCTCATGGAGGCGGCGAGCACGTATCCGCCGTAGCCCCGGTCGCCCGCCGCCTGCGCGAGCCGCAGGGCCTGGATGTAGTAGCGCTGGGCGAGGCCCGGCTGGCCGGTGTCGACGGCCATGTAGCCCGCGAGTTCGGTCAGTCGGGCGACCGCGGCGAAGAGGTCGCGGCCGACCGCCTCCCGGTAGGAGCCGGCCAGCAGTCCGGACACGACGCTGTTGAGGTAGTGCACGACGACCGGGCGCACATGCCCGCTGCCGTACTGGTGGTCGAGGTCGCTCAGGGCCTGGGTCATCGCGGAGACCGCCGCCACGTCGGACTGCCCCACCCGCGGCCCCGCGGAACGCGCCACCTGCGAGTCGGGCGAGGAGATCAGCCAGTCGCGGCTCGGCTCGACCAGCGCGGACGCGGCGACGGAGGAACCGGACAGGAAGTCCCGGCGGCCCACGTCACTGCGCCACAGCTCACACACCTGCTCGATGGCTCCCAGCACTGTCGGCGAGAACTGGAGGCCGACCCCCGAGGCGAGGTTCTTGCCGTTGGCCATGCCGATCTCGTCGATCGTGACCGTACGGCCGAGTTTGCGGCCGAGCGCCTCCGCGATGATCGCCGGGGCGCGTCCGCGTGGCTGCTGTCCGCGCAGCCAGCGCGCCACGGACGTCTTGTCGTAGCGCAGATCGAGACCGTGTTCGGCGCCGCACATGTTGACCCGGCGGGCGAGCCCCGCGTTGGAGCATCCCGCTTCCTGGATGAGCGCCTGCAACCGTTCGTTCGGCTGCCGCGCGACGAGAGGCCTTGCGGCCATGGCGTACCCCCTGTGGCTGCGGTGCCTGCCCACGCACCGAGTTGACGTGTCTTCCACCGAAAATTTCCGGCCGTGAAGATCAATGCCCCGCCCGGAGAGCGAAAATGCGAGGCATGCGAGGATTGCCGGGGTAAAGGCGGATGCCGCCCCCACACCTGGCTACCCAGCTCACGCCTCGCTTCCTCCTGCGCGCCCCCACACATGCATCCATGCGCCCCAGATGCGGAATCGATGCTCCTCCCCCGCGCGCGCTACGCCCGTAACCCGAGGTGGGCGCGGGAGTTGTGTTCAGCGTGGAAGAGACGATCGCGGGCACGCAAGCCGCTCAGATTCCGAAGCAGCGCGGGGAATCGCTGCTGGAGACAGCCGTACGCTACGCCGAGGAGCGCCACTGGGACGTCTTTCCCGGCACCTGGCTGGAAGCCGTCGAGGGGGTGCAGTGCTGCTCGTGCGGCGACGCCGCGTGCGCCGTACCCGGCGCGCATCCGGCGCGCGCGGACTGGGCGACGCAGGCGACCGGCAGTGCGACCGTCGCGCGGAGGATGTGGCAGAAGCAGCCGACGGCGTCCATCCTGTTGCCGACGGGGCGTACGTTCGACGCGATCTGCGTCCCCGAGACGGCGGGGTTTCTCGCGCTGGCGCGGATGGAGCGCATGGAGTTGACGCTGGGGCCGGTGACGCTGACGCCGGATCGTCGGATGCAGTTCTTCGTGCTGCCGGGCGCCTCGGTGAAGGTGCCGGAGCTGGTGCGGAAGCTGGGCTGGTCGCCGTCGTCGCTCGATCTCGTCGCGCTGGGTGAGGGTGAGTACGTTGCCGGGCCACCTACGCGGTTCGGGTCCCGGGGGGCCGTGCAGTGGGCCTGTCGGCCCACGCCGGCGAATCGGTGGTTGCCGGACGCGGAGGAGTTGATCTCGCCGCTGGCTTATGCGTGCGGGCGGGATCGGTAGTCTCGCGGCCGTAGGTCGTTCGTGGTTGCTCGCGCCCACGCGGCGGAGCCGCTTATCAGGTACGGTCCCGCGCCCCTGAAGGCGCGCCCCTCCCCCGTAGGGTTCACCCATGACGTCGGGAGCAGTAGCGGGTGCAGCGGCCGTGCGGGTGCGGGGGCTCTGGAAGCGGTTCGGGCAACAGGTCGCCGTGGCCGGGATCGATCTGGATCTGCCTGCCGGGAAGTTCATCGGGCTCGTCGGACCCAACGGAGCCGGGAAGACCACCACCCTCTCCATGATCACCGGATTGCTGCGGCCCGACCACGGGTCCGTCGAGGTCGTCGGGCACGACGTGTGGCGGGACCCGGTGGAGGTGAAGGCCCGGATCGGGGTGCTGCCGGAGGGGCTGCGGCTGTTCGAGCGGCTGTCGGGGCGTGAACTGCTCGCCTACTCCGGGCGGTTGCGCGGGCTGCCCGGTGCCGAGGTCGACAAGCGGGTCACGCAGCTCCTCGACGTTCTCGACCTGGCCGGCGCGCAGCACAAGCTCGTCGTCGACTACTCGACCGGCATGCGCAAGAAGATCGGGCTCGCCGCCGCGCTCCTCCACAACCCCGAAGTGCTGTTCCTCGACGAGCCGTTCGAGGGCGTCGACCCGGTCTCGGCGCAGACCATCCGCGGCGTGCTGGAGCGCTACACCGCCTCCGGCGCCACCGTCGTTTTCTCCTCCCACGTCATGGAGCTCGTCGAGTCGCTGTGCGACTGGGTCGCGGTGATGGCCGCGGGCCGCATCCGCGCCCAGGGAACGCTCGCCGAGGTCCGCGGTGACGCGCCCACCCTGCAGCGGGCGTTCCTGGAACTCGTCGGCGCGAACGGCCGCGACACCGTCTCCCACCTCGACTGGCTGGGCGGCGGGACGGCCCGGTGAGCACCGTGACGACCTCCCTCACCCCTGTCGTCGTACGGCTGAAGCTGTCCCTGTTGCGCAACGGACTTCGCCAGTCCGGTGGCCGGCGGGCCGCCTACGTCGCCTCGGTCCTCGCCGTCCTCCTCGTCTCCGCGGTACAGCTGATCGGCCTGATCGCGCTGCGCGGGCACGCGCACGCCGAGTCCGTGGTGGTGCTGCTGGTCGCGCTGCTGGCGGCCGGCTGGGCGGTGATGCCGCTGTTCTTCCCCGGTGGCGACGAGACCCTCGACCCCACCCGCCTGGTGATGCTGCCGCTGCGGCCCCGCCCGCTGGTGCGGGCGCTGCTCGTGTCCTCGCTGGTCGGCATCGGGCCGCTGTTCACGCTGTGCATGCTGGCCGGTTCCGTCGTGTCGGTCGCGCACGGGGGTGTGGCGTACGTCGTCGGAGTCGTCGGTGCCGTCCTCGCGCTCCTGGTCTGCGTGGCGCTCGCGCGGGCCGTCGCCGCGGCCAACCTCCGGCTGCTGACCAGCCGCAAGGGCCGGGATCTCGCGGTGCTGAGCGGACTGGTCATCGCGGTCGGGGCGCAGGTCGTCAACTTCGGCGCGCAGCGGCTGGGTTCCGGCGGTCTCGGCCAGCTGGACGGGCCGGCCGACGTGCTGAAGTGGGTGCCGCCCGCGTCCGCGATCGGGGCGGCGGACTCCGCGAGCCAGGGGTCGTACGGCGTCGCCGTCCTCCAACTCGCCCTGACCGCCGCCGCCCTGGTGGCCCTGGTCGCCCTGTGGTCACGGCATCTGACCCGGCTGATGACCGCACCGGACGGCTCCACGCTCCAGTCCGCCGACTCCGGTGCCCGCGAGCGGACCTCGACCGGCCTGTCCCGGCTGCTGCCCGCCGGCCGCACCGGCACGGTCATGGAACGCAGCCTGCGCTACGTGTGGCGCGACCCCAAGACCAAGGCGGCCTGGGTCACGTCGCTGGCCATCGGTCTGATCGTGCCGGTGTTCAACGCCTTGCAGGGCAGCGGCTCGATCTACTTCGCCTGCTTCGCCGCCGGGATGCTGGGCGTGCAGATGTACAACCAGTTCGGGCAGGACACGTCCGCCTTCTGGATGGTCGCGTTGACGATCTCCTCGACCCGGGACGCCTACGTCGAACTGCGCGCCCGCGCGCTCGCCCTGCTGGTGATCACCCTGCCGTACGCCACCCTCGTGACCGTCCTGACGACGGCACTGCTCGGCGACTGGCCGAAGCTGCCCGAGGTGCTCGGGCTGTCCTTCGCACTGCTCGGCGCGATGCTGGCGACCGGCGCGTGGACCTCCGCCCGCTTCCCGTACTCCATCCCGCAGGAGGGCTACAAGAACGTGGCCCCCGGGCAGTCCGGACTCGCCTTCATGGCCATCCTGGGCGGCATGGTCTCGGCGTCCCTGCTCTGCGCCCCCGTCATCGTCGGGACGATCTGGCTGAACGTCAGCGAGGGCGGCGACGCGTGGAGCTGGCTGCTGCTGCCGGTGGGGGCGGTCTACGGCACGGCGATCACGGTGGCGGGGCTGCGCTTGGCGGCCCCCCGCACGGCTCGGCAGCTGCCGGAGATCCTCACGGCGGTCAGCAAGGGGTGAGCTTGCCGGGGCGGGGCCTGGGGCGGGGTGGGCCTGGCCGAGCCCTGGGGCTGGGTGGGGCCGGGCCGGGACCGAGCGCTGAGGCCGGGGCCTGAAGTCGGGTCGTGAAGCCGACGCCCGGGGGCCAGGGCCTCGGTCGGGCCCTGGGGCCGGGTCCTTCGGCCAGGCCCTGAAGCCGAGCCCGGGGTCAGGTCTTGGGGTCGGGCTCGGGGCCGGGTCCGTGGAGTCGGGCTCGGTGTTGGGTTCTGTATCCGGGCCGTGGGGTCGGTGTCAGCCTGTGAGGTCCGTGAGGACCGTGTCCAGGAAGGGCTCGACCGCGCCCCGCCAGGCGTCCGGCTGGTCGTAGTGCACGAGGTGGCCGGCGTCGGCCACCTCCGCGTACTCGCCGCGGGGCAGCACGCGGACCATCTCCTGGGCCTCGGCGCGGCCCAGCTCGCCGTCGAGACCGCGGACGACCAGGGCGGGGCACTCCACCTGGGCGAGCTCCTCCCAGTGGGCGTCGTACACCCAGGTCTCGCGGGACTCGAGCATCTGCTCCGGGTCGAAGACGGGGCGCCAGCCGTCGGGGGACTCGTGCATGGCCTCGGCGTAGAACTCGCCGCGGGCCGGGTTCGGGCGCTCCACCCAGGGGTCGTCCTCACCGAACCACTTGCGGACGTCGGCGAGTGTGGCGAAGGGGACGGGCCAGGCCTTGAACCAGTCCTCCCACTCGCGCTGCGAGGCGGCGCCGAGTGCGGAGGCCCGCATGTCGCAGATGATCACCCCGCGGACCAGGTCGGGACGCTTGGCGGCGAGCTGCCAGGCGGTCAGGGCGCCCATGGCGTGTCCGATGAGGACGGCCGGCCCGAGTCCGAGCTGTTCGAGGGCGGCCTCGGCGTCCTCGACGTACGCCTCGCGCGTGTAGGAGGCCCGCGGGGGCTTGTCGCTCTGGCCGTGGCCCCGCTGGTCGAGGGCGACGGCGCGATGCCGCTCGGAGAGCCAGCGGGCGGTGGACGCCCAGTGCGAGGCACGGCCCATCAGGCCGTGCAGTAACAGCACGCCGGGGGCCCGCTCGGGCTCCCCGGGGCCGGGCTGCGGGGGCGTGATCCGCTCCGCCCCGGCCTGCTTCGGTACGTTCTGCCGCCGTAAGCCGTTCTGCTTCGGTTCGTCCATCCCGGGGTCGGTCTTGGGTGGGTCGCCGAACTCCCAGGCGGCGAGGCGTACGCCGCCCGCCCCGATCACGTCGATGCGTCGCGCCACTGGTCCTGGCACCCCCTAGCTCCGCTCGGACCCGTTCGCTCCCGCTCCAGGCGGCGGGTCCTGTGAACCGCGTCCTGCCCTGCCGTGTCTGTCGTTCCTGCCCACACTCCTGAAGCGCAGGTTCCGCGAGATGCGTCACCCGCAGGCTATCGAATGCATATTCGAGAATACGGTTCTCGCCGACAACACCCCTCGTTCGAGTGACCCCGCTCGAGGAATGATCGCCGTCGCCCAGGGGAGATCTTCAACGGGAGGCGGACCGCTCGGGGAAAACGGTCCGAAGGGGATGACCCTGAGAGCTCGGGGCTCCGGGTCAGCACAGGGGAGGACAGGCCCCGGCGCCACAAGGCGCCGGGGCCCTCCACACGTCTGCGGCACATCTTCCCGCCCCCTCCCCGGCCGGACGCGGCATCGCTGCCGGACCACGGCCAAGAGCCCTCAGGTCATATGCCTCACGCGACAGCCTCGCACGGGAAGCGTCCGAGCGCTGCGATTCGGCACGGTGAATCCTGGATTCGACGAGACCGCCCGAAGACCACAACTACCCCACCAGTCTCGGCAGTTGAGACAGTGGCCGTCGAAACCGGTCGCACCGCCGAACCGCTCAGCGCTTGGCCACGAACACGTGCGACGCGACGTCCGCCTCCAGCTCCGCCGCCTCGCCACCGCTGCCCACGAGCACACCGCCCGCCGACTCCGTCACGCTCACCACCGAGCCGGGCTGCACGCCCGCCCGGCGCAGCGTGTACATCAGCTGCGCGTCCGTCTGGATCGGCTCGCCGATCCGGCGCACCACGACCGTCTTGCCCTCCAGACCCGGGTCGAGATCGGCGAGCGACACCATGCCCTCGTCCAGGAACGGGTCGGCGCCGTCCTTCTCGCCCAGCTCCTCAAGGCCCGGGATCGGATTGCCGTACGGCGATTCGGTGGGGTGGCGCAGCAGCTCGAGGACGCGGCGCTCGACCGCCTCGCTCATCACGTGCTCCCAGCGACACGCCTCGGCGTGCACCTGCTCCCACTCCAGACCGATCACGTCGACGAGCAGACACTCCGCGAGCCGGTGCTTGCGCATCACGCGCGTGGCGAGCCGCCGGCCCTCGTCCGTGAGCTCCAGGTGACGGTCGCTGGCAACGGACACCAGTCCGTCGCGCTCCATCCGCGCCACCGTCTGGCTGACCGTCGGCCCGCTCTGGTCGAGCCGCTCGGCGATCCGGGCGCGCATGGGGACCACACCTTCCTCCTCCAGCTCGAGGATGGTGCGGAGATACATCTCCGTGGTGTCGATCAGTCCGGACATACGTGCCCCTTGATGAGATCTGCCGGAAGCACGACAGCTTCCCGGCTTGTGCGCTGGCCCTGGCATCAATTCTGCCGGATACCACTGACAAGCGTGCCGCGCCGTGGAAACCGAGGGGTTACGGGACGCTTCTCACGACCGTATTGACATCCCAGTGGTCCAGACCGCACCGTGATCCGCGACACAGACTCCCGGGAACAGACTCCTGACGCTCCGAAGGGGCCCGTATGAGCGACAGCAAGCCGGCCGGCCGGTTCTTCGACGCCGCGATCGGCCTGCTGCAGCGGGTCCGGGACGAGGAAGCCCAGAACATCGAGGCGGCCGGCGCGCTCCTCGCCGACACCGTCGCCTCCGGCGGCCGGCTCTTCGCCTTCGGCGCCGGCCACTCCTCCCTCGCCGCCCAGGACGTCGTCTACCGCGCCGGCGGCCTCGCCCTGATGAACCTGCTGGCCGTCCCCGGTGTCGTCGGCGTCGACGTCATGCCGGCAACGCTCGGCTCGGCCCTGGAACGCGTCGACGGCCTCGCCGGCGCCGTCCTCGACTGCTCCCCGGTCCGCCCGGGCGACACCCTCGTGATCATCTCCCTCTCCGGACGCAACGCCCTCCCCGTCGAGATGGCCATGAGCGCCCGCGCCCGGGGCGTCAAGGTCATCGGCGTGACCTCGGTGGCCTACGCCACGGAGACGACGTCCCGGCACCTCTCCGGCACCTACCTCAAGGACCGCTGCGACATCGTCCTCGACTCGAAGATCGCCGTCGGCGACGCGGAACTCACCCTCGACACCGTCCCGGCCCCCTTCGCCCCCGCCTCCACGGTCGTCACCTCAGCCATCCTCCAGGCGGTCATGGCCACGGCGGCGAGCAGCCTGGCCGACCGGGGCATCGAACCCCCACTGCTGCGCTCGGGGAACGTGGACGGAGGCCACGATTGGAACGGGCGGGTGTTCGAGGAGTACGGGGAGCGGATCTTCTACCGGCGCTAGGTGTGCTGACCGGCGGATCAAGTCGCAGGAAGTCCGCGGCGCCTCATCGACGCAGGTGAGCGGGGCCTGGTGCGTCGAGCTGCAAGGCGGAGGAGGGCGTCGACGCGATGGGGGTCCCCCCGCTCGA
>NZ_JBHXSG010000029.1:0-124475 GCF_042714835.1 Streptomyces sp. NPDC058678 | reverse complement strand
CTTCGGTCTTGCGTTTCCGACTCTATCAGATCCTTTTCCGATCCGATTTCCTCGGTGCTTTCCAGGTTCCCGCTTCCGCGTTTCCCTTTCCGGCGGTCCCAACATTATCAGAACTTTTGAGCCGGTCTGACCGGCCGTCGTTTCCGATTCATCGGGAAGAAGCTTCTTTGAAATGCAGATTTCTAGAAGCAGACAGACACGCACGGTTGCCGAGCCAGATTGGTACCGGGCTCCAGACAACTGTTTAAATCTACCTCCCCGCCAGCTCCGTGTCAACGGCTCTTCCGGGGCGAAGGAGACAGTAGCAGCTCAGCGGAGGCGCACGCACATCAGGCGGCCGTCGGAACTGTGGCGCTGCGCTCGGCTGCCTCGACATCGCCGGTGTCTCCGGCGCGTACCGCTCGGGCGCCCAGGACGTAGACGTACGCCAGGAAGGCCAGTTCGGCTGCGATGCCGATGCCGATGCGTGCCCAGGTGGGCAGGCCTGAAGGGGTGACGAAGCCTTCGATGGCGCCGGACACGAAGAGGACCAGCGCCAGGCCTATCGCCATGCCTACGGCGGCTCGGCCCTCCTCTGCCAGAGCCGAGCGCCGGGAGCGCGGGCCCGGGTCGATCACCGTCCAGCCGAGGCGCAGCCCTGTGCCGGCCGCGACGAAGACGGCGGTCAGTTCGAGCAGGCCGTGCGGAAGGACGAGGCCGAGGAAGGTGTCGAGGCGCCCGGCCGAGGACATCAGGCCGAACCCGACGCCGAGGTTGAGCATGTTCTGGAAGAGGATCCAGAGGACCGGGAGTCCCAGGAAGACGCCCAGGACCAGGCACATGGCTGCGGCCTGGGCGTTGTTCGTCCAGACCTGGGCTGCGAAGGAGGCTGCGGGGTGGCTCGAGTAGTACGTCTCGTACTGGCCGCCGGGGCGGGTGAGCTCGCGCAGTTCGGTCGGGGCGGCGATGGATGCCTGTACTTCCGGGTGCGTGCCGATCCACCAGCCCAGGAGAGCCGCCACGACCGTCGACAGGAGCGCTGTGGGTACCCACCAGTGGCGCGACTTGTAGACCGCGGCAGGGAAGCCGTGGGCCAGGAAGCGGGTGACGTCGCGCAAAGAGGCGCGGCGGGTGCCTGTGACGGCGCTACGCGCGCGTGCCACCAGCTGACTGAGCCGGCCGGTCAGTTGCGGGTCGGGGGCGCTGGACTGGATCAGGGACAGGTGGGTGGCGGTGCGCTGGTAGAGGGCGACGAGTTCGTCGGCCTCGGCGCCCGTGAGGCGGCGCTGCCGCCGGAGCAGCGCGTCGAGGCGGTCCCATTCGGCCCGGTGGGCGGTGACGAAGACGTCGAGGTCCATCGGTCTGCCTGCTCCTCGGCTGATCGTCGGCGGTTCGTCGTGGGGTCAGCTTGTCGTACTGCGGCGCGCCGCGCCCTCAGCTTGGCAGACTGGCGGTTCTCGGGGCAGGCCAGGGGAAGGACGGCGGACAGACGTGAGTGATCTGGTGACGGGCGAGGCGGTGGCGCTTGAGTTGCGCCCCGCGAAGCTGCCCAGCAGAGGGTTGGCCGTACTGATCGATCTGGCTGTAGCCGTGACCGCCTATGTCGTCGTGACCATCGCTCTGGTTGCCGCCACCGCTTCCCTCGACGAGGCGGCGAAGGTCGCGTTGTCGATCGCGGCGTTCCTTCTCGTGCTGGTGGGGGCGCCGATCGCGGTCGAGACGCTCAGCCATGGACGTTCGCTAGGGAAGCTGGCGTGCGGGCTGCGGGTGGTGCGGGACGACGGCGGGCCGATCCGGTTCCGGCATGCGCTGGTGCGAGGGGCGATCGGCGCGGTCGAGATTTTGCTGACGTTCGGAGTCGTCGCCTGCATCGCTTCCCTCGTCTCGGCGCGAGGGCGTCGGCTCGGTGACGTGTTCGCCGGAACGCTGGTCGTACGGGAACGGGTGCCGGCCGCGCGGACTGGTTTCGTGCCTCCGCCTCCGCCCTGGCTGGCCGGGCGTTTCTCTGCGCTTGATCTGTCGGCGGTCCCGGACGGCTTGTGGCTTGCGATCCGCCAGTATCTGACGCGGATGCAGCAGTTGGATCCGCAGGTCGGTTGGGCCATGGCGGAGCGGCTCGCCGCTGATCTCACGGCTCGTACGGGATCTCCGGCGCCGCAGGGCGTCCCGCCGGCCGCGTTTCTGGCGGCGGTGGTGCAGGAACGGCAGGCTCGGGAGGTTCGGCGGGCCTTCGGCGCTGGTGCGGGGACGGGCGGGGCGCCTGTCGGCGCTGGGTACGCGGGTGGCTGGCCGGGCGGTGGTGGGCCAGGTTTCGGCGGTGCGCCACACGTTGCTGCGGCGCCGGGCGTGTACGGGCCTCCGGCGGTGCAGCCCGCGGCTGCAGCTGCTCAGCCCACCGGGCACAGCGCGTGGACCGCTCCGGCAGGGGGCGGGGAGACCGTGGCTCCTACGCCGAGCACTCGGACCGGCGGCGGGCCCGAGATGCCGGTGCAGACGCCGCTGCCTCCCGAGCCGCCGCAGCAGACGCCGGCTGCCGATCGTCCCGGCACCGGCTTCGTACCGCCTGCCTGACGGGGGGAGAGAGCAGCGGTTGAGAGTGTTCGCTTCGCTCGTGAAGCTCACGGTCTCGACCTGCGGGGCCGGCGTCCTGGCTCAAAGCGATGTCGACGGCGGGGACTCCAGGTCCTCCAGCTCGATTCCGGGTGCCGCGAGCACCACGTCGCCGGCGATGTGAACGGTGTGCTGCTCCCCCGTGTCCAGGGCTGTGACCTGGTATTCGTCCACGGTCAGGGGGCCGTTGTCAGTGCGGTGTGCTTCTCTTTTCAGCAAGGTCCAGGACTGGTCCACGGTGCGCGGTGCGAGGACCGGGTCCGTGAAGGCGACGAGGCGTACGCGCGTTGCTGTGGTGGAAGGGGTGAGGCGGAGCAGACGGGTGGTGGCGACGAGGAATGCGGGGGATGTGCCGGTGAAGGCGTGGGCGGCGACGTTGCCTTCGGTCGCATGGGTTCCGGTGGGGTCCGTGCGGACCCAGGTGACGCCGTCGAGGGCGGCACCGCGGACCTGCCAGCTCGCGGCATGCAGTTCCAGGCGGATGGGGCGGCCGAGTTCGTCGAGGGTGAGGTCGACGGAGCCGCTGTGATCGCCCGAGGGGGTGGTCAGTTGGGAGACGTAGCGCCAGCCGGAGGGGCCGGGGGCGCAGTGGAAGTGCTCTTCTGCGAGGGGGGTGTGATCGTGCGGATCGTGGAGCGAATAGCGGCCGCGGGGCATGGGGTTCCTGGTCGTGGGGCTTGACGGGCTGGTCCGGCCTCGGCGGCCAAAGGGGCAGGCCCCCGGCACGGGGGTGCGGGGGCCTGCCTCTGAGGACCTGCTGTTGCGGGAGCGCGTCATTGCACGGACGTGCTCGCCGCGAGCCGAGGTACGGGCTCAGTAGCGGTAGTGGTCCGACTTGAACGGGCCGTCGACCTCGACGCCGATGTACGCGGCCTGCTCGGGGCGCAGCTGGGTCAGCTTCACGCCGAGCGCGTCCAGGTGGAGGCGGGCGACCTTCTCGTCGAGGTGCTTGGGCAGCACGTAGACGCCGGTCGGGTACTCGTCGGGCTTGGTGAACAGCTCGATCTGGGCCAGGGTCTGGTCCGCGAAGGAGTTGGACATCACGAACGACGGGTGGCCGGTGGCGTTGCCCAGGTTCAGCAGGCGGCCCTCGGAGAGGACGATGAGCACCTTGCCGTCGGGGAACTTCCAGGTGTGAACCTGCGGCTTGACCTCGTCCTTGACGATGCCGGGGATCTTGGCGAGGCCGGCCATGTCGATCTCGTTGTCGAAGTGGCCGATGTTGCCGATGATCGCCTGGTGCTTCATCTTGGCCATGTCCGAGGCCATGATGATGTCCTTGTTGCCGGTCGTGGTGATGAAGATGTCGGCCTTGTCCACGACCTCGTCGAGGGTCGTGACCTGGTAGCCGTCCATCGCCGCCTGGAGGGCGCAGATCGGGTCGATCTCGGTGACGATGACGCGGGCGCCCTGTCCGCGCAGGGACTCCGCGCAGCCCTTGCCCACGTCGCCGTAGCCGAAGACGACCGCGGTCTTGCCGCCGATGAGGACGTCGGTGGCGCGGTTGATGCCGTCGATCAGGGAGTGGCGGCAGCCGTACTTGTTGTCGAACTTCGACTTGGTGACGGCGTCGTTGACGTTGATCGCCGGGAACAGGAGGGTGCCGTCGCGCTGCATCTCGTACAGGCGGTGGACACCGGTCGTGGTCTCCTCGGTCACGCCGCGGATCTCGGAGGCGACCTGAGTCCACTTCTGCGGACTCTCAGCCACCGTGCGGGTCAGCAGCTGGAGGACCACGCGGTGCTCGTCGGACTCGGCGGTCTCGATGTCCGGGACCTTGCCGTCCTTCTCGTACTCGACGCCCTTGTGGACGAGCATGGTGGCGTCACCACCGTCGTCCAGGATCATGTTCGGGCCGCCGGTCGGGGTGTTCGGCCAGGTCAGCGCCTGCTCCGTGCACCACCAGTACTCCTCCAGGGTCTCGCCCTTCCAGGCGAAGACGGGGATGCCCTGCGGGTTGTCGGGCGTGCCGTTCGGGCCGACGGCGATGGCGGCGGCCGCGTGGTCCTGGGTGGAGAAGATGTTGCAGGAGGCCCAGCGGACCTCGGCGCCCAGGGCGGCCAGGGTCTCGATGAGTACCGCGGTCTGGACGGTCATGTGCAGGGAGCCGGTGACACGGGCGCCGGCCAGGGGCTGCGCCCCGGCGTACTCCTTGCGGATCGCCATCAGGCCGGGCATCTCGTGCTCGGCGAGGGTGATCTCCTTGCGGCCGAACTCGGCCAGGGAGAGGTCGGCGACCTTGAAGTCCTGTCGGTTTTCGACAGTCGTCATTCGAGCTGCTCCTCGGGATTGGGGCGAGGTGGGTACGGCTGGTCTGCGCGGCGGCGGACACAGGGGTGCCCCGAAGGAGGACACAGGCATGCCCGCGTGCGCGCAGCGCAGTCCGTCGGAGGCCCTCTCTCCCTCGGCCGGTCCGCGGTGGGACCGCCCGACCGCCATCAGCAGCGACGTCTGGCTCCCACCCAAGCTACACGGTGGGCCCGGCCGCCCCCAGTCCGCCTCCGAACACATTGCGCCGATCCCCGATCGTCGTCGGCGTCGGTGATGGGCTGCCGGGGCGGCGATAACAGGACACTCACGAACGGGAGGACAGGAGGCAACGGACCAGGACAAGGGGTGCTCGCGCGCCTTTGAGCCTGGAGGCCGGTGTTGCAGGATGCCAGGAGATCGGGACCTCTGATCGATCTGCGGGGCGCCCGGGACGGCGTTTCGCGTGACAAAGGCGTTAGGAGATCGATGTGACCATTCCGGCCGGCCCTCCCCCCACGGGCAGCGGTGATGGCGAGCGCGGGCGGCTGAAGCTGCTCGCCGTGACCGCATGCCCGACCGGCATCGCGCACACGTACATGGCGGCGGAGAAACTCGCGCAGGCCGCCGAGAGCCGCGGTATCGACATGAAGGTGGAGACGCAGGGATCCATCGGGGCCGAAAACGTCCTGGATGACAACGATGTCAGTACTGCGGACGGCGTCATCGTCGCTGCGGACAAGGATGTGGACCTGAGCCGTTTCGTGGGAAAGCGGGTCCTCACCGTCGGCGTGGCGGAGGGCATTCGCCATCCCGAGCGGCTGATCGAGCGGGTGCTGTCGGCGCCGGTTCACACCGGGGGTGGCGCGATCAGGCCTGCCTCCCGGGAAGGCGGCAAGGAGCGGAGCGTCGCGTACAAGGCGCTGATGAACGGGGTCAGTTACATGATCCCGTTCGTGGTGGTCGGTGGGCTGCTGATCGCCGTCTCGCTGTCGCTCGGCGGGCACACCGATCCCTCCGGAGGGCTCGTCATCCCGAAGGACTCCTTCTGGATGGACGTGAACAACATCGGCGTCATCGGCTTCACGCTGATGGTGCCGATCCTGTCCGGATACATCGCCTACGCCGTCGGGGACCGGCCCGCACTCGTGCCGGGCATGATCGGTGGCTGGATCGCCAACACCGGGTCGCTGTACGACTCGAAGGCGGGCGCCGGTTTCATCGGGGCGATCGTGACCGGGTTCCTCGCCGGGTATCTGGTGCTGTGGATCAAGAAGGTCAGGGTCCCGAAGTTCGTGCAGCCGATCATGCCGATCATCGTGATCCCGATCGTGGCGACCACGACGCTCGGGCTGTTCTTCATCTACGTCATCGGGAAGCCGATCTCGTGGGTCTTCGAGCACCTGACCGACTGGCTCAGCGGGATGACGGGCACGAGCGCGATCCTGCTCGGCGCGATTCTCGGGCTCATGATCGCCTTCGACATGGGCGGCCCGGTCAACAAGACGGCGTTCCTCTTCGGCGCCGGGCTCATAGCGACCGGCAACCAGACGGTCATGGGCATGTGCGCGGCCGCGATCCCGGTCATGCCGCTGGGACAGGGCCTGGCCACGCTGATACGGAAGCGGCTGTACACCGAGCAGGAGCGGGAGACCGGCCTCGCCTCGCTGTTCATGGGCTGCTTCGGCATCTCCGAGGGTGCGATCCCGTTCGCGGCGGCGCGGCCCGCGCAGGTCATCCCGGCCAACATGCTGGGCGGCGCGGTGGCCGGTGCGGTCGCCGGGGTCGCCGGCGTTGAGGACGCGGTGCCGCACGGCGGACCGATCGTCGCGGTGCTCGGGGCGGTGAGCGGCGTGCCGATGTTCTTCGTGGCCGTGGTGATCGGCACGTTGGTCACCACGCTGACCACGGTCACGCTGGTCGACATCAGCGAGCGGAAACGGAGGGGGGCGCCGGTCGTCGGCGGAGATGTACTGGGGGCCGAGCCCGCGCTTGTGGGCGCGGGTGCCGTCATACCGCAGCAGGCCGTGACCGGGGCGGCGACGACGGGCGCGAGCGCTCCCGCCGCGGGGACAGAGGGGAGCGCTGGGGCAACGCCGGCCGAAGCCGACGACGACCCCGACGGCAGTTGCCCGGTCCTCTCCGGCTACCTCACCGAGCAGACCGTGAAGGTTGCGCTCGACGCGCGTGACAAGGAGGCCGCCATCCGGGAGATGGCGGGGCTGCTCGCGCGGAGCGGCAAGGTGGCGGGCGGGGACGAACTGGTGCGGACGGCGTTGCGGCGCGAGGAGCAGGGCACGACCGGGCTGGGCGAGGAGATCGCGATTCCACATGCCAAGACGGATGCGGTGAGCGCACCCGTGGTCGGATTCGCGCGGTCCGTCGAGGGGGTCGAGTGGGGTTCCCTGGACGGGACGAAGGCGAAGCTGGTCTTCATGATCGCCGTGCCGGAAGCGGCCGCGGGCGACGAGCATCTGCGGATTCTGGCGCTGCTGTCGCGGAAGTTGATGGACGCCGGGTTCCGTGAGCGGCTGACGGCGGCCGCGGATGAGGCTGCCGTGCTCGGCGTGCTCGCCGAGATCCGGTAAACGCACGGCGGGGTCCACCGAGCGACTCGGTGGACCCCGCTGCCGCGCGTGACAGCCGTATCAGGCAGCCGTGCCGAATGACGTAAGGGAATGACGTACGGGAAGGACGTACGAAATCAGTGGCCGGCGTCCTGAGCTGTCGGGCCGCCGGGGGTGGCCTCGCGGTCGGCGCCCTTGGCGGCCTCGGTCTCGCTGTAGATGTCCGGCTCGAGGTAGATGACGCGGGCGATCGGGACGGCCGCGCGGATGCGGGACTCGGCGGCGTTGATGGCGGTGGCGATCTCGGTGGCCGTGTCGTCGTGCTGTACGGCGATCTTGGCGGCGACCAGCAGTTCCTCGGGGCCGAGGTGGAGGGTGCGCATGTGGATGATGCCGGTGACGGTGTCACCGTCGACGATGGCGGCCTCGATCTTCTGGACCTCCTCGACGCCGGCGGACTCACCGAGCAGCAGGGACTTGGTCTCGGCGGCCAGGACGAGCGCGATGATGATGAGCAGGATGCCGATGCAGAGGGTGCCGATGCCGTCCCAGACGCCGTCGCCGGTCGCCAGGGCGATGCTGACGCCGACCAGGGCCAGGATCAGACCGACCAGGGCGCCCAGATCCTCCAGGAGCACGACGGGCAGTTCGGGGGCCTTGGCGTGGCGGACGAAGTCCTTCCACGACCTACCGGCGCGAAGGGGGTTGGACTCCTTGATGGCCGTCCGGAAGGAGAACGTCTCCGCGATGATCGCGAACACGAGGACACCCACCGGCCAGTACCAGTGCTCGATCTCGTGGGGGTGCTTGATCTTCTCGTAGCCCTCGTAGATCGCGAACATGCCGCCGACCGAGAAGAGCACGATCGAGACGAGGAAGGCGTAGATGTACCGCTCGCGGCCGTAGCCGAAGGGGTGTTGCGGGGTGGCCTCGCGCTGGGCCTTCTTGCCGCCGACGAGCAGCAGGGCCTGGTTGCCCGAGTCCGCGAGTGAGTGCACGGACTCGGCGAGCATCGATGACGATCCGCTGAAGAGGAACGCCACGAACTTCGCTACCGCGATCGCGAGGTTGGCGGCGAGTGCCGCCACGATCGCCTTGGTGCCGCCTGACGCGCTCATGTGTTCGCGTTGTCCCTTCGTACGCCGTCCCGGGCTTTGCCCGTCCTTTGCGGTGGGCCATTGTTGCAGCCCGGCACGACGGCGGCGCGCCAGGGCGGCAAGTGGTCGCTTCAGACGATGACGGTCGCCCGGTAGACCGTGCCGGTCCCGGACACCTCGGTCTGTTCTCCCGCCGGCACGAACACGGACCGGCCGGGGGCGAGTTCGGTGTCCCCGGCGCGGACCGTGCCCGCCGTGCACAGCAGGATCTGCGGGGTCGCGCGGGTGAGATCGTGGCCGGTGCCGCCCTCGGGGAGGACGTACCGGGAGAGCCGGAACTCGTCGATCGGGGTCTCGTAGACCTCCTCGCCGTCGGCGGACGCCTCCGGGCGCAGCACGCCCGGGTCACCGGCCTCGAAGCGGACGATGCGCAGGAGTTCGGGGACGTCGACGTGCTTGGGGGTCAGGCCGCAGCGCAGGACGTTGTCGGAGTTGGCCATGATCTCGACGCCGAGGCCGCTCAGGTAGGCGTGCGGGATGCCGGCGCCGAGGAACAGGGCCTCGCCCGGCTGGAGTCGGACGTGATTGAGGAGCATCGCGGCGATGACGCCGGGGTCGCCCGGGTAGTGGTGGGCGATGTCCGCGTAGGGCGCGTGGTCGCCACCGAGGCGGGTGCAGGCGGCCGCGGCCTCGGTGACCGTGCGGGCCATCTCCTCGGGATCGGCGGTGAGGATCGCCGTGAGGACCTCGCGCAGGGCTGCCTCTTCCGGCTGGGCGTGCAGGAGGTCGACGTACGGCTTGAGGGAGTCGACGCCGAGGCTGTCGAGGAGGTCGGCGGCCTGCGCCGGGTCGCGGAAACCGCACAGGCCGTCGAACTCGGTGAGTGCGCAGATGAGTTCGGGCTTGTGGTTGGCGTCCTTGTAGTTGCGGTGGCCGGCGTCCACGGGAATGTTGCGGCGCTCCTCGTCCTCGTAACCCTCCTTCGCCTGGGCGAGGTCGGGGTGCACCTGGAGGGAGAGCGGGCCGCCGGCGGCGAGGATCTTCAGGAGGAAGGGCAGGCGGGGGCCGAACTTGGCTACGGCTTTCTCGCCCAGCTCCCGCTCCGGGGCGGCCTCGATGACGTCGACGAGCGTGCCGCGTGCGGTGCGCGAGGGGGCGCCGGGGTGGGCTCCCATCCACATCTCCGCCTGCGGTTCGCCGGTCGGCTCGGTGCCGAGCAGCTTCGGGATCGCTGTTGTGGAACCCCAGGCGTAGGGGCGGACGGTGTTGTCGAGGCGGTCCATGCTGTGTCTCTGTCTCCGTACGTACGCTGCTGGGCGGGCTCTGGTCGGTGGGCGCGGGACCAGATCAGGCCCTTGAGGCGAGCGCCAGGTAAACGGCGGCGAAATCCGTGACGGCGATCAGTTCCGCGAGGGTCTCCAGTTCGCCACCGGGATCCGGCTCCAGTTCGCTGATCGGCGTGTCGTGGCTGAGGGCCAGGTCACGGGCGCCGGGGGCGGCGGTGAGGCCGCCGATCGGGCGGTCGCGGAGCAGCACCACGCGCGCGTGCAGGGCGGGCGCTTCGTCGACGCGGTCGCGGAAGAAGTCGTTCGGGTCGGCGCTCGCGGCGAGCCGGCCCGCGAGCAGGGCGCTGTGCGCGGCGAGTGCCTCGGGCAGTTCGGCGACGACGGCCGGGGCGCCGGAGAGTTCGGCGAGGGCGGCGGCGAAGCGGCGGCCTGCGGGGCCCGCGGAGGTGCCCTCGGTCCAGATGACCGGGAGGGCGTCGGCGAGCTCGGCGGCCAGGGTCTTGGCCGGGTTGCTGTAGGTCGCGATGGCGGGCCCGCAGCGCTCGGCGATCCCGTCGAGGCGGTCGGCGACCTTCTCCAGGGCCTCGGGCGGGGCGGTCAGCAGGCCGGTGCGGTCCAGGAGCGCGAGCAGCGGGGTGAGCAGCGCCCACAGCACGCCGGGGGCGGACGCGGCGAGGGGTTCGTCCTGGTCGTACGGGGCGGTCGCCATCGGTACGAAGAGGCCGTGGGCGCCGTCGATCGCCTCGGCGAGCGGCGAGTGGGACGGGGCCACGGCGACGACGCTGCAGCCGCGGCGGTAGGCCTGTTCGGCGAGCAGGGACAGGCCCGGCTCGCTGCCGTCGGGGGTGGCGATCAGCAGCAGGTCCACGGAGCCGACCCAGCCGGGCAGTTCCCAGCGCATGGCGCCCGCGGCGGGGGCGACGCCCGAAGGGGCCAGGCGGGTGACGGGACTGCCGGCGCCGGCGAGCGTGCCGAGGAGGTCGGCGGCGTGGGTGGCGGCGGCACCGGGGCCCGCGATGAGGACTGCGCGGGGGCGGCCGTCGGGTTTGAGGTCACCCACGCCGGCCTCGGCGGCATGGCGGGCGGCGGTGCGGACGCGGGCGCCTGCTTCGGCGGCGCCGCGGAGCAGGCCGCGGTGGTCGGCCTCCGAGAGTGCCTCGGGGGTGTCGAGCAGCGATTCGTCGAGCATGGGCGGGCAGCCTCCGGTCGCCGGGTCGTCGGTTTCGCGGGTCTCCGGGTCGCCAAGTCGTCGCTTACGCGGGGCGGCGGGCCTCGTCGACGAGGAGGACGGGGATGCCGTCGCGGACGGGGTACGCCAGGCCGCAGTCCTGGCCGGTGCAGATCAGCTCGGCGTCCTGCTCCTTGAGGGGGGCGTGACAGGCCGGGCAGGCGAGGATCTCCAGGAGGCCGGCTTCGAGCGGCATGGGGTTTTCCCTTCGGGGGCGAGGTCGCGTGCGCTTGCTTGTGCGGATGTGCCTGGTCAGGGTACCGCCGGTGAGGGTGGGGCGGTGGGGTTCGGCCGGGCCGGGTGCCGCTGCGCAAGTCACAGGGGCGCCCCGGCCGAATGTCAGCCCCGGATGATGCCCAGGACCTCGTCCCGGACCTTCGCCATCGTCGCCTCGTCCCTCGCTTCCGCGTTCAGGCGCAGCAGGGGCTCCGTGTTGGAGGGGCGGACGTTGAACCACCAGTCGGCGGCGGTGACGGTGAGGCCGTCGAGTTCGTCCAGCGTGACGTCCTCCCGGTTCTCGTACGCGGCCTTGACGGCGGTCAGGCGGCCGGCCTGGTCGTCGACCGTGGAGTTGATCTCGCCGGAGCCGGTGTAGCGGTCGTACTGGGCGACGAGGGCGGAGAGGGTGCCGTCCTGGCCACCGAGGGCGGCGAGGACGTGCAGGGCGGCGAGCATGCCCGTGTCGGCGTTCCAGAAGTCCGCGAAGTAGTAGTGCGCGGAGTGCTCGCCGCCGAAGATCGCGCCGGTCCTGGCCATCTCGGCCTTGATGAAGGAGTGGCCCACGCGCGTGCGTACCGGCGTGCCGCCGTTCTCCTTGACGACCTCGGGCACCGACCAGGACGTGATCAGGTTGTGGATGACGATGCCCTTGCCGCCGTGCCTGGCGAGTTCGCGGGAGGCCACCAGGGCCGTGATCGCGGACGGGGAGACCGGGTTGCCCTGCTCGTCGACGACGAAGCAGCGGTCGGCGTCGCCGTCGAAGGCGATGCCGAGGTCGGCGCCCTCCTCGCGGACGCGCTTTTGCAGGTCCACGAGGTTGGCCGGGTCGAGGGGGTTGGCCTCGTGGTTGGGGAAGGTGCCGTCCAGCTCGAAGTACATGGGCACGAGGTCCAGGGGCAGGCCCTCGAAGACCGTCGGAACGGTGTGGCCGCCCATGCCGTTGCCCGCGTCGACGACGACCTTCAGGGGGCGGATGGAGGTCAGGTCGACGAGGGAGCGGAGGTGGGCCGCGTAGTCCGTCAACGTGTCCCGCTGGGTGATCGTGCCCGTCGTGGCCGCGGGGGCCGGGGCGTCCGACTCGCTCCACCGCTCGACGAGTTCGCGGATCTCGGCGAGGCCGGTGTCCTGGCCGACCGGGGCGGCGCCCGCGCGGCACATCTTGATGCCGTTGTACTGGGCAGGGTTGTGCGAGGCCGTGAACATGGCGCCCGGCAGGTTCAGCGCGCCGGAGGCGTAGTACAGCTGGTCGGTCGAGCACAGGCCTATCTCGGTGACGTGCACACCGCGGGCCGCGGCTCCGCGGGCGAAGGCGGCCGACAGTCCCGGCGACGAGGGCCGCATGTCGTGCCCGGTCACGATCGCGCTCGCGCCGGTCACCTGGACGAACGCGGCCCCGAAGAGCTCGGCGAGCGGCTCGTCCCACTGGTCCGGAACGACCCCCCGCACGTCGTACGCCTTCACGAGCTGGGAGAGATCAGCGGCCACGGCCACCCCTTCTGAAAGTCCTCTGGTCACCACAAACTACTCGCACCCACCGACGGGGAGCTGTGCGGTAGCCGACTGGACTCCGAGCCGTAACCTCAGGTCAGAAACGGAATGGAGCGGTCAGGGCAGCATCCAGCCCAGCATCGGCGAACGCTGCCCGACCACGATCAGACACATCACCAGCAGCAGCCCGAGGCTCCAGGGCAGCACCTTGCGCGGCAGATCCCCCTCACGGCCGGCGAGGCCCACGGCCGCGCAGGCGATGGTGAGGTTCTGCGGCGAGATCATCTTGCCGAGGACACCGCCCGAACTGTTGCCGACCGGGTCGCCGTCCGCGTCGAGGACGTTCAGGAGGGGCGAGCCCTACGTCTGCGTCGCCCTGGCGAGCCAGTCCTTGACGGCGGGGATCCGGGCGATGGAGAACTTCGCGACGATCGGCGCGTACGGGGCGTAGGCGCCCACGGCTTCACCGCGTGGGTCGGCCTCGTCCAGGGTCCCGCTGCGGGCGCCGGTCAGCACGGCCGCGCGTACGGCTCGGCGGCCGGCCTGCGCGCGTGGGGCACCGCGACCAGGACGCCAGCGCCGGGCAAGGCGGCGTTGATGTCGGCGAGTTGTGCCGAGAGTGGTTGGAGGCGGCGAACTGGGCGACGGCGAAGGCGACTCCGCACACCCGGGCAGGCACCCAGGTCTCACGCAGCCCGCGCCGCCCGTCTACCGGCCGGACCAGCACCAGCGGCACCACCAGGGCCGGCAGGGGCGTCTGACGGCCCACCACGGAGCCACGGCGTCCAGGGGCAGTTCGGGACCTGAGCTTGGGTCACGACCGGCGTGCCCATCGCGCAGAAGGCGACCATCGCGCAGAAGGCGACCGTCGCGGTGTTGGCGACAGGGCGACGACCGCGGCGCGCACCGGGTCGAAACCGAGCGCCGCCACCAGCATGACCGAGCAGATCGCGACGGGTGCGCCGAAGCCGGCGAGGGCCTCCAGGAGGGCGCCGAAGCAGAAGGCGACGACGAGGGCCTGGATGCGCGGGTCGTCCGACAGCCGCCCGATGGAGCGGCGCGGGATGTCGAAGTGTCGGGTGCGGACCGTCATCCGTTACACCCAAGGGCCTTGACGACGATCCAGACCGGCGGCACGCGAGGATGGGGAAGAGGCCGAAGACGGCTCCCTGGGCGGCGCTGGAGACGGTCTGGCCCGGCGGCATGCCGTACGCGAGCAGGCGACCGGCGCGGCTGACAGGGGGCCTGCGAGGCCCGCCAGGTGCGCCTTCACGCGGACGCCGCCGAGCAGGACGAGGACGATCACGAGGGGAAGGGCCGCCGCCAGGGCGGACAGGCCGAGCGAGTCGGCGGCGGGTTCCAGTTCCTGGACGTACACGAGCGACCTTGCTTCCGGCATGCGGAAAGCGATTTCTCGCTTGCACGGGACGGAGCGGTCACGTCCGCGCCAACGGCCCGTGAAAGGGCGTCACTCGATGAAACGCGCGTGCACAAGAACGGGGCGGGGAGGTCAGTTGTCCGGGGAGCGCAGGACCCGGAGATGGCCGCGGCGTGCGACCTCCATCGGGTCGGCTCCGCGCCCTCCGCCGCCACCGGCTCCTGCCGCCCGCTCCTGCGGACGGGCCGCCTCGCGCACGGCGTTGGCAAGCGCTTCCAGATCGTCACCGCTGGGCCGGGCGGGGGCCGAGGCGTCGAGGAGACGGACGACCTCCCAGCCGCGCGGGGCGGTGAGGCGCTCGGAGTGCTCGGCGCACAGGTCGTAGCAGTGGGGTTCGGCGTAGGTGGCGAGCGGGCCGAGGACCGCGGTCGAGTCGGCGTAGACGTACGTCAGCGTCGCGACGGCGGGACGGCCGCAAGCGGTGCGCGAACAGCGACGTACAGGGCTCACGACGTTGGACGGTACCGCACTCTTGAGCGGGCCGCGACGACTCCCCCTCAGGTCACTCCACCGTGTCGCGCTGTGAATCGCCCCACACACCACTCCGAACACACCGGCCTGACCTGCACGGACAGATGCGTCCCAGAGATCGAGCGGTTTTGAAACCGGTCACCACTCGGAACAAACCATGTCAATTGCCTTGAGAGCGACGGTCCTGGAGAGACATGTAATCGAGCCCAACCTTGGCTGGAATGGTCAACTGCCGTCATGCCGTACGGGACGGACGCCCAGGGTCCGGCTGCCGCGTGGGGCCGGGCACCCGGCCCGGGCGGGGACTACGCTTCACCAGTGATGGACAACCCCGTACCGCCCCGTGCCGCCGACCCCGGGCCCCGCCGTCGTGATCGACACGGCCGGGGCATGCGCGGGCCGATCGCGCCCCCGCAGGTGCCGCTGGCGGCCAGCCGTGCCGAGGCGTTCGCGGACCTGGTGCAGGACTCCGTGGAGCGCCTGGAGCGGCGGTGGCCGCAGCTCGCCGACATCGACTTCCTGGTGCTGGAGGTGCCGCGGCTGGACGCGCCCGGCGAGGTCTGGAACGACGAGGCGGTCCCCCTGGGCGGCACCATTCCCTCTCGCGAGGGGACGCCCGCCCGGGTGATCGTCTATCGCCGGCCGGTCGAGATTCGCACGAAAGGGCGCGACGAACGCGCCGCCCTGGTGCACGAGATCGTGGTCGAGCAGGTCGCCGAGCTGCTGGGGCTGACTCCGGAGACCGTGGATCCGCGGTACGGCGAGGACTGACCGCCTGCGGATCGAACGCCGCCCGGCCTACTTCTGCAGCACCGACAGGTCCTGGTCCGCCTCCGGTACCGCCACCGTTCCCCGGTCGTCCGGGAGGGTCTGGATCGTGAAGCCCGGGACGCCGTCCTCCGTGGCCGCCAGGGTCCGGGACGCGTAGACCGGGCCGCCGGAGACCGGCTCGATCGTCAGCGCGTACGTGCCCTTCCCACCGCTCGGGGCCGGGGCCTCGATGTTCTGGGTCGTGCCCGCCTTGATCGTGTACGTCTTCGAGACGGCCGTACCGCCGTCGCTGCCCACCGACGCGGTGACCTTGACCTTCGCGGCGCGGCCGGGTGCGACCACGGAGAGCGTGGTGCCCTTGGCACTGTTGTCGGCGGCCGACGCGCGCGTGCCGACCGGGCGGGTGGCGGGGATGAACGCCGTCTCCTGTTTCGACCCCTTGCCGCGTACGACCCGCAGCGCCGCGACCACCGGCACGGAACGGTCGGTGGGGGTCAGGATCAGTGAGCCGGCCTCGCCGCGGGTGACGTCGCCGAGGTCGACCGCGGTGGTCATGCCCGCCTTGACGTGCAGGGTCTCGTTGCCGGCCGGGGTGATCTGCCCGGACGGCGAGGAGAGCCGCACCTTCAGGTCGGCGTCGGAGTCGCCGGGGGTGAAGGCGACCAGGCGCACGGCGGTGGCGTCCTTGGGGATGCCGGGCAGGACCAGGCTGCCCGTCGGGTCGGTGGACGCGGCCAGCCAGTCGCCGCCGAGCTTGTCGTCCAGGGCCTGTACGGCGGCGCCCACGCGTCCGCTGCGGACGTTCACATGGACGGTGAGGTTCTCCTGCTTCTCGTCCGTGAGCGTGGACAGCAGGACCGGCTCGCTGGAGTGCGGCCGGACCGTGATGCCCTCCCCCACCGCGGACTCCAGGGCGCCGTCCTTGCCGTAGAGCTCGATGTCGACGACGGCGGCGGAGTCGTCGGGGTTGGTCAGGTGCACGTAGTCGGTGCGGTCGGCGGCCGTGCTGGCGCCCGGGAACCAGAACTCCGTGTCCGGCGCGGTGCAGTTGACGCCCTGGAGACCGCGGCCGGTGCCCGCGGCGACCTCGGTGGTCTCCTGGACGGTCCAGCCCGGCGCGAACTTCCCTTCGGCGGTCCCGACGAGCGCGGGCGCGTCGCCCCCCGAGGCGTCCCCGGTGACCGGAGTGCCGGGCTCCTTCGGTGTCAGGACCGGCTTGTCGGCCTTCTTCTTCCCCTCGCTCCCGCCGTCCGCCGACTGCTCCGTGGCGGACTGGAGTTCGGCCTTGCCGTCGCTCTCGGTCCCCTTCGTGACCGGAGTGAAGGACGTGTACGACGTGTCGGCGAGGTCGGAGAGGCTGGGCGCCGGGCAGAGCAGGCTGGTGCGCTCCACGGGCAGGACGGCCGCCGCCTCGGCGGTGTTCGTGCCGGCGGCGTCCGGCGTGGTCAGCACGGCGAATCCGGTGACGGCGGCGAGCGCGGCGGTGCCGGCGATCAGGGACAGGGTGGTGCGGTTCACTGCTGACTCCCGTCGGGGCGCTCACTGCCGTTGCCCTGCGGGGGCGGCTGCGTCGGGTCGTACGCCGGGTCGTAGCCCTGCTGGTCGTACTGCCGGCCGTAGCCCTGCTCGTACGGTGCCTGCTCGGGCCGGCCGCCGTACGCGTACGGGTCGTACTGGCCGCCCTGGTACGGGTCCGCCTGGTACGGCTGCTGGTCGTAGCCGCCCGGCGGGTACTGCTGCTGGGCGTCCTGGTACTGCCCGCCGTAGCCGTCGGCGTACTCGGTGCCCGCGTAGCTCGGGGTGTCCCTCCCCCAGCCTCGATCATCCTCGCCCGGGGGGACCCCCATGCCGTAGGACTGCTGCTGGGGGACGGCGGGGGCCTCCTCCGGAGGAGGGGGCGGGAACTCCTCGGGCCTGCCGCCCTCTTCGGCCTCGGCCTCTGCCTGGGCGCGCAGGCGGCGGGCGCGGCGGCCCTCGCCTGCGACGGCCTGGGCGGGGACGGCCGGCTCCTCGGGAAGGTCGTCGTCGACGTCGCGACGGCGGCCGGGCAGGGCCAGGACGACGAGGACGACGGCGAGCGCGCCCTGGGCCCACAGCCAGGCGGTGTGGGTGATCGGGTCGTCGAAGGTGACGTCCAGCTTGCCGCCGGAGGCAGGGAGTTCGAAGCCCTGGGCCCAGCCGTCGACCGTGGTGCGGGTGAGCGGGCTGCCGTCCAGCGTGGCCGTCCAGCCCTCGGCGGCGGTGTCGGCGAGGCGCAGGACGCGTCCCTCCGCGCCGGACGGGATGGTGGTGTGGATCTCGACGGGGCCGGCGGCGACGGGCTGCGGAACACCCGACTCGGGGACGACCGTGGCGCGCGCGACCTCCTGGTCGACCCGCCACAGGCCGCTGCCGTCCTGCTGGCTGAGCCGGGACAGGCCGGGTGTGGCGTCCAGGATGCGCGTGACCTCGCGGGGCGCGCCCTTGTGGACCAGGACGTAGCGCACGGCGAACTTGCCGAGCTGGTCGGCCTGGTCGGCGCCGGAACCGGCCACGAGGTTGGCGACGATCTTGTCGAGGCTGCTGTTCTCACCGTCGGCCGCGGCCAGTTCGGCGTCACCGAGGCGGGCGCCGGAGCCGCGCACCAGCATGTAGCCGACGTGGGCGGCGGAGTCGCTGTCGAGGACGAGGGTGCGTGCCTGGTCGCGGGTGCCGCTCTCCTCGGCGACGAACGCGGGCACCTGCACCGGGTCGCGGCGCTCCAGCGGTCCGTCGGCGCCGCCGAGCATCCAGCCGGCGGCGACGAGCAGCGGGCCCGCGGCCGAGGCGAAGGCGATCAGGGCGGCGACCGGCTGACGCCAGCCGAAGCTCTGCTCGGCCACGCGCGACCGTGCCCCGTCGGCGCCGAGGGCGGCGGCGACGAGGAGGGCGAGGCCGTAGACGAGGGTCGCGGGGCCGGCCCAGGTGGAGCCGTTGGACAGGACGGCGAAGACGAGGCCCACCAGGGCGGCGGCCCAGGCGGTCCAGATGCCGAACTGCCGCTCTGAGCGCAACAGGGCGGCGAGCGCGGCCAGGACGACGCCGATCAGCATCAGCCCGCTGACCGTGCCGGGGCCGCCGGGGCTGATGCCGAGCAGGTCGAGGGCGGAGGCCGTCGAGGCGCCGTAGTCCAGGCCGGCTTCCTGGAAGAAGCCGAACGGGAGGAGGGACAGCGACCAGGGGGCGAGGATCAGCAGGGGCGTGCCGAGCTGGGTCAAGAAGCGCAGGCCGTAGGCGGTGATCTCGGCGCGGCGCACGGCCAGCAGGCCGATGCCGAGGATCAGCGCGATGGGCCACACGATCGGCGTGAACGCCGTGGTGATGGTCAGCAGCAGGGCGTACGCCCAGGTGGCGCGCCAGCTGCCCCGCGTGCCCGAGCTGTGCGCCAGGCCGCTGGCCGCGATGCCCGCGCGCGCCATGAGCGGCAGCAGGATGGCCAGGACGGCGGTGCCGATGCGGCCGCCGGCGAGGGCACCGGTGGCGGCGGGCAGGAAGGCGTAGACGACGGCCGCCCACGCGCGCAGGAGGCGCGACTCGACGAGCGGACGGGAGGCGAAGTAGGCGGCGAACCCGGCCAGCGGCACCGAGCAGACCAGCAGGACGGTGACCGCGAGGCCGGTCGAGCCGAACAGCACGGAGGCGAACATCGCGACGAGCGCGAGGTACGGCGGCGCGGCAGGGGTGCCGCCGACGCCCACCGCGTGCCAGGCGTCCAGGTAACGCGACCACAGCTCGCTCGAGTCGGCCGGGGCGGGCAGCAGGGCGCCGCCCGCGAGCGCGCCGCCGCCGAGGAGGGCCCGGCAGGCGACCAGGGAGACCAGCAGCAGCACCAGGAAGAGCACCGGGCCGGGCTTGCGGGCGATGCGCTTGAGGCGGACGAACTGCTCGACCTCCAGGAAGTCGGCGTCGTCGCCGCCCGGACCGGACTCGACCGCGCCGCCGTGCCGGCCCGCCCCGGAGGTCACCTCTGGGTCGGAGCTGCCGAAGAGGCTGCTCGCGGCCTGCTCGACCGTGGCGCGGACGGTCGCGCCCGGTGGCGGGAACAGCGGCCGCATCTCGTCCTTGTCGACGGCCGCTCGGCCGCGCCTGCGGCGCCCGGCGAGGATCCGCTCGGGCCGCAGCAGGGTGCCCACCAGGCCGCGGATCTCGTCGACGGCCTGACCGGGGACCTTGCCGACGAGATAGGCGACGGTCCGCAACAGGGTGCCCAGGAGCAGCCGCACCAGCACCCAGGGCAGCAGGGCCGCACGCGTGTTGACGAGCAGGGTGTAGACGGCGCCGGCCTTGTCGACCTTGTGCGGGGAGGCGGTGGTGCGGCCCGCGCAGTCGACGGCGCGGCGCTCGCGCGAGGCGGCCTCGGCGTGCCGTACGACGGCTTCCGGGGCGATCAGGACGCGGTATCCGGCCGCGTGCGCCCGCCAGCACAGGTCGACGTCGTCGCGCATCAGGGGCAGCCGGCGGTCGAAGCCGCCGAGCTGCTCGAAGACGTCGCGGCGGATCAGCATGCCGGCGGTGGACACGGACAGCACCGACCGGACGTGGTCGTGCTGGCCCTGGTCCTGTTCGCGGCGGTCCAGGCCGGTCCAGCGGCGGCCGGAGTGGGCGATGCTGACGCCTACCTCCAGCAGCTGCCGCCGGTCGTACCAGCCGCGGAGCTTGGGGCCCACGACCGCCACGTCGTCCCGGCCCAGGTCGTACTCGGTCTCCACGACCCGCAGCAGCTGGGCCAGGGCGTCGGGTTCGGGGGCGCAGTCGTCGTGCAGCAGCCACAGCCACTGCACCGGCTCTCCGTGCGGGAGCTCCGGCATGTCGTAGGCGTCGTCGCGCCAGGTGCGCGTGACGGGGTCCCAGCCGCTGGGCCGCTTCAGGTACGGCAGCTCGTCCGGAGTGAGGACGGGCGCGGTGCGGCCCGCCTCCTCGACGGCCTGGCCGAAGCCGGTACGCCGGGCGAGGTGCAGCACGCGGTCGGCGCCGAGGACGTCGGTGACCAGCTGGGCGGAGTCGTCCGCGCTGCCGGTGTCGGCGCCCATGGCGAACTGCACCGGGCGCTCCTGGCCGAGCAGTCCGGCGAGCGCGTCGGGCAGCCAGCGGGCGCCGTCGTGGGAGACGAGGACCGCCGTCACCACGTGACGCGGAAACTCAGGGGTGGCAGCGGTGTCTTGCTGGGCTGCCGTGTGGCTGTGCACGGACATCGAGGTACGGGCCCCGGTTCGGTGGACTGCGGTGGACGCCTGTGCCCCGAGGGGGCAGCGGGGCGTCTCGGACGAGCGCCCACACTATCGGCTGGGCATGTCGACGGCCCGCCGCCTGTGGATAACTCACCTGCGACGGGCCGTTCGCACCGTGTTCCTGGGCGGACTCGGGCCATGGCCCTCGACTCAGACCGCCGCCTTCTTCAGTCTGCGGCGCTCGCGCTCGGACAGGCCGCCCCAGATTCCGAAGCGTTCGTCGTTGGCGAGGGCGTACTCGAGGCACTCGGAGCGGACCTCGCAGGAGAGGCAGACCTTCTTCGCCTCGCGGGTGGAGCCGCCCTTCTCGGGGAAGAAGGACTCGGGGTCGGTCTGGGCGCACAGCGCGCGCTCCTGCCAGCCGAGTTCCTCGTCCGCGTCGTCGACCAGCAGTTGCTGCACCGTCTCGGTCATGTGCGCCCCTCGTCTGTCTTTCGCGTCCCCGTGATGTAGCCGTACCGATTTCGGCTGAACGACACGAGTGAAATTACAAGTGTGCTGCTCCGGGCGAGTCAAGCCGAGATCTGCTATTGGGCCCCTTATTCACTCTGCGGAACCAAGGTCTAGCAGAAAGTGTTCAAATCGGCCTAAACCTTGACAAGCAGAGGAGACCCCTCGAGGGGCGCCGCTCCCGCACCGGCTTTTGGGGCCTGCACAGAGAAGGACGCCCACCAGTTCGATCTCGTTCCGAGGCTCGTGCGCCTGGCTGTGCGCCATGTGTCCCGCCGATGCGTGCACAAACCTTTCACCTGAGAGATGAACCGGATGTGGTGAAACTCGTCCCACATACCGGGCGTCGAGTTGACAGTGAACGTGTGAACCGCTGTTCTTGTGGGCATGCTCGCGAACTTGGCACTCACCTCGACCCGCCCCGCGGGGTCCCTCGGTGCTGCCCACGCTCGCTGTAGCTGTTGTCGCTGTTCCAGCTGTTGAGCCAAGCGCGCTCCGGCTGCTTCTGAGTCCACCGCGACTCGGCTGCCTGTTCCCCACGCCCGGACCAGGGCACCTCTGTCCCCCGTGACCCGGGCGGACGGTACCTGACACCCAGTGCCCCCACACACTCCGCCGAGGAACCACCGCACACCATGAACAGCGACAGCGACCTCCAGATCGCCGGCGACATCCTCGAAGTCCCGCACCTGCTCCAGCCCGCGCGCGAGCACCCGGCCACCGTCGCCGAGTTCGTCGGGCTGTCCCGCTCCATCGCCGCCGACCGGGCCCAGTGGGAGCACCTCGTCCAGTACGACGCCACCACCCGCTGGTACCACCGGCTGCGCACCGGCCCCGGCTACGAGGTGTGGCTGCTGTCCTGGGTGCCCGGACAGGGCAGCGGACTGCACGACCACGGCCGCTCCTCCGGTGTCCTGACCGTGCTGGACGGAAAGCTGACCGAGCGGACCGGGCGGGGCACGCGCGCGTTGGCGGCGGGTGCCCAGCGGGTGTTCGCGCCGGGGTACGTGCACGAGGTGGTCAACGACACGCTGGAGCCGGCCATAAGCCTGCACGTCTACTACCCCGGCCTGACCGAGATGCAGATGCACGCGCCCCAGTGCTCGGCCCCGGCGACGTACGACGAGGTGGACGTCGTAACCGCCTGACGCGTTGTCGTACCGGCCTGCAAGACTTGCCCCCATGCGCATTGTGGTTCTGGCAGGCGGCATCGGTGGTGCCCGGTTCCTGCGCGGTCTGAAGCAGGCCGCGCCGGACGCGGACGTCACGGTCATCGGCAACACCGGGGACGACATCCACCTCTTCGGGCTGAAGGTCTGCCCGGACCTCGACACGGTGATGTACACGCTCGGCGGCGGCATCAACGAGGAACAGGGCTGGGGGCGGGCCGACGAGACCTTCCACCTCAAGGAGGAGCTCGCGGCGTACGGCGTCGGGCCCGAGTGGTTCGGGCTCGGCGACCGGGACTTCGCCACACACATCGTGCGGACGCAGATGATCGGCGCCGGGTATCCGCTGAGCGCGGTGACCGAGGCGCTGTGCGACCGGTGGAAGCCGGGCGTCCGGCTGATCCCCATGACCGACGACCGGGTCGAGACGCATGTCGCCGTCGAGGTCGACGGCGAGCGCAAGGCGGTCCACTTCCAGGAGTACTGGGTGCGGCTGCGGGCCTCCGTGCCGGCCGAGGCGATCGTGCCGGTGGGCGCGGAGCAGTCGAAGCCGGCGCCGGGCGTCCTGGAGGCGATCGCGGAGGCGGACGTCGTGCTGTTCCCGCCGTCCAACCCGGTCGTGTCCATCGGCACCATCCTCGCCGTGCCCGGCATCCGGGAGGCGATCGCTGACGCCGGAGTGCCGGTGGTCGGGCTGTCCCCCATCGTCGGGGACGCGCCCGTGCGCGGGATGGCCGACAAGGTGCTCGCGGCGGTGGGCGTGGAGTCGACGGCCGCGGCGGTCGCCGAGCACTACGGCTCGGGACTGCTGGACGGCTGGCTGGTCGACACCGTCGACGCCGGCGTCGTGGACCGGGTGAAGGCCGCCGGGATCCTGTGCCGGGCCGTGCCGCTGATGATGACCGACGTGGACGCGTCCGCGCAGATGGCGCGTGAGGCTCTGTTGCTGGCGGAGGAGGTGCGGGCGGTTTGAGCGGCGTGCCTGTCGACGGTTACCGGGTCTGGGCGGTGCCCGGACTGCCCGAGGTGCAGCAGGGGGACGATCTCGCCAAGCTGATCGCCGCCGCCGAGCCCGGCCTGGCGGACGGGGACGTGCTGCTCGTCACCTCCAAGATCGTGTCCAAGGCGGAGGGCCGGATCGTCGAGGCGGTGGACCGGGAGGCCGCGATCGACGCCGAGACCGTGCGGGTGGTGGCGCGGCGCGGTGCGCTGCGCATCGTCGAGAACCGGCAGGGGCTCGTGATGGCCGCCGCGGGGGTGGATGCCTCCAACACGCCGTCCGGGACGGTGCTGCTGCTCCCCGACGACCCGGACGCATCCGCGCGGGCGATCCGCGACGGGCTGCGGGACGCCCTCGGCGTCGATGTCGGGGTCGTCGTGACGGACACGTTCGGGCGGCCCTGGCGCACGGGGCTCACGGATGTCGCGATCGGCGCCGCCGGGGTGCACGTGCTGGACGATCTGCGCGGGGGCACGGACGCGTACGGCAATCCGCTCAGCGCGACGGTCGTGGCGACGGCGGACGAGCTGGCCGCGGCCGGTGACCTCGTCAAGGGCAAGGCCGCCGGGCTGCCCGTCGCCGTGGTGCGCGGGCTTTCCCACGTGCTGACCGAGGACCACGGCGAGGGGGCGCGGGCCATGGTGCGCGGCGCGCGCGACGACATGTTCCGGCTCGGGACCTCGGAGGCGGTACGGGAGGCGGTCACCCAGCGCCGTACCGTACGGGCCTTCACCGAGGAGCCCGTCGACCCGGGGGCCGTACGACGGGCCGTGGCCGCGGCGGTCACCGCGCCGGCGCCGCACCACACGACGCCGTGGCGGTTCGTGCTGCTGGAGTCGGCGGCCGCGAGGACCGGGCTGCTGGACGCCATGCGTGATGCCTGGGTCGCGGATCTGCGGCGGGACGGCAAGAGCGAGGAGTCGATCGCGAAACGGGTGCGGCGGGGGGATGTGCTGCGGAAGGCGCCGTACCTCGTGGTGCCGTGTCTGGTGATGGACGGGTCGCACAGGTACGGGGACGCGCGGCGGGACGCCGCCGAGCGGGAGATGTTCGTGGTCGCCACGGGGGCCGGTGTACAGAACTTCCTGGTCGCGCTGGCCGGGGAACGGCTGGGGTCGGCGTGGGTGTCGTCCACGATGTTCTGCCGGGAGGTCGTGCGGGAGGTGCTGGGGCTGCCGGAGGGGTGGGATCCGATGGGGGCCGTGGCGGTCGGGCATCCGGCGGAGGAGCCCCGGGCTCGGGCCGAGCGGGAGGCGGGGGCCTTCATCGAGGTGCGGTGAGCCTGGTCATACGGCCGCCGTGGCGTCGTACGGGGGCCTAGTCTCGTAGGGCAGTCAGGTTCGTGGGCCGCCTGGTGCCGTAGACCGCCTGGTGCCGTAGACCACCTGTGGTGCCGTAGGGCAGCCGAGCTCGTACGGCCACCTTGTGCCGTAAGGCACAGCCAGGCTTGTACGGCCGCCTGGTGCCGCAGGGCAGCAGGACACCTTCGAATTCTCCGGGACTTCATTCGTGGCAGGACGATTCGCTCCCCGGCCCACGCGTACGACTGTGCGCGGTGGGGAGGCCGGTGTACCCGCCGCGCGCGGGGCTTCGCGGCCTGTTTCCGCAACGGGGCTCGTGCGGACGTATGTGCCGGACGGGCCGCTCGATCTCGGGCTGGTGCTCGGGCCGCTCCGGCGGGGGCCGGGGGATCCGACGTTCCGGGCGACGCCGGACGGGTCCGTGTGGCGGGCCAGTCTCACGCCGGGCGGGCCCGGGACGCTGCGGGTCCGTGCGGTGGGCGGGGTCGTGCGCGGGGAGGCGTGGGGGCCGGGGGCCGAGTGGCTGCTGGAGCAGTTGCCGGGGATGTTGGGGGGCGAGGACGATCCGGCCGCGTTCACGCCTCGGCACCGGGTGGTGGCGGGGGCGTGGCATCGGCGGCCGGGGTTGCGGTTGACGCGGACCGGGCTGGTGCTGGAGTCGTTGATTCCGTCGATTCTCGAGCAGAAGGTCACGACCGATGAGGCGTATCGGGCGTGGCGGCTGCTGGTGCGGAAGTTCGGGGAGCCGGCGCCTGGGCCTGCGGGTTCGGGCGGGGGTGCGGGTTCGGGTTCGGGTTGGGGTGGGCGGCTTTGGGTGATGCCGGCGCCTCGGACGTGGGCGTTGATTCCGTCGTGGGAGTGGCATCGGGCCGGGGTGGACAACAAGCGGGCCTCGACGATCTTGCGGGCTGTTCGGGTTGCCGCGCGGCTGGAGGAGGCCGTGGGGATGGAGCCAGGGGCCGCGCAGGCCCGGTTGGAGGTCGTGCCGGGGGTGGGGCCGTGGACGTCGGCGGAGGTTGTTCAGCGCAGTCATGGGGCGGCGGATGCGGTGACGGTGGGGGATCTGCATCTGCCGGGGATCGTGGGATGGGCACTGGCCGGGGACCGCGACGCGGATGACGCGGTGATGTTGGAGTTGCTGGAGCCTTATGCCGGGCAGCGGCATCGGGCGGCTCGGTTGATCTTGTTGAGTGGGGGGGTTCCGGCGAGGCGGGCGCCGCGGATGCCCCGAGGGGACATCGGCCGGTTGTGACCTGAGCGGCGTCTCGGGGACCGTCCCTGGGGGCTCCGCCCCCAGACCCCCGCTCCTACGCCCACCCAGCCACCCGTCTCGGTCGGTCGAGAGGCGGACCTCGCCCGGGGTTGCCGCCCCCGGACCCCGCAACGCCAGACAGACCGACAGATACCACCGGCATCACGAGGGGCGCCCCCAGCGGGTGGGTGGGTGGCATGTGGACCGGCATCCCAAGAGGCAACCCGAACGCCGGGCGGAGTGACACCCGTTGGTCAGTGCCGGGACGGTGGCGGGGTTAGTGGGCCGAGGAGAAGCGGACCGGCCTCACAAGAGGCAACCCGAACACCGGGCGGAGTGAACCCCGTTGATCGGTGGCCGGGTGTTCGACGCCGGGCAGGCCCCGCCTGGCCGCCCGGCGTTGGTGGTGGAGTTACTGGTCCGAGGAGAAGCGGACCGCGCCTCGGGGGATTTGGGCGTCGCACCAGATGCGCATGCCGTCGCGGAGTTCGTTGTCGGGGCCGATGACCGCGCCGTCGCCGATGACCGTGCCGGTGAGGACGGAGCGTTCGCCCACGCGGGCCCGGGTGCCGATGAGGGAGTCGGTGATGACGGCGCCGGGTTCTATGACGGCGCCGGGGAGGATCGTGCTGCCGAAGACGCGGGCGCCTTCGGCGACGAAGGCGCCCTCGCCCACCACCGTGCCGCCCGCGAGTTTCGCGTCGGGGGCGACCCGTGCCGTCGGGAGGACGAGGCGGTCGCCGCAGCGGCCCGGGACGGCGGGGGACGGGGCGCGGCCCAGGACGAGGTCGGCGGAGCCGCGGACGAACGCGGCCGGGGTGCCGAGGTCCAGCCAGTACGTCGAGTCGACCATGCCCTGAAGGTGGGCCCCTGCCGCCAGGAGGTCCGGGAAGGTTTCCCGCTCCACCGAGACCGCGCGGCCTGTCGGGATCGTGTCGATCACCGAGCGGCGGAAGACGTACGCCCCCGCGTTGATCTGGTCGGTGACGATCTCCTCGGGGGTCTGCGGCTTCTCCAGGAACGCCAGGACCCTGCCCGTCCCGTCGGTCGGGACCAGACCGTAGGCGCGCGGGTCCGTGACCTGCGTGAGGTGGAGGGAGACGTCCGCGGCGGTCCTCTCGTGGGTCTCCACCAGTGCCCTGATGTCGAGGCCCGTCAGGATGTCGCCGTTGAACACGAGGACCGGGTCCTCGGGCGCGGAGTGCAGGCGGGAGGCGACGTTGCGGATCGCGCCGCCGGTGCCGAGGGGCTCGTCCTCGGTGACGTACTCGATGTGGAGCCCGAGGGAGGAGCCGTCGCCGAAGTACGGTTCGAAGACCTCTGCCAGGTAGGAGGTGGCGAGCACGATGTGGTCGACGCCCGCCGCTCTCGCTCTCGCCAGTTGGTGCGTGAGGAACGGGACCCCGGCCGCTCGGACCATGGGCTTCGGTGTGTGCACCGTGAGCGGGCGCAGCCGGGTGCCCTTGCCGCCGACCAGGAGTATCGCTTCTGTCACCTGTCGTCTCTGCTTCCTGCCGGGACCGCCCGAACTGTCTTTCGGCCGGCCAGTGTATGCAGACGTTGCGCGGTGCCTTCGACGGCCGTGCGGCGTTCCACCTCTTGCCCCCCGACGGCGGTGAATGTGTCCTACGGCCGGACAGACTCCGGTGGCGTCCGAACGGTTCCCGGGCAGGTCCGGCAGGTCCCGGCGCTACCGGCCCTGATAACGGGCCGCGGTCGAACGGGTCGTGCCGAGCTTGCGGTAGAGCCGATAGCCGGGGCAGGCCGTGGAGAAGCCGTCCCGGTGACCGGAGATCACATTCAGTCGTACTTTCTTTCCCTTGGGGTAGAGATTGCCACCGCCCGACTTCAGATATGTCTTGCCGCGTGGATTGGCGCCGTAGAGGCCGAGCTTCCACGCGGTGAGCCGGGCGAGGGCCTTCACCGCGGCGGCGGACGGCTTTTTGGTACCGAAGCTGCCGAGGACGGCGATCCCCATGCTGTTGGTGTTGAAACCCAGCGTGTGGGCACCCATGACCGGCTTCGCCGCGCCCCCGGCGCGCCCCTCGTAGATGTTTCCGCACTTGTCGACGAGGAAGTTGTAGCCGATGTCGCGCCAGCCCATGCTCAGGACGTGGTAGCGGTAGATACCACGGATGACGGAGGGGGCCTGCGCGCAGCGGTATCCGTTGCCGGACGCCGTGTGGTGCACGAAGGCCGCCTTGACCTTCTTCGTGTAGACGAAGGTCCTCTCCCGCAGACTCTCGTTCGCGCCCCAGCCGCGCCGGGTGACGATGCGCGGACGCGGGCCGAT
Organism: Streptomyces sp. NPDC058678; assembly: GCF_042714835.1. Lineage (NCBI taxonomy): Bacteria > Bacillati > Actinomycetota > Actinomycetes > Kitasatosporales > Streptomycetaceae > Streptomyces > Streptomyces sp. NPDC058678. The sequence continues at coordinate 96,363 of NZ_JBHXSG010000029.1, read as the reverse complement.
CTTCGGCTTCACTCGCTGCCCTTCGGCCAACTCGGTGGTCCGCGGGGTGAACAGCTGTCGCTCGGTCTCGTCGCGGGTCAGGGACGGGATCTCGGTGGCACCGAGGGGGGCGAGATCGGTGTTGGCGGCGGACGCGTCCGTGGCGGCCAGGGCCTGGGCGGGTTCGGCGGTCGGGATGTCGGCACGGGGAGCGCCGGCGGCATCGGCGGGGGCTGCCCGGGGCGGGTCGTCCGGGGCGCCCGGGTCGACGAGTTCGAGGCGCATACCGGTGGGGAGCGGGACGGCGGCCGTCGCCGTGCGGGGGCCGCGGGCGGTTTCCTCGACCCGGACGGCGCGGGGTTCGGCGTCCGCGCGGACGCGTACCTCCACGCCGTCCGAGCCCCCCACCCACAACGGTGCCGTCGCGCCGCGTACCCGGCCGGAGGTGCGCTCGGCGGAGTCCGGGTCGGCCGCGTGGTCGGAGTTGTGCGTCTCGAGGTGCTGCCAGCCGGACCAGGTGCCGGTGCCGGCCTCGCGGGTCCGGACCTGGACCTGGCCGTGGAGTTCGACGTCCGGGTCGTCCCAGACCACGCCGACGAGCGAGAAGGGCCGTACGTCCCGGCGGGTCAGGCCCTGTTCGGGGGGGAGGCCCCCGGCCCGGTCCTGGGTGAGCGGCACGAGGAGCAGCGACTGGGTGCTCCCCGTCGCTTCCGCGGTCGCCGCCGGTCTCGCGGTCGCCTTGGCCGGCGTGCTCACCGCCGGCGATCTCGCGGACAGGACAGCCGCCGTGGCCGGCAGGTTCGCCGCGGCCGCGGGCGGGGTCAGCGGAAGGGCCAGGGCGGCCGCACAGGTGACGCCGATCGAGGAAGCAAGGAATCCGTGCATGCCCCTGATCTTGGACATAGTCATACATATCTGTCCATCGGGGAATTGACGTGCCGTCGGGCCGCGTTCCGCCGAACCGGTGGTGAACCGGCGGCGACCCATGGCCCCTTCCGCCGGTGCGCGAGCGCGGGCCCGCGTACGCTTCTTCGGGTGAACGCCACCGACCGCACCCCTGCCGACCTGCTGCGTTCCGCGCTCGCCGCGGACCCCGGACGCCCGCTGGTGACCTTCTACGACGACGCCACGGGTGAACGTGTCGAATTGTCCGTGGCCACCTTCGCCAATTGGGTGGCCAAGACCTCCAACCTCCTCCAGGGCGACCTCGCCGCGGCGCCCGGCGACCGGGTCTCACTGCTGCTGCCCGCGCACTGGCAGACCGCGGTGTGGCTGCTGGCGTGTTCGTCGGTGGGCGTGATCGCCGACGTGGGCGGTGATCCGGCGGTGGCCGACGTGGTGGTGAGCGGGCCGGATTCGCTGGAGGCGGCGCGGGCGTGCTCCGGGGAGCGGGTCGCGTTGGCCCTACGGCCGCTCGGCGGGCGGTTTCCGCAGCCGCCGGCCGGATTCGCCGACTACGCCGTCGAGGTACCGGGGCAGGGGGACCGTTTCGCGCCGTTCGCACCGGTGGATCCCGATGAGCCGGCGCTGATCGTGGCCGGGCGGGAGTTCAGCGCGGCCGAGGTCGTCGAGCGGGCCGGGGCGGAGGCGACGGGGGTGGGGCTCACCGGGCCCGGATCCCGGCTGCTGTCGGGGCTGCCGTACGACACCTGGGAGGGCTTGAACGCCGGGCTGTACGCGCCGCTCGCCACCGGTGGGTCCGTGGTGCTGTGCCGGAACCTGGATCAGCTGGGCGAGGAGGCGCTGGCCAAGCGGATCGAGAGTGAGCGGGTCACGGCCACGGCCCGGTAGGCGACGGTCGCTCGACCGCGCCGACGTCGGTCCCGGCCTCACTGGAGGCTCCGCCCCTCCAGGCCCGCGACGCATGCCAACCCTGCCACCCGGCACGGTCGGGCGGTCGGGCGGTCGGGTGGGCGGTCGGGCGGTCGGGCGAAAGGTGACCGCCACCTGATAGCTCCGCCCGGAACCCCGCCTGCGCAACCCCGCCACCCGGCACGGCCGGTCGGCCACTCGGCCGGGCGGGCAGTCGAAAGGTGACCGCCACCTGATAGCTCCGCCCGGAACCCCGCCTGCGCAACCCCGCCACCCGACACGGTCGGGCAAGAGTGATCCTCGCCCCGAGCCGCCGCTCATCCCCCGTTCGGCCCCCTCCACCCACCCCCCGGCCCCTCATCCACGCCATGGTCGTAGGAGCAGCTCGCACGACACGCTCGTACGCCACATGACTCGTTCGCCATGAGGGGTGGATTCCGACGTGACCGACACCGCAGGCGCGCCCTCCGCGCCCTCCGGACCACTCGGGCCGGGGGCGGGGGCCTCGGCGACCGGCCGGGGGCTGATACGGCGGCGTCGGCGGCGGTGTGCGCGAGGGGCCGGGATCGCGGTCACGGTCCTGGTGCTGGCGGCCGGCGGAGCCGGGTGGGCCGTCTACGCGAAGCTGGACGGGAACATCACGTCGGACAACGCGGCGGCGGAGGAGTTGGCCCGGTACGAGAGGGACCGGCCCACCTCGCTGGTGCGGGGGGCGCAGAACATCCTGGTGATCGGATCGGACTCGCGGTCCGGGGACGGGAACCGGCGGTACGGGCGGGACTCGGGGACCGAGCGGTCCGACACCACCATCCTTTTGCATCTGGCCGCGGGTCGGGACCGTGCCACCGCGGTGTCGCTGCCCCGGGATCTCATGGTGGACGTGCCGAGTTGCGCACGGCGCGACGGCAGTCGTACCGAGCCCATGTTCGCGATGTTCAACTACGCCTTCCAGGTGGGGGGATCGGCCTGCACGATCCGGACCGTGGAGCGGCTGACGGACATCCGTGTGGACCATCATGTGGTCGTCGACTTCCACGGGTTCAAGGACATGGTCGACGCGGTCGACGGCGTCGAGGTGTGCCTGGCCGAGCCGATCCGGGACAAGGCGGCCAAGCTGAGGCTCCCGGCGGGGCGGGTGACGCTCGACGGCGAGCAGGCCCTCGGGTACGTGCGGGCCCGCAAGACGCTGGGCAACGGCAGCGACACCGACCGGATGGACCGTCAGCAGCGGTTCCTCGGGGCGTTGGTCAACAAGGTGCAGAGCAATGACGTCCTGCTGAATCCGGTGAAGCTCTATCCGGTGCTGGACGCGGCCACTTCCGCACTCACGACCGACCCTGATCTGGCGAGCCTGCGCGGCTTGTACGAACTCGTGCGCGGGCTGCGCGACATCCCCACCGAACGTGTGCAATTCCTTACGGTTCCGAGGGAGTCGTACGTCTACAACGCCAATCGCGACCAGCTTGTGGAACCCGAGGCGGAAAGACTGTTCGAACGGCTTCGCTCGGACGCGCCCGTGGAGGTGGCACGGAACGCACCTCGGGGCTCGGCGGAATCGACGGAGTCGACGACCAAAAGCCGCAATTCAGCCGAGAATGACGGGAAAAGCGGCGAGAGCGGCGACAAGGAGAGGGGCGAGGGGGTGGGCGGTGAGCAGTACGACGAGCCCGCTGCCGTCAATTCCCCCGCGCCGACGTTCCGGGGGAACACGGCGGCCGAGGACACGTGCGAGTAAAGCATTTGTCAAGGTGGCGAACTACCGACCGAGCAAATGGGCGTATTGCCCGGTTGTAGGGAAGTGGAATTAATCACCGGCGTCGCTCGGAGGCGAACAAGGCGGTTAGTGTGAGCGACCCGGTGCATCCGGCCAGAGGTCCGTCCTGGGGTCGAGCACTGTGTGACCGAGACCCGAGCGCCTTTGGAGGGGAAAGGCGCCGCGTGGCCCCGACGGAGGGTTCAGACAACCGTGGACGCGCAAGGCCGTGGGCGGGCGGACGACATCGACCCCGCAGACCAGTGGGTACTCAACCCGAGCACCGGCGAATACGAACTGCGACTGACCCCTTCCGCACCGCAATCACCGCGGGCGGCCGTTCCCGGTCCCCGTAGATCGGTCACCGACAGAGCGGGCGCCTCGCCGCGCGGTCGTACGGCGGCCCCAGCGGCTCCCGCGACCCCCGGCCGCGAGGTGCCGCCGCCGCGCAGACGGCGGGGCGTGCCCGAGGAGCCGCTGCCGGGGCGGCGCGGGCGCCGGCCGGTGAAGAAGAAGTCCAAGGCGAAGAAGACCCTGCTGTGGACCGGCGGCACGATGGCACTCGTACTGGTGGCCGCGGCGGGCGCCGGGTACCTCTACATCGAGCACCTGAACGGCAACATCACGTCCGTCGCCGACGACGGCGCGAGCACCGGTGGCTTCCAGAAGGACAAGGCCATCAACATCCTGGTGATCGGCACGGACAAGCGCACCGGCTCGGGCAACGAGGGCTACGGCGACTCCGGCAGCGTCGGCCACGCGGACACCACGATCCTGCTGCACGTCTCCAAGGACCGCTCCAACGCGACCGCGCTGAGCATCCCGCGTGACCTGATCGTCGACATACCGGACTGCCCGACCACGCAGAAGGACGGCTCGCAGGAGGTCATCAAGGCCACGACCGACGTCCGTTTCAACACCAGCCTGGGCCAGGACGACCGTACGCCCAGCTGCACCATGCGGACGGTCACCGAGCTGACCGGGATCACCCCCGACAACTTCATCGTCGCCGACTTCAACGCGGTCAAGACACTGACCACGGCGGTCGGCGGGGTCGACGTGTGTCTCGCCAAGGACATCAAGGACCCGGACTCGCACCTCGACCTGAAGAAGGGGACGCAGCACATCTCGGGCGAGACGGCGCTCGCGTTCGTACGCACCCGGCACGCGGTCGGCTTCGGCGGCGACCTGAGCCGGATCACGCTGCAGCAGCAGTTCCTCAGCGCGCTGATGCGCAAGCTGAAGTCCAACGACACACTGACCAGCCCGTCGAAGATGATCAAGCTGGCCGAGGCGGGAACGAAGGCGCTGACCGTCGACTCCCAGCTGGACAGCATCAACAAGCTGAAGGACCTGGGTCTGGAGCTGGGCAAGCTCAACGTCAAGAACCTGACGTTCACCACGGTTCCGGTGATCGACAACCCGGCGGAGAAGGTCAAGGCGACGGTCGTCCTCAACGAGTCCACGGCCCCTCAGGTCTTCGACATGATCAAGAACGACGTGTCGTTCACCGAGGTCAAGGCGCAGAAGAAGAAGGAAGCCGCCGCGGTCGCCGCCCGTCTCAAGGGGACGAAGGCGGACGCCTCCCAGGTGCGGGTGCGCATCCTCAACGGCGGTGCGGCGGCCGGCAGCGCGCAGACCGAGCTCGAGTACCTGCAGAACGAAGAGGGCGTGCTCAAATCGGAGAACGCGGGCAACGCGGGTACCGAGCTGAGCAAGACCACGCTCGAGTACGCTCCCGATCAGGCCGACCAGGCGCGCCGGCTGGCCGCCATCATGGGCCTTTCCGGTTCGGCGATGAAGCCGGGCAAGAGCGTGACCAACTCCCAGGGTCTGCCGACGATGACCCTGACCCTGGGCAAGGACTTCAAGGGCGCGGGTGAGTCGCTCACCACTCCGACGAAGGCGCCGGAGGGGGTTCAGCAGTCCACCGCGGACAAGGTCGAGTGCGCCAAGTGACCTGACGGGCCTGCCTTACGTCTGACTGGGCGAAGAGGCAGGCCCGTTCGATGGCGCGAGGGTGGGGAGACAGGGGATGACGCACAGCAGTGTGCACGGGGAGGGGACGCGACCGGGCGTCCGGCACGCGAGTGGGGCGGGGCGGGAGGACGGCCGTCGTGGGGACGACGGCGACGGCTCCGGCAGACCCGGCGGTTCCTCGGGGGGCGGGCACGGCGGGCGGCGCAGCCGACGCCGGGCCAAGGCCAAGCACCGGGTGCTCCGATGGTCCGCGACGACCCTCGCGGTGCTGATACTGGGGACGGCCGGCGCCGGTTACCTCTACTACCAGCACCTCAACGGCAACATCGAGAAGGGCGAGCGCAGCGGCGGCGACTCCAAGGCGCGCAGGACCGAGCCGAACGCCGACGGGCAGACGCCGCTGAACATCCTGCTGCTCGGCTCGGACAGCCGTGCGTCCGACGCGAACGTGGCGCTCGGCGGCGGCAAGGACAGCCGGGGCAACCCGCCGCTGGCCGACGTGCAGATGCTCATCCACCTCTCCGCGGACCGCAAGAGCGCCGCGGTGGTGAGCATTCCGCGTGACACCCGGGTCGACATCCCGGCGTGCAAGGACCCCGACACCGGCAAGACGTACCCGGCGACCAACGAGATCATCAACACGACGCTGGGCCGCGGCGGAGCCGGCTGCACGCTGACCACCTGGGAGAACCTCACCGGGATCTACATCGACCACTGGATGACGATCGACTTCGCGGGCGTGGTGAGCATGGCGGACGCCATCGGAGGCGTCGAGGTCTGTGTGAACCAGAACGTGTGGGACCACCCGCTCCCGGGCGTGCCCGGCGGCTCCGGCCTGAAGATGAAGGCCGGCTCGAAGAAGGTCGAGGGCAAGCAGGCCCTGGAGTGGCTGCGCACCCGACACGCCTGGGGCAGCGACCCGCTGCGGGCCCGGGCCCAGCACATGTACATGAACTCGATGATCCGCACGCTGAAGGACCAGAACGTCTTCACCGACGGCGGCCGGCTCATGGACCTGGCCGAGGCGGCCACCAACTCCCTGAAGGTTTCCGAGGAGATCGGCACGGTCAAGGAGCTCTACGACCTCGGCATGCAGCTCAAGACGGTGCCCACGGACCGCATCACGATGACGACGATGCCGACCATCGAGGACAACGAGAACGAGAACCACCTGCTGCCGGACGGGGCCGACGCCGAGAAGATGTGGGCGATGCTCCGCGACGACGTGCCCTTCGACGACAAGGGCGAGACGGGCGGCAAGGGCGACAAGGGCGCGAAGACTGACGCCGAGACGGCGAGCACGGCCGGCGCCGCCAAGACCAGCGACGACCCCGCCGCGGCGAAGGACCAGATCGGCGTCCTGGTGCAGAACGCCACGACGTCCACCACTCTCGGCCCGGTCAGCGGCCGGGCGGGCGAGATCGCCCAGGCACTCGTGGGCAAGGGGTTCGCCAAGGCGACGAAGGACACCTCGACAGCGCTCACCGAGGCGCGGACCGTCGTCCGCTATCCGAGCGCCGAACTGGCGGGCGACGCCCAGGCGGTGGCCAAGTCCCTGGAGATTCCGGTGAGTTCGGTGCAGAAGTCGACGGACGTCTCCGGTGTCACCGTCGTCGTCGGCGCCGACTGGCGTTCGGGCACGGCCTATCCGAAGCAGAAGACGCCGGAGGCCGGGGACCTGCCGGGCAACGCCGACGCCCTCAACGGCTCGGAGACCGGGAAGTGCATGGACGTGTACAAGCCGTACCGTTGGTAGCGCCCCGCGATGGTCAAAGAAAGCGGGGAAAGTTCACTCGCCGCCGAATCGTGCGGATAGTGTGAGCGATCCAGTGGGGAAGGCGCTTGCCCTGACGGAGGATTCGGACAACCTTGGACGCACCAGGCCGTGAGCGGGCGGAGCATGTCGACCCCGCAGACCAGTGGGTACTCAATCCGAACACCGGCGAATACGAACTGCGGCTGACGCCCGCCGCACCGCGCCGCGCCGTTCCCCAGCCCCGTGGCGGCCGTACGGCGCGCCCGGCTGCTCCCGGCCGCGAGGTCCCGCCCCCGCGCAGGCGGGGGCCGGTCCCCGAGGAACCGCTGCCGGGGCGGCGCGGCCGCCGCCCGGTCAAGAAGACGTCCAAGGCGAAGAAGGCCCTGTTGTGGACCGGCGGCAGCATGGCGTTCGTCCTGGTCGCCACCGCGGGCGCCGGCTACTTCTACCTCAAGCACCTTGAGGGCAACGTCAAGACGACGGATGTCGGTGACGCGGGCGCGAGCAGTTTCAAGAAGGACGAGGCCTTCAACGTCCTCGTCATCGGCACCGACAAGCGCACCGGCGAGGGCAACGAGGGCTACGGCGACGCCGGCAGCCTCGGCCACGCCGACACCACGATCCTGCTGCACGTCTCCAAGGACCGCTCCAACGCGACCGCGCTGAGCATCCCGCGTGACCTGATCGTCGACATACCGGAGTGTCCGGCCACGAAGGACGACGGCACCGAGGTGACGGTGGGGGCCCAGCAGGACGTCCGCTTCAACAAGAGCCTCGGCGAGAGCGGCCGGGACCCGGGCTGCACCATGCGGACGGTGAAGGAGGCCACCGGCATCCAGCCGGACCACTTCATGATGGCCGACTTCAACGCGGTCAAGACGCTGACGTCGGCGGTGGACGGCGTCGACGTGTGCGTGACGAAGGCCGTGAACGACAAGGAGTCCAAGCTCGTCCTGCCCAAGGGCGAGTCCACGATCGAGGGCGAGAGGGCCCTCGCCTTCCTGCGCACCCGGCACAGCTTCGGCAACCAGGGCGACCTCGACCGCATCAAGGTGCAGCAGCAGTTCCTGGGTTCGCTGATGCGCAAGATGTCCTCCAGCGACACCCTCACCAACCCCAAGAAGCTGCTGAAGCTGGCCGAGGCGGCCACCAGCGCGCTCACCGTGGACTCCGCGATCGGCAAGGTCGGCACGCTCAAGGACATGGCCCTGGAGCTGAAGAAGGTGCCCACCAAGAACATCACCTTCGCCACGATCCCGGTGGTGGACAACCCCGCGGAGAAGATCAAGGCGACGGTGATCGTCGACGAGACCAGGGCGCCCCAGGTCTTCGACATGGTCCGGAACGACGTGTCGTTCACCGAGGTCAAGGCGCAGCAGAAGAAGGAGGCCGCCGCGGTGGCCGCCCGCCTCAAGGGCACCAAGGCGGACGCCTCTCAGGTGCGGGTCCAGATCCTCAACGGCGGTGCCGCGTCCGGCAGCGCGCAGAAGCAGCTGGACTGGCTGCAGAACAGCGCGGGTGTCGTCAAGTCGGAGAACGCGGGCAACGCGGACGCCGACCAGGCGACGACGACCATCGAGTACGCGCCGGACCAGGCCGACCAGGCCCGTCGGCTGGCCGACATCATGGGCCTGTCGGGCTCGGCGATGAAGCCGGGCAAGAGCGTGACCAACTCCCAGGGGCAGCCGACGATGACCCTGATCCTGGGCAAGGACTTCAAGGGCGCGGGCGTGAAACTCAACGGCGCCTCGGCCGAGACGCCGGACGTGGAGAAGTCCACGGCCGACAAGGTCCAGTGCGCGAGTTGACGGTTCAGATGCGTTAGTTGACGAAACAGAGCAACCTGACGGGCCCGTCGTATGTCTCCTGGACGTACGGCGGGCCGCGCCATGGCGCGATGGCGGGATGGTCGGGGAGGACTCGAAGTGACGCGGAACAGTGTGCGGGATGTCGAACCAGTCGCCGAGAAGGTCGGCGGCACCGGCGACAGCCGGCACGGCGGACGCCGCTCACCGCGGACGCACCGGCTGCTGCGCTGGTCCGCGACGACCCTCGCCGTGCTGGTACTGGGCTCGGCCACCGCCGGTTACCTCTACTACCGGCATCTCAACGGCAACATCAAGAAGGACGAGCTCAACCTCGGCGACAACAAGGTCGCCGAGCCGACGCCGAACGCCGCCGGCCAGACCCCGCTGAACATCCTGCTCATCGGCTCCGACGCCCGCGACACCGAGGAGAACCAGCAACTCGGCGGCGCCCGCGAGACGTTCGGCTCGACGCCGCTGGCGGACGTGCAGATGCTGGTGCACCTGTCGGCCGACCGCTCCAACATGTCGGTGGTCAGCATGCCCCGCGACACCCTCGTGAAGATCCCGAAGTGCACCGACCCGGACGACGACGAGGTGTACCCGGCGAGCGAAGGCCGCGTCATGACCAACCGGAGCCTCGGACACGGCGGTCCCGGCTGCACGGTGGCCACCTGGCAGGAGCTCACCGGCATCCACATCGACCACTTCGTGATGGTCGACTTCGCGGGCGTAGTGTCCATGGCGGACGCCGTGGGCGGGGTCCCGGTCTGCGTGGACGCCAACATCCTCTCGCGCGACAGCCAGGGCCACGGCTCCGGTCTGAAGCTGGAGAAGGGCACCACCCCGGTGAAGGGCGAGCAGGCCCTGCAGTGGCTGCGGACGCGTTACGGCTTCGAGGACGGCAGCGACCTCGCCCGCGCCAAGGCCCAGCACATGTACATGAACTCGATGGTCCGGACGCTGCGCGAGAACGCGACCCTGGGCAGCCCGAACAAGCTCCGCAAGCTCGCCGAGGAGGCCACCAAGGCCCTCACGGTCGACTCGGGCCTCGACACCGTCAAGAAGCTCTACGACCTCAGCGACGAGCTGCGCAAGGTGGAGCCGGAGCGCATCACCATGACCACGATGCCCAACCGGTACGTGGGCGCCCGCGTCGAGCCCACCGAGGACGCCGAGCAGCTGTTCCGCCTCGTCCGGGAGGACATCGCGCTGGACGGCAAGGACGGGGAGAAGGCGAGCCCGGCCCCCTCGGCGACCGCCTCCGGCGACCCGGCCGCCGCCGACGACAAGATCGGGATCCTGGTCGTGAACGGCACCCGCACCGACACCCTCCGCGCGGCGTCCGGACGCACCAGCGCGGTGACCGGGCTGCTCGTGGAGAAGGGCTTCACCAGGGCGGCCGCGGACACCACGTCTGCGCTGAGCGTGGACCGTACGGTCGTCCGCTACCCGAGCGCGGAACTGCAGGGCGACGCCGAGCGGGTCGCCAGGTCCCTCGGGATTCCGGCGAGTTCGGTGGAGCGGTCGACGGACGTCTCCGGGGTCACGGTCGTCGTGGGCGCGGACTGGCGTGAGGGTACGACGTACAAGGCGCCCGAGGAGGACGACAGCACCCCGGAGTCCGCCGAGGCGCTCAACGGCGCCGACGAGGACGCCTGCATGCACGTGAACCCGGGATTCACCTGGTCCTGAGCCGGGCCTGGAACCGGGCCCTGAACCGGGCCCTGAGCCTGTGTCAGGTGGTCAGCTCGCCGGCGCCAGCGTGGACCGCGGGGCGCCGGCTCGCGATCACCTTGCGGGCGAGCGAGCGCGGGCTGGTCAGGAAGCCCCAGCCCCACGACATGTGCATGGTGGCGAGGGCCACGGGGATCTGCAGCCGCGCCTTCAGCGGCAGCCCCTTGCCCGCGGGGACGGACCCGAGGACGATCGCCGCGAGGTAGCCGCCGGGGACGACGAGGGCCCACGGGCTGACCAGGGCGCCGAGGACGATTCCCGCGCCGATCGCGCACACCGCGGTCGGCGGCGCGAGGTAGCGCAGGTTGATGGAGCCCTCGTGGTAGCGGGCGACGACGTGCCGCCAGCGGCCGTAGTCCTTGTACTGCTTGGCGAGGGCGCGCACGCTCGGCCGGGGCCGGTAGGACACCTTCAGCTCGGGCGAGAACCAGATGAGCCCGCCGGCCTCCCGGATCCGGAAGTTGAGCTCCCAGTCCTGGGCGCGGATGAACTCCACGTTGTACCCGCCCTGCTGCTCCAGCGCCTCGCGGCGGAACACCCCGAGGTACACCGTCTCGGCCGCGCCGGCCTGCCCGCCCGTGTGGAAGGAGGCGTTGCCCACGCCGATCTTCGACGTCATGGCGGCGGCGACCGCGTGCTCCCAGTCGTTCTCGCCCTCGGCGTGCATGATGCCGCCGACGTTCTGCGCGCCGGTCTCCTCCAGGAGCCGTACCGCGGTGGTGATGTAGTTCGGCGAGAGCATGCCGTGGCCGTCGACGCGCACGACGATCGGGTGCCGGGAGGCCTTGATCGCAGCGTTCAGCGCGGCCGGCGTGCGACCGGTCGGGTTCGGCACGGTGTGCACGCGGGGGTCTTCACGGACGAGCTCGGCCGCGATCTCGTCCGTACGGTCCGTGGACGGACCGAGGGCGATCACGACCTCCATCTCGCCGGCGTACTCCTGCGCGAGGATCGCTTGGACGGCTCCGCGCAGATGCCGTTCCTCGTTGAGGACGGGCATGATCACGGACACGGCGGGGAGCTGCACGTCGGGCTTGGCGTTCATAGGGCCCAAACGTTACCGCGAATGGGGGACACCGGTGCGCCCCGCCCGGGGCGGTGCACCGGGCCGCAGATCGTATGGGCCTACGGTGCTCACGATCCCAGGTACGGCCCCTGGGGCCGCTCCGGCGGATCCTGGCCGGGGTCGCGGGCTCTGGCACGCCCGTCCCCCGCTCACCTCGGTCGAAAGCAACCGTCCATCCGAGTCCGGCCCGATCCGCCCCAGCGGAGGTGTCCCCCTTGCCCACGCCGCCCCGCTCCCCCGACGCCCGGCCCCGGCGTCGCCCGCAGCCACCGCGGTCGGCGCGGCCCCCCGTACGACGGAAAAAGCCGCGCTGGGCCATGCGGGTGGTGACGACCCTCTCCGTGGTCGTGCTCGCCGCCGCCGGGATCGGCCACGCGGTGGTCACCAGCCTCGACGCGGACATCGCCCGGGTCGACCCCTTCAAGGACATGAAGAACCGCCCGCGGGCGGGCCACGGCATGAACGTCCTGCTCGTCGGCACGGACGGCCGCGACAAGATCACCGAGGCCGAGCGGCAGAAGTACCGGCTCGGCGGTGCCCCCTGCCGCTGCACCGACACGATGATGATCGTGCACATCTCGGAGGACCGGGAGCGGGTGAGCGTGGTGAGTCTGCCGCGCGACTCGTACGCCGTGACGCCCACGCACACCGACCGGACGACGGGCAAGCGGCACCACGGACACCCGATCAAGATCAACGCGGCGTACGCGGAGGGCGGCCCGCAGCTGACCGTGCGGACCGTCGAGAACATGACGCGGGTGAAGATCGACCACTACCTGGAGGTCGACTTCACCAGCTTCATGAAGACGGTGGACGTACTCGGCGGGGTCGAGATCTGCACCACCGAGCCGCTGAAGGACACCTACACCGGCCTCGACCTCCCGCCCGGCATCCACACCATCCGGGGCGGCCAGGCCCTCCAGTACGTCCGCTCCCGTCACGTCGACGGCGCCTCCGACCTCGGCCGGATGCAGCGCCAGCAGCGCTTCATGGCCGCCCTGATCGACCGCGCCACGACCTCCGGGATCCTGCTGAACCCGCTGAAGTTCCGGGACATCACCCGGGCCGTGCTGGGCTCGGTACGCGCCGACAAGGGCTTCGGCGCGCACGAGCTGCTCGACCTCGGCCGGGCGATGCGCAGCTTCTCCCCCTCCTCGTCCGAGTTCACCACCGTGCCGATCGGGCAGATGGGGTACGCCGTCAAGGGCGTCGGTTCCACGCTGAAATGGGACGCCCGCAAGGCCGGCCGCCTCTTCGAGTCCCTCCGCGAGGACGAGCCGCTGTCGGTGGGCAAGCCGCGGCACAAGGCCCTCCGCGTGGACGTCGCCCCCCAGCAGATCCGCGTCCAGGTGGAGAACGGCACCGCAAAGGCCGGCCTGGGCAAGCGCGTGGACGCGGGGCTGGCGGCGACCGGTTTCCGTACGACGCGACTGCCGGTCAACGCGGCCGACCGCACGGTGAAGCGCACGGTCGTCGCCTACGACCCCCGCTGGGACCGCTCCGCGAAGTCCCTCGCGGCCGCGCTGCCGGGCAGCGAGCTGCGGGCGGTGAAGGGGCTGGGGGCGACGCTGAAGGTGATCGCCGGGGCGGACTTCCGGGAGGTGCGCAGGGTGCGGGCGGTGGATCCTACGCAGGGGGCGTTCGGGGTGATGCGGGGCGACGAGGTGTTGTGCCCGTAGGGGCGTCGGTCGTCGGCCTCGGCGGCATGCTGCCCCAGGACTCGGCCCGGGTGGTCGCGGGACGGCCGGGGTCGGGCGGCGCTCAGTCCTCGAAGCCCTCCGCCGCCCGGCGCTCCCGGAGCTCCATGATCGCGCGGCGGCGGGCCAGCCGGTGGGTGCGGCGGATCTGGGCCTCCTGGTAGCGCCGCTTGTCGCGCTCGGTCTCCGGGTGTACCGGTGGCACCCGGCGCGGTGTGCCGTCGGCGTCGACGGCGGCGAAGACGAGGTAGGCGGAGCCGACCTGGGTGGCCGGGTTCGACTCGTTCCAGCGCTCGGCCAGCACCCGCACCCCGACCTCCATCGAGGTCCGGCCGGTCCAGTTGACCTGGGCCTTCACATGGACGAGGTCGCCGACGCGGACCGGCTCCAGGAACGCCATCTCGTCCATGGACGCGGTGACGGCGGGCCCGCCGCTGTGCCGGCCGGCCACGGCACCGGCCGCGTCGTCGACCAGCTTCATGATCACGCCGCCGTGCACGGTGCCCAGGAGGTTCGTGTCGGCGTTGGTCATGATGTGGCTGAGCGTGGTCCGGGACGCCGAGGTCGGCTTGCCCGGGATATCCGGAGTCTCCGATTCCGCGGCGGAGGCCTGTTCTGTCATGGCCTCAACCTTATGCCGAGGTGACAACCCGGGATTTTGTGTCAGCTTCGCAACAGCAGTGCCCTTATTTTCCGACGAACCTTGTAAGGGACATACCAGTGCCCTGCACACTGGGGCCCATGAACGATTGGCCCGAGGCATGGTCCGACGACAACCGCGGCAGCCGGTACGGACGCGGCAGCTCGAGCGCGCAGCCCGAGAGCGCCCGCGTCATGCGGCAGGTCCGCCGCGGCCAGGCGGCTCCGCCCGGGCAGGGCGGGTACGGCGGCCCCGGCGCCCCCGCCCCGCCGTACGGCGGGGTCCCGCAGCAGCCGTCGTACGTCAACGGCGGTGACGACACCGTCTACGACGACGGGTACAACAGCGGCTACAACACGGGCCAGGTCTACGGCGGCGGTGGCCCCGGCGGTCCCGCCGGCGGCGGCCGTGGCCCGCGCCCCGCGCCGAACTGGCGCCGTCGGATCAAGCTGACCACGGTCATCGTGCTGACCGTGCTGGTCGTGACGACCGTCGGCACGTACTTCTGGGCCGACTCCAAGCTCAACCGCGAGGTCGACCTGTCCAAGGTCATCGACCGGCCGGAGGCGGGCGACGGCACGAACTACCTGATCGTCGGCTCCGACAGCCGCGCGGGCATGTCCGCCGAGGAGAAGAAGAAGCTGCACACCGGCTCCGCCGAGGGCAAGCGCACCGACTCGATGATGATCCTGCACGTCGGCGGCAACGGCGACACGCTGATCTCCCTGCCGCGTGACTCGGACGTGGAGATCCCGACGTTCAAGGGCTCCGACTCCGGCAAGACGTACCCGGGCACCGGCCGCCACGTGAAGCTGAACGCGGCCTACGCGGAGGACGGCCCCGAGCTCCTCGTCCGCACCGTCGAGTTCAACACCGGTCTGCACATCGACCACTACGTGGAGATCGGCTTCGCCGGCTTCGCGAACATCGTGGACGCGGTCGGCGGCGTCGAGATCGACATCCCGAAGGGCGGCATGAAGGACACCAAGTCCGGCGCCGACTTCGAGGCGGGCAAGCAGACCCTGAACGGCGAACAGGCGCTCGCCTTCGTCCGTACCCGGTACGCCCTGAAGGGCTCCGACCTGGACCGCACGAAGAACCAGCAGAAGTTCCTCAACGCGCTCGCCAACCAGGTCGCCACCCCGAGCACGCTCCTCAACCCGTTCAAGCTGTACCCGACGATGGGCTCGGGCCTGGACTCGCTGATCGTCGACAAGGACATGGGCCTGTACGACCTGGCCTCGATGTTCTGGGCGATGAAGGGCGTCAACGGCGGCGACGGCACCTCGATGAACATGCCGATCTCCGGTTCCACGAACGGCAACCTGGTCTGGGACAAGGCGAAGGTGAAGACCCTCGTCGACGAGCTGAACAACGACGAGAAGGTCACGGTCTCCGGCAACTGACAGCGGTGCGGGCCGGCCGCAGACCGTTCAAGGGCACCCGCGAGGGTGCCCTTGAACGCGTTCGGGCGCGTGGGTCACATCGTGGCGCCCGCCATGGCGCGGCAACTCGCCTCGCAGCGGCGACACGCCTCCGCGCAGCGCATCATCTGGGGATCGTCCGGCATGGACATACACGCCTCGGCGCACATCGCGCACGCCGTGGCACACATGGCACACATCTCGGCCGACATGGGTGAGCGGCGCATCATCATGTCCGCGCACATGCGGGTCGTCTCGGCGCAGTCCATGAGCGTGCGCATGACCTGCATCTGAGCCTGGCCGCCCATCTGCATGCAGGAGCTCATGGTCTCCTCGCAGACGGTGTGGCAGGACATGCACGCCTCGACGCAGTCCTGCATCTCCCTGCTCATCGCGGTCGTCGTTCCGGGCTGGGTCATGGCTCCTCCTGGGGTGCGGGAGCCCGGGGCGGGCCCCGTGCCTTCCGTCCTACGCCTGTCCACCGGACAGCGCCATCGGGCGGACGCGGAAATTCCGCGGCCCGCTCCCGCACACGCGCGTCGCCCTCCGCCTCTGGACGAGGCGGAGGGCGACGGGGTGCGGCGGCCGAGCGGGGGTTACGGCAGGTTGCGGGCCATCACGATGCGCTGGACCTGGTTCGTGCCCTCGTAGATCTGGGTGATCTTCGCGTCGCGCATCATGCGCTCGACCGGGTAGTCGCGGGTGTAGCCGTATCCGCCCAGCAGCTGGACCGCGTCCGTCGTGACCTCCATCGCCACGTCCGACGCGAAGCACTTGGCGGCGGCGCCCTGGAAGGTGAGGTCCGCATCGCCGCGCTCGGACTTCGCCGCCGCGGCGTAGGTGAGCTGGCGGGCGGCCTCGATCTTCATGGCCATGTCGGCGAGCATGAACTGGATGCCCTGGAAGTCGGCGATGGGCTTGCCGAACTGCTTGCGCTCCTGGACGTAGCCCTTGGCGTAGTCGAGGGCGCCCTGGGCGATGCCGAGGGCCTGGGCGGCGATGGTGATGCGGGTGTGGTCGAGGGTCTTCATCGCCGTGGCGAAGCCGGTGCCCTCCGCGCCGATCATGCGGTCGGCGGGGATGCGCACGTTGTCGAGGTAGACCTCGCGCGTCGGGCTGCCCTTGATGCCGAGCTTCTTCTCCGGGGCGCCGAAGGAGACGCCCTCGTCCGACTTCTCGACCACGAAGGCGCTGATGCCCTTCGAGCGCTTCGTGGGGTCGGTCACCGCCATGACCGTGTAGTACTCGCTCACACCCGCGTTGGTGATCCAGCGCTTCACGCCGTTCAGCACGTAGTGGTCGCCGTCGCGGACCGCCTTCGTCTTCATGCCGGCCGCGTCGGAGCCCGCGTCCGGCTCGGAGAGGGCGTACGAGAACATCGCGTCGCCCTTGGCGAGCGGGGTCATGTACTTCTTCTTCAGGTCCTCGGAGCCGGAGAGGATCACGGGGAGGGAACCGAGCTTGTTCACGGCCGGGATCAGGGAGGAGGAGGCGCACACCCGCGCCACCTCCTCGATCACGATCACCGTGGCCAGCGCGTCCGCGCCCGCGCCGCCGTATTCCTCGGGCACGTGGATCGCGTGCAGGTCGCCGGCCACCAGGGCCTCCAGCGCCTCCTGCGGGAAGCGGGACTCCTCGTCGACCACGGCGGCGTACGGCGCGATCTTCGCCTCGGCCAGCGAACGGATCGCGTCGCGGAGCATGTCGTGCTCCTCGGACGGGCGGTACAGGTCGAAGTCAGCCGATCCGGCCAAGGTGACTCACGCTCCAAAAAACGCTGCGGTGCTGACGCTAATTACCGTTAAGTAACTCAAATTTTAAGTGCCTGCCCACCCAAGTGATACGTGAGCTTGGCGACAGCGGGAAAGTTGCCCGCCGAGGGGCCGTGTCATGCCACGACTATGCTCTTCCCGCGCACCTGACGCACCCCACGGCCGTCCCCCCTGGAGCACCACATGAGCCTCAAGATCACCGTGATCGGCACCGGCTATCTCGGCGCCACGCACGCCGCCGCCATGGCCGAGCTGGGGTTCGAGGTGCTGGGGCTGGACGTCGTGCCGGAGAAGATCGAGATGCTCCAGCGCGGCGAGGTCCCGATGTACGAGCCGGGGCTGGAGGACCTGCTGCGCAAGCACGTCGCCGGGATCGAGGGGTCGAGCGGGCGGCTGCGGTTCACCATGGACTTCGCCGAGGTGGCGGCGTTCGGCGACATCCACTTCGTCTGCGTGAACACGCCGCAGCGGCACGGCGAGTACGCCTGCGACATGTCGTACGTCGACTCCGCCTTCGCCTCGCTCGCGCCCTATCTCACGGGCCCCGCGCTCGTCGTCGGCAAGTCGACCGTCCCCGTCGGCTCGGCCGACCGGCTGGCCCGCTACCTCGCCGAGAACTCCCCGGCCGGCGAGGACGCCGAGCTGGCCTGGAACCCGGAGTTCCTGCGGGAGGGCTTCGCCGTGCAGGACACGCTGCGCCCGGACCGGATCGTGGCGGGCGTGCGCAGCGAGCGGGCGGAGAAGCTGATGCGCGAGGTGTACGCGACGCCGATCTCCGACGGCACGCCCTTCGTGGTCACCGACTTCCCGACCGCCGAGCTGGTGAAGACGTCCGCGAACTCCTTCCTGGCCACCAAGATCTCCTTCATCAACGCGATGGCGGAGGTGTGCGAGGCGGCCGACGGCGATGTCGCCAAGCTGGCGGAGGCGATCGGGTACGACGACCGGATCGGGAAGAAGTTCCTGCGGGCGGGGATCGGCTTCGGCGGCGGGTGTCTGCCGAAGGACATCCGCGCCTTCATGGCCCGGGCGGGCGAGCTGGGCGCCGACCAGGCGCTGACCTTCCTGCGCGAGATCGACTCGATCAACATGCGCCAGCGCGGGCAGATGGTGGAGCTGACCCGGCAGGTGCTGGGCGGCGGCTCCTTCCTGGGCAAGCGGGTCGCCGTGCTCGGCGCCACCTTCAAGCCCGACTCGGACGACGTCCGCGACTCGCCCGCGCTGAACGTCGCCGGGCAGATCCACCTGCAGGGCGGCCAGGTCACGGTGTACGACCCGAAGGGCATGGGCAACGCCCGCCGCCTCTTCCCGACCCTCGGATACGCCGACTCTGCCGTCGACGCCGTGCGGGGCGCCGATGTCGTCCTCCACCTCACCGAGTGGCGCGAGTTCCGCGAGCTGGACCCGGCGGCGCTCGGCGAGGTCGCCACGGACCGGGTGATCCTGGACGGGCGCAACGCCCTCGACCCCGAGGTGTGGCGGCGGGCCGGGTGGCGGTACCGGGCGATGGGCCGGCCGACGGCCTGAAAGGAATTCAGGACCGGAAGGCCGGTTCCTTGAATTCCTGACGGGTTCGATGGAAATTCGGGAATTCCCGCAGGTTCGGTGAAGGTGCGGTCGTACATAAGGTGATTTTCTGGAGGACCGTCGCGGGAATCCCCGCCTACGGCCCCCATGCCGAGTCGCGCCCGACCCATGTCCCGCACGGCATGCACGGTTTCCGAGGGCGGCATATGCCCGCCATCCCCGGAATCCTCAACACGAGTTCGATTCCCTTTCGAGCAGCGTGCGCAATTGACCGTTCTCACAGAGGGTGCCCCTGTGAAAGAGAGGTAAGCAACGGCCACTTAACAAATGCGTAGTCAAGCGGAATCCAGGTTCCACTCCACTGGTCGTCATTCGCCACACCTTCCATTGGCTTGACCAGACCATGCCAGGAGTGATTCATGCCCTTGTTCCGCAGGGCGGAGTGGCCACGCGACCACCGCGACGAAGTGGTGGCGGGCGCGCTCGTCGGCGCCGTGGTGATCGTGCTGGGGTACGCCTCGGGCATCGGCGCCCCCTCCGGCACCGCCGAGGCCGCCGTTCCCCCCACCTCGCCCCCCGCGGCCACGGCCCCGGCGAACCCTGTCGCTCCGGGCGGCTCCGGGGCCCAGGACGCCGGCGCCGGCGCCGGCGCGGGCGGCGGATTCGGTACCGGTGAGCTGCCGTCGTACGGCGGCGTCGGCGGCGTCGGCACGGGCACCGGTTACGGCACCGGCGGCCAGGGCGGCTACACCGGCGGCACGGGCGATTCGGGCCACTCCGGTCACGAGACCTCGCCGCCCCCCGGGAGCGCCTCCCCCACACCCACCCCCACCCCGTCGCCCACCGGCCCCGACGCCGACACCTGCCAGGACGGCGAGGTCACCCTCGTACGGCCGCTGCTCGACGGACTCACCGAGCCCCTGTTCGGCGTCCTGAACGGCAGTGACACCGGCACCATCACCGGCACCGTCACCGGCACCGAGGAATCGCCCGAGCCGCAGCCCTCCCCCTGTGTCGGGCTCGCCCCCGTCTCCGTGACCGGGCTCCTCGGCGTCGGCGCCTCCCCGCTGCCGGAGGCGACCCCGTGACCCGCAACCTCCGCCGCACCCTGCTCCTGCTCGTCCTCACCCCGCTCCTGTACGCCCTGGTCGGCGCGCCCCAGGCGGCGTCCGCCCACACCGACCTGGTCGCCTCCTCCCCCAAGGACGGCGTGGACCTCACCAAGGCCCCCGACCACCTCACCCTCACCTTCGACGAACCCGTCGACCTCGCCGACGTGCGCGTGCTGACGATGGACGGCGACCGGCTCCCGGTGTCCCGCACCCCGGGCGCGGGCGCCGACAGCGTGCGGGTCGCCCTCGCCGCCCCGGTGGGAGGCCGACTCGCGGTCGTCTGGTCGGTGGTCGACGAGGAGGACGGGCACGCGTCCTCCGGCCGGATCGCCTTCGGCGTCGGCGCACCCATGGTGGCTGCCGCGACCGGCGGCGACGAGGCCGCGTCCCCCGTTCCCGCACCGTCCCCCTCGGTGCGCAGGGGCATCGTCGCCGTCCGCTGGGCCGGCTACCTGTCACTGGCGCTGTTCGTCGGCGGGCTGGGCTTCGTCACTCTGTTGTGGCCGCGCGGCGCGCACGAGCCGCGGGCCCGGGCGCTGCTCACACTCGCCTGGACGGGCGGCATGCTGGCGACGGTCGCCGCCGTCGGGCTGCAGGGCGCGTACACCGCGCTGGGCGGCCTGCGGGACGCGCTGCGCCCGGCGACGTACGCCGACGTGCTGGCCACCGAGCCCGGCGTGGTGCTCGCCGCTCGCGGTCTGCTGTGGGTGCTGGCGGCCGTGGTGCTGGGCGCGCTGATGCAGGGCGGTCCGGCCACCTCCCGCTCCCCCGGCTGGCGGGTGGGCGCCCTCGCGGTGACGTTCGGGCTGCTGCGGACGACCGGTATGACGGGACACAACTCGGACGGCAGCGAGCCCACTTGGGGCGCCGTCGCCGACTTCGTCCATCTGCTCGGCGCCTCGCTGTGGATCGGCGGGCTCACCATGCTCACCCTGGCCGTGCTGCCGCGCCGGCGGGCCGGGGAGCTGGCCGCGGTGGTGCCGGGCTACTCGCGGCTCGCGGCCGTGAGCGTCACGGGCATCGTCGCCGCGGGACTGGTGCTCACCTGGCAGGTGGTGGGGTCGTTCGACGCCCTGCTGCACAGCTCGTACGGACATCTCCTGCTCATGAAGACGGCCGTCCTCGGGGCCGTCCTCCTCGCCGCGTACGCCAGCCGTCAGTGGGTGCGTACGCGCCTCGATCTCGCCGTGCTGTTGCGCGGTGACGCCGCGACCGTGCGGCCCTTCGGTTACTCGGTCGCGGTCGAGACGGGGCTCGTCCTCGTCGTGCTCGTCGTGACGAGTCTGCTGGTCACGGCCGACCCCGGCCGCTGAACTTCCCCAATGCACGAAGGAGTTGTAGTGAAAGAGAGCAACAACACCGGTGAACGGCGGCGCAGGCCGCCGACCGGGAACCGGGGCCTGCTGGTCGCCGGACTCGGCGCGGCGCTGGCCGCCGTGCTCAGTCTCGGGCTGCTGAACGCGGCCTCCGGCTCGACGAACACCTCGGAGGTTGCGGGCGCGGCTCAGGCGCCCGCCGCCGCCGAGGCGCAGCCCGCGGCGGCCGCCAAGGCCGACTACCAGGTCGACATCATGGGCAACAAGTTCGGCGACGGGAAGCAACTCGTCGTCGAGGTCGGCCAGACGGTCCAGTGGACCAACCACGACAGCGTGCCGCACACGGTCACCACCACCAAGGCCCCGGAGAAGTTCGACTCGGGCACGCTCAACCAGGGTGACTCGTGGTCCTACACCTTCACCAAGGCGGGGACCTACGAGTACTACTGCGCGGTGCACCCGGACATGGTGGCGTCCGTGAAGGTCGTCGCGGCCGACGGCGGTGGTTCGACGCCGGCTCCCACGCCCACGCCGACGCCGACGGCCCCGCCCACGACCGGCCCCACTCCCACTCCCACCACGCCGCCGACCGCCACACCCACTCCCACGGGCGGCACCGGGGGCGGCTCCGGCGGCGGTTCCGGTGACGACGAGCAGTGCGCCAGCGTCCAGAACGTGCTGCTGCCGATCCTCCAGCACCTCTACGTGGCGCACCTGGAGCGGTCGCCGGGAGAGCAGGTGCAGGACGCCCTCGCGCTCGACTCGTACCTCAAGATGCACACGGTGTGGGTGGAGAGCATCCTCAAGCCGGCCCTCGAAGGCGGCGGCTCGGTGCTCGACGACACGCTGAGCGTGCTGCTGAACCACGTCAACAAGGCGCACCTGGAGGAGTCGCTCGGACAGCAGGTCACCGACCTGCTCGACGTCGACAGCTACGTGAAGATGCACACCGTCTGGGCCGGGCAGATGCTCACGCCCACCACGGACTTCCTCACCACCAGCTGCTGACGATCTGACACGGGGACGCCGCTCCGGCCGGGGCTCAGCCGGCCGGAGCGGCGCCCTTCCCATTCTCCACGCCTTCACCACGCTTCGGGAACCGCTTTCCAAGGAGTCCGGGATGACGACCGTCACCCTGCCCACCGTCCCTCCCCCGCCACAGTCGCGCGCCGGCACCGGCCGGCTGCTGCCCCTGCCCGGCCGGTACACGGTCGCCCCCGGCCGCTCGCTCGTCGAACTCACCGCCTGGTACGGCCCGTTGCCGACCCGACGCCGTCGCGTCGCGCTCACCGGGGCGTCCCTCACCGTGTCCGACCCCCGGTCCGACATCGACCCGCAGACCGTCCTCGCCGAGGCCGACACCCCCCTCTTCCGCCTCGGGTTCGACGGCCCGCACCTCGAGGCCGAGTTCACCTCGGAACGAGTCGACGAGTCCGACGGCCGTCTCCAGCTCACCGGCGACCTCGACCTCGACGGCGTCGCCTTCCCCGTCCTGCTGCGGCTGCGCGTGGTCGAGCGGGCCGACGACCGGCTGCTCGCCGTGGGTACCGCCCGGCTGCCGTACCGGCTGCTGCGCCGGGCCACCGGGTTCCGGCTGCCCTGGCGGCTGCCGGCCACCCGGCTGCGGCTGCTCGTCGCGGCGGAGTTCGCGTGAGGGCGGCCCGGCGCATGACCCGGCGTACGGCCCGCAGTGCGGCCGCGTCCGCCGTCCTCGCCCTCCTCGCCCTGCCGTTGCTCCCGTCCGGTCAGGCGTCGGCGGCCTCGTACAGCGTGGCCATGAAGGGGTACGCCTTCTCGCCCGCGAGCCTGAGCGTCCCCGTCGGTTCCACGGTGACCTGGACCAACCAGGACACGGCACCGCACGACGTGAAGACCACCTCGGGTCCGGTCTCGATCCACTCCCCCATGCTCGACAAGGGGGAGAGCTGGAGCTTCACGTTCGGCACGGCCGGGTCCTACGGCTACTACTGCACGGTCCACCCGGACATGACGGCCCAGATCACGGTCAAGGCGGCGGCACCGGCGACGACGGCCGCCCCCACGCACGACCACTCGGGCTCCTCCGGCTCCTCCGGCTCCTCCGGCTCCTCGGGCGGTTCCGGTACCTCGGGTTCCTCGGGTTCCTCGACAGGTCACGCGGAGCATCAGGCGTCCTCGCCCGGCCGCACGGCGGCGAGCAGCAAGGCGCCGACGATGAGCATGCCGGCGTCATCGCCTGCGTCCACCGCCCCGGGGGCGGCCGTACCGCAGGCACCCCAGTCGCCGCAGCCGGGGCAGATGGCCCAGCCCCAGACCGCCGCCTCCTCGGTCCGCCCGCTCGACCCCCTGCTCGTGCTGGCGGGCATCGTCGCCGGTGTCGCCGTGCTGTGTCTGCTGGTGGTCGGGTCCCGGGCGGCGGCGCCCCGGGGTGGGGAGGAGGCGGGGGCGTAGGTCAGTCCTTCGCCCGGTAGCGGCGCATCTTCGCGCGGGCCCCGCACACCTGCATCGAGCACCAGCGGCCCCGGCCGGCCGGGCTGCGGTCGTAGTACGCCCAGTGGCAGTCGACGGCCTCGCAGGCCTTCAGCCGGGTCCAGGTGCCCTCGACGAGGGCCTGGGCGACGGCTGCCGCGACCCGTGAGAGCAGCGGGCCCTGGTCGGCCGGGGCGAGGGCGGCGGAGCCGTCGCCCTCGTCGACCGTCACCACCAGGGGCGCCCGCGCGAGCAGCTCGCCCAGCGGGGTCACCGGGCGGTGCGGCGGGTGGCCCGCGTGGGCGAGCAGGGCCGCGCGCAGGGACTCGCGCAGTTCGCGGGCGGCCGGGAGTTCGTCCTTGGTCAGCCCGAATCTCGCCCCGTCCAGCGAGTCGACGTCCGACTCGATGTCCAGCGTGTTCACCAGGGACTGGACCAGGGCCAGGCCTCCCGGTGCGGGCGATCTCTCACTCATGCTCGCGACGTTACCGCCAATGGGGATGCATGCAGTAACCGTTACTGGTTACTCTGCTCTACAGGTAACCCCTAGGCAGGTAACTCCGACTTCAAGGAGGAAGTCATGGCTCTCGCCAAGCTGGGTGTCGTCGTCCTGGACTGTCCCGACCCCCACGCCCTCGCCGGCTTCTACGCCGACGTGCTCGGTGGCACCGTGGAGGACCAGGGAGAGTGGGTGGACCTGAAGCTGCCCGACGGGCAGGCGCTGGCCTTCCAGGCCGCCCCCGGGTACGTAGCGCCGCGGTGGCCCGCACCCGACCACTCGCAGCAGTTCCACCTCGATCTGGACGTGCCGGACCTGGACGCGGCCGAGAAGGAGGTGCTGGCGCTGGGTGCGAAGCCGCTGGACGCAGAGGACCGCTCGCGGAGCTTCCGGGTTTACGCGGACCCCGCGGGGCACCCGTTCTGCCTCTGCGCCGGCTGATGGACCCGTTGACCGCCCCTGATCGCCTGTCGAGCCGGGAGGATCCCATGGCACCCGTGGCACGTTTCCGTTCTGTGGTCGTCGACTGCCCCGACCCGCACGCGCTGGCCGCCTTCTACGCCCAGGTGGGCGGCGGTACGCCGGAGGCCGAGGACGACGACTGGGTCGTCCTGCGGATTCCGGACGGGCCGCGGCTCGCCTTCCAGCGGGCGCCCGGCTTCGTCCCGCCGGAGTGGCCGCGCGCTGACCGCAACTCGCAGCAGTTCCACGTCGACTTCGACGGCGGGACCACCTGGGAGGAGATCGACGCGGCCGAGGAGAAGGTGCTGGCGCTGGGGGCGCGGATCCTGGACCGCGAGGACTTCGAGAAGAAGGACTTCCGGGTGTACGCCGATCCGGCGGGCCATCCCTTCTGCCTCTGCCGGATCGACCCGCTGTAGGTCCCGGGTCCCGTGATCCACCCGTCCACCCGCGTCCACCCAGTCCACCCGTCCGTCTATCCGTCCAGGTCGGCGATCTTCGCGGTGGACGGCTGTCGGCGCGCCTGGGCCGCACGGGCGGTGAAGTCCGCGCCGCGCAGCACGCGTTGGAAGTTTCCCCAGGTCAGCAGGGCGATATCGGCCTCGGGCCAGCCGCGGCGCAGGAGTTCGGCGATGAGGTGCGGGTAGCACGAGGCGTCGCCGAGCTCCTGCGGGTGGGCGATGCCGACGTCGAACGTGCCGGACAGGCCCACGCACTCCGCGCCCGCGACCTCGCGGACGTGGTCGAGGTGGTCGGCGACGTCCCGGACGGTCGGGCCGGTCTGCTCGGCGGTCAGCGGCACCATGCACAGGCCCTTGGCCTCGCCCAGCTCGGCGAGCAGGTCGTCGGGGAGGTTCGCCGGGTGCGGACGCAGGGCGCGGGCGGCGGAACGGGTCCAGACCACCGGCGCCTTGGACACGGCCAGCACGCGGCGGACGGTGTCCGCGGAGGTGCCGGAGAGGTCGGCGAGGACGCCGAGCCGGTTCATCTCGCGCAGCACCTCCTCGCCGAACCGGGTGAGTCCGGCCTCGCTCGCCCAGGACACCCCGGTCAGGGTGAGAACGCGCAGGCCGAGGGCGCGCAGGGAGCGCAGGATGCCCAGCGAGTCGCCGAGCGCGGCGGCTCCGGCGGGGCCCAGCAGGACGGAGACGCGGCCGCAGTTGCGCACGTCGGTCATCTGGCCGGCGGTGCAGGCGAGGCGCAGGCCCTCGGGGTGGTCGCGCACGACCGTGTTGACCAGGTCCAACTGGTCCAGGGTGGCGCCCACGGCCCGGTCGCCGTCGAGGCCCTCGGGCAGGTGCAGCGACCACAGCAGCGCGCCGACGTGGCCCTCGCGCAGCCGCGGCACGTCCGTGTCGACGGCGCTCTCACCGAGCTCCAGGTCGTACCAGGGCAGGTGGCGGAGCGCCCAGGGCAGCCCGCTGTAGCCGTCGGCGACGGGGTACGCCTCGAGGATCGCGCGCGCCTGCTCCAGCCGGGTGGTGCCGGGGGCGGCGACGGGAACGTACGGCTCCGCCGGGAGGGGCTCCGGCAGGTCGTCGAACTCGCCGGCCTCTGTGGTGGTGTGCAGTTCGTCCTGGAGGTCTGCCATGGCGGGCTCCGTACGTCGTGAGACACGTCGTGAAGTACGTCGTGATCGTCGTGATCGCCGTACGGTCACCGTCACACGGAGGCGGAGGGCCTTCCTGGTGGGCGGGGCGTTCGGGGTATGGGCACGGGCACCTTTGGCCATGGATCTTCGTCCTTCAGGGTGTGAACGTTCATAGACCGGTCCGTGTCCTCGTCGTGGACGCCGACCCCGGCACCCGGCCCCTGACAGCAGCGCTCGGCGAACTCGGCTTCGAGATGTACGCGGCCGGCCGTGGCCGCTTCGCGACACCCGTCGGCCGCTCGGTACGGCCCGATCTGGTCGTCCTCGACATGGCTCTGCCGGACGGCGACGCCGTCGAGACGTACGACGCGCTGCGCGCCGTCGGCGTCCACGCGCCGCTGCTGTTCCTCTCCGCCCGCGACGACAGCGCGGCCGGGGCGGAGGTGCGGCGCCTGATGACGCCCGCGGACGGCCATGTCACCAAGCCGTTCGAGCTCCCCGAGGTGATCGCGAGCGTGCAGGAACTCCTGGCCCGCGACCGCGCCGACGAGAGCCGACTGCTGCGGCACGGGGACCTGGCGGTCGACGCGTGGCGCCGCGAGGTCTGGCGGGGCGAGGCCCGCATCGAGCTCTCGGCCCGCGAGTTCGAGCTGCTCGGCTACCTGCTGGACAACGCCGGCCAGGTACTGACGAAGAAGCAGATCCTGGACCGGGTCTGGGGGGTGCCGTTCCGCTCCGGGACCGTCGAGACGTACGTCTACTACCTGCGCCGCAAGCTGAACGACGACGATCAGTCGCTGATAAGGACGGTGCGCGGCGTCGGCTACACCATGCCGCGCGGCTGACGCCCGGCTGAGTCTTCCCGCGCCGCGTCGATCACCTCGTCGAGCGTCTCCCGGGACCGGACCAGGTCGGCGATCATCCGGTCGATGCGGTCACGTTCCTCGGTGAGGTCGGCGACGAGTTTCGGTGTGGCGACGACGGAGGGGCCGCCGTCCGCGTCCCGCATGCAGGGCAGCAGCTGCGCGATCTTCGAGCTGTGCAGTCCGGCCGCGAACAGCTCCTGGATGTGGACGACCCGGTCGACGGCCGCCTCGGCGAAGTCGCGGTGGCCGCCGGCCGTACGCCCGGCGGCCAGCAGCCCCTGCTGCTCGTAGTACCGCAACGACCGCTCGCTCACCCCGGTACGCCGGGCCAGTTCACCGATCCGCACGACTGCCTCCGGGCCTCGGGGGACTTGGGTTCGCAGGCACCTGAACGCGACGGGCGCGGTCAGCCGTCGAGCGAGTCGATCGTCGCGTTGGACGGCCCGCGCGTGGCCTGGAGGTCACGCGCCACGTCCTGAGCCGCGCCCAGCACCCGTACCGCGTTCTGCCAGGTCAGCTTGGCCAGGTCGGGCTTCGACCAGCCACGGTCGAGCAGCTCGGCGACGAGGTTCGGGTAGCCGGAGACGTCGCTGAGGCCGTCCGGGGTGAAGGCGGTGCCGTCGTAGTCGCCGCCGATGCCGAGGTGGTCGACGCCCGCGACCTCACGCATGTGGTCCAGGTGGTCGGCCACCGTCGAGACGGTCGCGACGGGGCGCGGGTTCCGTTCCTCGAAGGCGCGGTGCACCGTCATCGCCTCGGGGGTGGTGGCGAGGTGGTGGAAGCCGTGCGCGCGCATGTTCTCGTCGGCCGCGGCGGTCCAGTCGACGGCCGCCTGGAGCACGAACTTCGGTACGAACGTCACCATCGCCACGCCGCCGTTGGCGGGCAGCCGCTCCAGAACGTCGTCCGGGATGTTGCGCGGGTGGTCGCAGACGGCCCGTGAGGAGGAGTGGGAGAAGATCACCGGCGCGGACGTGGCGTCCAGCGCGTCCCTCATCGTCGTGGCCGCCACGTGCGAGAGGTCGACCAGCATGCCCTCCCGGTTCATCTCCCGCACGACCTCACGGCCGAAGGCCGACAGCCCGCCGACGCCCGGCTCGTCGGTCGCGGAGTCCGCCCACGCCACGTTGTCGTTGTGGGTGAGGGTCATGTAGCGGACGCCGAGGGCGTACAACCCCCGCAGCGTGGCGAGGGAGTTGGCGATGGAGTGGCCGCCCTCCGCACCCATCAGCGAGGCGATGCGGCCTTCCGCGCGCGCCGCCTCCATGTCCGCGGCCGTCAGAGCGGGCCTCAGGTCCCGCGGGTAGCGCGCCAGCAACTGCCGTACGCAGTCGATCTGTTCCAGCGTCGCCGGGACCGCGTCGGGCAGGTCCGAGCGGACGTACACCGACCAGTACTGCGCGCCGACCCCGCCCTCGCGCAGGCGGGGGATGTCGGTGTGCAGGTGGGCGTTCTGGCGGGTGGCGATGTCGCGGGCGTCGAGGTCGTAGCGGACCTGCTCGCGCAGCGCCCAGGGCAGGTCGTTGTGCCCGTCGGCCACGGGGAACTCGGCGAGCAGCGCGCGGGCCTCACGCAGCGACGGCGACGGCATGCGGGTCACTTCCCGAAGCCGAAGCCGTTGCCCGCTCCGTCGACCTTGGCGCGCAGGCGCTTGCCCTTCTCGGTGGCCTGTTCGTTCAGCTCCTGCTGGAACTCCCGCATCCGGACGAGGAGTTCCTCGTCGTGCGTGGCGAGGATGCGGGCGGCGAGCAGTCCGGCGTTGCGGGCACCGGCGACGGAGACGGTCGCGACGGGCACACCGGCCGGCATCTGCACGATCGACAGCAGCGAGTCCATGCCGTCGAGGTACTTCAGCGGCACGGGCACGCCGATCACCGGCAGCGGAGTGACCGAGGCGAGCATGCCCGGGAGGTGGGCGGCGCCCCCGGCCCCCGCGATGATCACCTTCAGCCCGCGCTCGGCGGCCTGCTCGCCGTACGCGACCATCTCGCGCGGCATGCGGTGCGCGGAGACGACGTCGACCTCGTACGCGATCTCGAACTCGTCGAGGGCCTGGGCGGCGGCCTCCATGACGGGCCAGTCGGAGTCGGAACCCATCACGATGCCAACAACGGGGCTCATTCGGTGATCGTGCCTCTCAGGTAGCCGGCAGCGTGACGGGCGCGCTCCAGCACGTCGTCGAGGTCGTCGCCGTAGGTGTTGACGTGGCCGACCTTGCGGCCGGGCTTCACGTCCTTGCCGTACATGTGGATCTTGAGCTGGGGGTCGCGGGCCATGCAGTGCAGGTACGCGGAGTACATGTCCGGGTAGTCGCCGCCGAGGACGTTGACCATGACCGTCCACCCGGCGCGCGGGCGCGGGTCGCCGAGGGGGAGGTCGAGCACGGCCCGGACGTGGTTGGCGAACTGGGAGGTGATCGCGCCGTCCATCGACCAGTGGCCGGAGTTGTGCGGGCGCATCGCGAGCTCGTTGACGAGGACACCGGAAGACCCGTCGTCATTGCGGGTCTCGAAGAGCTCGACGGCGAGGTGGCCGACGACGTCCAGTTCCTTGGCGATCCGCAGCGCCATCTCCTCGGCCTTCAGGCCCAGTGCCCGGTCGAGGTCGGGGGCGGGCGCGATGACGGTGTCGCAGACGCCGTTCACCTGCCGGGACTCGACGACCGGGTAGGCGACGGCCTGGCCGTGCGGCGACCGCACGACGTTCGCGGCGAGCTCCCGGACGAAGTCGACCTTCTCCTCGGCGAGGACGGGAACGCCCGCACGGAAGGGGTCCTCGGCCTCCGTCACGTTGTCGACGACCCACACGCCCTTGCCGTCGTAGCCGCCGCGGACGGTCTTCAGGACGACCGGGAAGCCGGCGCCCTCCTGAGCGAAGGCCACCACGTCCTGCGGGTCGCTCACGATCCGGTGCCGTGGGCACGGCACCCCGATGGCGTCGAGCTTCGCCCGCATCACGCCCTTGTCCTGGGCGTGCACGAGCGCGTCGGGACCCGGGCGGACGGGGATGCCGTCCGCCTCCAGGGCCCTGAGGTGCTCGATGGGGACGTGTTCGTGATCGAAGGTGATCACGTCACAGCCCCGCGCGAAGTCACGCAGCGTGT
The DNA here is from genome assembly GCF_042714835.1 of Streptomyces sp. NPDC058678. Lineage (NCBI taxonomy): Bacteria > Bacillati > Actinomycetota > Actinomycetes > Kitasatosporales > Streptomycetaceae > Streptomyces > Streptomyces sp. NPDC058678. The sequence continues at coordinate 66,018 of NZ_JBHXSG010000029.1, read as the reverse complement.
CGAGGTCGCGGTAGTCGCCGATGACGACATCGCTCACCACCTGCGCCGCGGAATCCTGAGGGGTGTCACTGAGGAGCTTGAACCTGATGCCGAGCGGGATGCCTGCTTCGTGCGTCATACGAGCGAGCTGACCCCCGCCGACCATGCCGACTACCGGGAACGTCACGTACCTAGGGTATCGGCCACCCGATGGTGGCCGATTTCACGTCCCGCCACCAGGTCCTTTGCCCGGCTATGGGCTCATCCACAGGCGATCACCAAGGGGGGTGGATAGCATGGCTGGGTTGACGAAACCAACGGACGGGGGCCTGGACAGCCATGGAACGTGGTTCCTCAGGGTCTCGAACGGCCGCACCTCGCTCCGCGGCGCGGCAGCGCGTCGACCGGCTTGTGCGCGAGGCCGCCAAGTTCGGTGCGGTGGGCGGGGCCGGTGTCCTGGTCAACCTCCTCGTCTTCAACCTGACGCGGCACACGACCGACCTCCAGGTCGTGCGGGCCAGTGTGATCGCCACGGTCGTGGCGATCGCGTTCAACTACGTCGGGTTCCGGTACTTCACCTACCGTGACCGCGACAAGTCCGGGCGCACGAGGGAACTCACCCTGTTCCTGCTGTTCAGCATGGTCGGGCTGGTCATCGAGAACGGCGTGCTCTACGCGGCGACCTACGGCTTCGGCTGGGACAGCCCGCTGCAGAGCAACATCTTCAAGTTCGTCGGCATCGGCATCGCCACGCTCTTCCGGTTCTGGTCGTACCGCAGCTGGGTGTTCCGCGCGCTTCCGGTCAAGGAAGCGGTGGCCGACGCGGAGTCGATTCTGGCCACGGAGGCGAAGAAGCCGCGCTCCGAACAGCGCGTGCCGTAGCCGCGCCATGGACGTGCCCGAGAGGTGGACGAGTCGAGTCGGGGACGTGTCCTAGCGGACCGTCGGCTCCTCGTCCGGCGTCGACGCCTTCTTCAACGGCGTACGCGACAGGAACAGTCCGAACACCGGCGGCTGGGTCTGGAGCATCTCCAGACGGCCTCCGTCGGCCTCCGCGAGGTCCCGGGCGACCGCGAGGCCGATGCCCGTGGAGTTGCGGCCGCTGATGGCCCGCTCGAAGATGCGGGCACCGAGATCGGCGGGGACACCGGGCCCCTCGTCGGTGACCTCGATGACGGCCTGGTTTCCGGTGACGCGGGTACGCAGCGCGACCGTGCCGCCGCCGTGCATGAGGGAGTTCTCGATCAGCGCGGCCAGCACCTGCGCGACCGCCCCCGGCGTGCCGACCGCCGTCAGGTGCCGCTTGCCGGAGCTGACGATCGCCCGGCCCACGCCGCGGTAGGCGGGCCGCCACTCGGCGAGCTGCTGCTGGATGACCTCGTCGAGGTCGAAGGTGACGGCGGAGCCGGTGCGCGGGTCGCGGGAGTTCGTCAGCAGCCGCTCGACCACGTCCGTGAGGCGTTCCACCTGGGTGAGCGCCACGTTGGCCTCCTCCTTCACCGTGTCCGGGTCGTCGGTGAGGGTGATCTCCTCCAGGCGCATGGACAGCGCGGTCAGCGGCGTACGCAGCTGGTGGGAGGCGTCGGCGGCGAGCCGGCGTTCCGCGGTCAGCATGCGGGCGATGCGCTCGGCCGAGGAGTCCAGGACGTCGGCGACCCGGTCCAGCTCGGGGACGCCGTACCGCTTGTGCCGGGGCCGCGGGTCGCCCGAGCCGAGGCGTTCGGCGGTCTCCGCGAGGTCGGTGAGCGGGGAGGAGAGCTTGTTGGCCTGACGGATCGCGAGCAGCACCGCGGCGATCACCGCGAGCAGCGCCACCAAACCGATGATCAGCAGCGTGCGGCCGACCTCACGGGTCACCGAGGAGCGCGGTTCCTGGACGAGGACGGTCTCGCCCTCCTCGCCCGTGGCCGTGGCCCGGATCACGTCACCGGTGGGCTTGGTGCCGACCTCGATGACCGGCTCTCCCGGAATCCGGATCACGGCGTACCGGTCCGCGGTGACCTGGTCCTTGAGGACCTCCGCGTCGACGTTCCCGGCTCCGAGCAGGCGGCTGTCCACGATGCTGGCCAGCCGCGCCGCCTCCAGCTCCACCCGCTCCTGGGCGCTGTTGCTGATGGTGCGGGTCTCGACGATGACGAGGGACACACCGAAGACGGCGATGACCACGAGCACGACGGCGAGGGTGGACTGGATCAGGCGACGGCGCATGTTCTCTTACCTGTCGGACGCCCGCCGGGCGGGCGGGAGCTCAACTCTTCTCGAAGCGGAAGCCCACGCCACGCACCGTCGCGATGTACCGGGGGTTCGCCGCATCGTCGCCGAGCTTCTTGCGCAGCCAGGAGATGTGCATGTCGAGCGTCTTGGTCGACGACCACCAGGTCGTGTCCCAGACCTCCCGCATCAGCTGGTCGCGTGTGACGACCCGGCCCGCGTCCCGCACCAGCACCCGCAGCAGGTCGAACTCCTTCGCGGTGAGCTGGAGCTCCTCCTCGCCCATCCACGCCCGGTGCGACTCGACGTCGATGCGCACGCCGTGCGTGGCGGGCGGCTGCGCCGGCTCCGAGGCACCGCGCCGCAGCAGCGCCCGGACTCGGGCGAGCAGTTCGGCGAGCCGGAAGGGCTTGGTGACGTAGTCGTCGGCGCCCGCGTCGAGACCGACCACGGTGTCGACCTCGTCGGCGCGCGCGGTCAGGATGAGGATCGGCACGGCGAGGCCCTCGGCGCGCAGCCGTCGGGCCACTTCCAGGCCGTCCATACCGGGCAGACCGAGGTCGAGCACGACCAGGTCGATGCCGCCCTGGATGCCGGCGTCGAGCGCGGTGGGGCCGTCCTCGCGCACCTCGACCTCGTAGCCTTCCCGGCGCAGGGCGCGGGCCAGTGGCTCCGAGATGGACGCGTCGTCCTCGGCCAGCAGTACACGGGTCATGAGGTGATGGTAGACCGCCCGTGACCACAGCTGGGGTGTGATCGGCGGTGAGTGATTCTTACCTTCGGGCGTATCGGCACGAACCTCTGTGTGTGGGGTGCGAACCGCGTAAGGACCTTGGAAAAGGTGTGTACGGTTCCACGGTCACCTGTGATCCGCGTCTCAAGTCCTTCCATTTCCGGCATCGTCCTGCCGTATGGTGATTGGGCGCCTGTAGCACCGCGGGGACCTTTGGCGAGGATTTGACGCTGAAGGTCTCTTTTGTGTGTGCCCCCACCCCACTCCAGGCGCGTCCCGAGCAGCAAGGAACGACCATGGCGTCCAGCCTGACGAAGGACTCGGTGACTCCGGGCACCCCCGGATCCGAGACCGCCTTCTTCGGCCACCCCCGCGGACTGGCCACACTCTTCATGACCGAGATGTGGGAGCGCTTCTCCTACTACGGCATGAGGGCCCTCCTCCCGCTGTACCTCGTCGCTCCGGGCGGCCTGCACCTCAACGCGGCGACGGCGACGGCGATCTACTCCGTGTACGTGTCGCTGGTGTACCTGCTCGCCATGCCGGGCGGCTGGTTCGGCGACCGCGTCTGGGGTCCGCGCAGGACCGTCGCCGTCGCCGGCGCGGTCATCATGCTCGGCCACCTCACGCTGGCCCTGCCGTCCTCCGGGACCTTCTACGCCGGCCTCGGCCTGGTCGCGATCGGCTCGGGTCTGCTGAAGGCCAACATCTCGACGATGGTCGGCCACCTGTACTCCGGCCCGGACGACCCGCGCCGCGACGGCGGCTTCACGGTCTTCTACATGGGCATCAACCTCGGTGCCTTCGCGGCGCCGCTGATCATCGGCACCATCGGTGAGAACGTCAACTGGCACTTCGGCTTCGCGCTCGCCGCGCTCGGCATGGCGCTGGGGCTCGCCCAGTTCCTGATCGGCAGCCGCCACCTCGCGGAGCGCTCCAGCGTGGTCCCCACGCCGCTGTCCGCCGAGGAGAAGTCCTCGACGCTGCGCAAGGCCGCGGTCTGGGCCGGCATCGCCGTCGTCTTCTACGCGATCGTCGGCTTCACCGGCCACTACACGCTGAACTGGATCCTGGTCCCGCTGACCCTGCTCGGCGTGATCATCCCGGTGATGGTCCTCACCCGCATCAAGCGCGACAAGGACCTGGACCGCACCGAGCAGCGCTCGATGTCCGCGTACATCTGGTTCTTCGTGGCCGCGGCCGTGTTCTGGATGATCTACGACCAGGGCGGCTCGACCCTGTCGATCTTCGCCGACTCCTCCGCCGAGAACAGCGTCTTCGGCTGGACGTTCCCGGTCTCCTGGTACCAGTCGGTCAACCCGGTCCTGATCATGGCGCTGGCCCCGGTCTTCGCCTGGTTCTGGCTCGCGCTGAACCGGCGCGGCAAGGAGCCGAGCACGGTCGTGAAGTTCGCCTCGGGTCTGGTGCTGGTCGGCGCGTCCTTCTTCCTCTTCCTGGCACCCCTGTCGATCGCCGAGGGCGGTCACAAGGCGGCCGCGATGTGGCTGGTGGCGATCTACTTCGTCCAGACCGTCGGCGAGCTCCTGCTCTCCCCGGTGGGCCTGTCGGTCACCACGAAGATGGCCCCCGCCAAGTACGCCTCTCAGATGATGGGCGTCTGGTTCCTCGCCGTCACCGCCGGCGACGCCACCACCGGCCTCCTCTCCATCGCCGGCGTCGACCTCAACAAGACCGGCGTCGTGGCCCTCGAAGCCACCCTCGCCGTCGTCGCCGGCCTCGCGGTCTGGATGTACCGCAACAAGGTCAAGGACCTCATGGGCAGCGTCCGCTGAGGTCTGCGGACCTGGTGGAACGACGGAGGGCCACCGCACCCTGGGTGCGGTGGCCTTTCGCGTCTCATGGACGCCGTGCCCGCCGGGGCGCTCCCCGTGCCGGCCGCCGCTGCCGTGCCCGCCTCCCCGGCAGGAACGTGAACACCGCGCCGCCCAGCAGGACGGCCGTGCCGGCGACCAGGCCCGGGGCCTCGAGAGCGTCGTTGTCCGCACCGCCGGTCCCGGCCGGTCCGCCGGTCGTCGAGGAGCCGCCGCCCGATGTGTGCCCTCACCTTCCCCTCGGTGGTGCCGTCGACAGGGGCGGACCGGCCGCCGCGGGCGGCACGCACCGGGTCGCGTACCCCACGTCGGCGCCCTGGGCGGGCACGGCGGCGACGCCGAGCACGCCGCCCGGTGTGCCCCTCCTTCGCCTGCTCACGTGGGCCCCTGCCTGGTGGGAGTCGTAGGACCCGTGGGAGCCGTAGGAGCCGTGGGAGTCGTAGGACCCGTGGGAGCCGTAGGACCCGTCGGGTTGTCGTCTTGTGGTGCGGAGGGACGGCCGGCCGTCCCCGGATCGGCGTCCGGGGTGAACCACGGCAGGGTCGCAGCGGAGGGGGGCGGCTGGGCCGAGGAGGACTTCGGCCCCGGCAACCCCGGCAACTCCGGTAGCCGCAAGGAGAGTTCGGGCAGCCGTGGTCCACGGCGACCGCCGCGCACCCCGCCCGGGCGCCGCGGCCGTACCCGGTCCACCACGGCCATCGCGGCGCGGAACACCGAGGCCGGCACGACCAGGCAGACCAGGACCCAGAACAGGGTCACGCCCCAGGGCCGCCCCACGCCCCAGGGTTGTTCGGCAAGGACCTTCCCTCCGTACTTCAGCGACACCGTGTAGTCGCCGTGCGCGCCTCCCGTGAGTTCGACGGGCAGTTCGATCCGCGCCTTCTTCCCCGGCCGGATCGTGCCGCGCCACTGCTGTTCCTCCCACTGCGGGGCGAACACGCCGTGGGAGGTGCCGACTTGGAAGACGGGGTTCTTGACGGCGGAGGTGCCGACATTGCCGACGGTGAGGACGAGGGTGCGCACGGGCGGCGCCCCGAACCAGGTCAGCAGCCCGCTCGACCCGTCGAGCCGGGTGTCGGTGAGCACCGACAGACGTCCGCCCGACGGCTCGGCGGGCAGCGGTTCGACCGCGTGCCCGGCGACCTGGAGGATCGCGTCGGCCTCCGCCTTCGCCCCCTCCACCGTCGCCACGTGCACCACGCACGGACACGGCACGGGCGGCTCGGCGACCGGCAGTTTCCGGCTGAAGCGCCCTTCGTCGTCGGTCGTCACGGCCCTGCCGTCCGCGTTGGCACAGGAGTCGGTGCCGCCGACCACACCTCGCGAGGGCACGGACTGCCCGCAGATCAGGATCATCAGCAGCGCCCGCGCCCGCCAGCCGTCCCCGGTGACGGTGATCGAACCCCCGGTACCCGCCTGCGACTTGGACAGTGCCACGCTCGGCCGGTCGGCCGCCGTCCCGGTCCCCGCGAAGGGCAGCAGGACCAGCGCGAGCACCATGACCAACACCGGAATCCGCCGTGCCTCGCCGCTCACGTCATCGCTCCCGTCAAGTCGACGTCCGCACGCGGAGGTTCGGCCACCTCGCCGCTGCGGCGCCCTGGTCGTCGTACGACGAGGAAGGAGCCGCACGAAGCCTCCACCGCACCCTCCGGCCCCCGCCACCTCGCACCACCTCGCGCAACCTCGCCCCCACGGTCCGTCAGCGGCGGGCCGCCTGGTTCCTCCGGGTCAGCCACAGCGTGCCCGCCGCGCCCGCGAGCAGCACCGTGCCGCCGAGGGTGCCGAGGGCGATCGCGGAGTCCTCGGGGCCGGTCTGCGGGAGGTCGGCGCCGGAGTCGGCGCCCGAGTCGGAGCCGCTCTGGGGGACGCCCCCGCCTGCGGCCGTGACGTCGAGGCTCAGCGACGGCCCGGGACTGTTCGTCGGCGTACAGGTCGTCGTCGTCCCCAGCGCCTTGATGGTGAGCACGCCCGCGGTCAAGGTGACCTTGCCGGTCTTCTTCGGCGTGTACGTGCCCGACAGGTCGTTGATCTTGATGGGGGTGTTGGCGGGGAGCGCGGCCTGGTTGGCGGGGCCGGTCACCGTGAGCGTCCCGCTGTCCGCGCCGCCGAGCTTGATGGTGGCGCTCGGGTTCATCGCGCCCTTGCCCAGTTCGACGGGGCTGGAGGAGACGCCCTTCTGCCACGACATGGTCACCTTGTAGCCGCTGCCACTCTTGACGGCCTCGATGTCGATGGGCGAGACGGCGCTCTTGTCGCCGATCGGCGTCTTGCACTGGTAGCGAACGTCGACGACCTCGGCATGGGCCGCGGGGGCGGCCATCAGCACCGCCGAGCCGGCCAGGGCCGCGGCGGAAGCGAGGGCGGCGGTTCGTTTCTGGTACGTCCGGTTCGACACGGTGCCCACTGTCCCCTCATTCCTGACGGCACATCAGATCGGCCGTCAAGGTACGCCCGGGGTCGTGGAGAGGGAAGACAAAGTGCGCGCCGGATCTGCCGAGCGGGTCGGGCGGGTGCGCCCGGCTCGGCCCGGGAAAGCGGGTTACGCGGGTGCGCCCAACTCGGCCCAGACCCTCTTGCCCGAGGCGCCGGGGGTGCGGACGACCCCCCAGTCCAGGCACAGCCGCTGCACGATGAACATGCCGTGGCCGCCGGGGCGGCCGGCGCGGTGCGGGGTGCGCGGGGCCGGCTGGCCCGTGCCCTTGTCGGAGACCTCGATCCGGATCACCTTGTTGTCGCAGGTGATCCACATCTCGTCGGGCCCCTCGGCGTGCAGGCAGGCGTTGGTGACCAGTTCGGAGACGACGAGCAGCACGTCCTCGGCGGCGGCCCGCTGGTCGGCGGTCGCGGCGGGCAGCCAGCCCCACGCGTACAACGCCTGGCGGGTGAAGTCGCGAGCGAGCGGCACGACACCGCTCTCGCCCTCGAAGTCCAGTCTGCGGACCTGACGTCCGCGTCCCCCCGACGACACGGCAGCGCCCCCGTCGGGCGCCCCGGTCGTGGGCGGGCCCCCCTCGGGCGCCCCGGAAGCGCCGCTGGGCTCCGGGCGGCGGTCGCCCGGCGGGTAAGGCCGGGTGGTGCTCATCAGCGCTTCACCTCACCGATTCACCAGTTCACGATTCAAAATCCTGCCCAGTCCGTTTCTGCGCAGTCGGTCACCGAACACGTACGGGAGTCTCCTGCCCGACCGGACCGGCAGAACACCCCTGTATTCGGCACGAAAGCCGTGACGCCTGAAAAGCGCCGGTCACAGGGGGGCGAGGGGGCACGGTCACCATGGTCGGGCCGGACCCGCCGGCTCAGCCGGTCTCGCCCGGTTCGTCGGCCAGGGCGGCTTCGACAGTGTCATGGACAGTGAACACAGCTTCGGCCCCCGTGATCTCGAAAACCCGCGCGACCACGGGCAGCATCCCTGCCAGGTGCACCCCGCCCCCGGCCGCCTCTGCCTTCAGTCGTGCGCCCAGCAGTACGTTCAGGCCGGTGGAGTCGCAGAACTCCAGGCGTGAGCAGTCGACCACCAGTCGACTGAATCCCTTGTCGAGGCAGTCCTCGAGTGGCTCGCGCAACAAATCGGCGGTGTGGTGATCCAACTCACCCGCCGGGGTCACGACGGCACTAGAGCCCGTTTCCCGAACCTCGACCAGAAGCCGGCCCGACTGTGCGCTGCCGACTGTCCCGCGGTCCATGCCGTCTTCTCTCCCGACGTCGTGGCTGCTGACTGACGCCCCCGAACACTACGCCTTCTCCACATTCTCCGACACCCGAACAACCACCCGCAAACGGACATAAACGCACATAATGCACTTGCGATCGCCTCGGGAAACCGGGTAGGGCTAGTAGAGACACGTACTCGACACGGCCGGCTTTGGAGGCGCCGCACACCGCAGTGCACGAACTGGCTTCGGCAGCCATATGCCGAGAACGATGGAGGACATCATGTCACCCCGGCTCGACGCATCGCATACCCAGCAGGCGACGTCGACATCCCCCCCGGAACATCTGGATCCCATCGGGCAGGACGACCCACTCGCAGACCTCCCGGACATCCCCCCGTACGACGAGGTGGGGCCGGTGGACGCACGGGCCCTGTCCAAGACCCTCTTCGCGCGCCTCGAGTCGCTGGAGGAGGGCACCCACGAGTACTCGTACGTCCGCAACACGCTCGTCGAACTCAACCTCGCCCTGGTCAAGTTCGCCGCCTCCCGCTTTCGCTCCCGCAGTGAGCCGATGGAGGACATCATCCAGGTCGGCACCATCGGCCTGATCAAGGCGATCGACCGCTTCGAACTCAGCCGTGGTGTGGAGTTCCCCACCTTCGCGATGCCAACCATCGTCGGTGAGATCAAGCGGTTCTTCCGCGACACGTCGTGGTCCGTGCGCGTACCGCGCCGGCTCCAGGAACTCCGGCTCGACCTGGCCAAGGCCGGCGACGAGCTGGCCCAGAAGCTCGACCGCGCCCCCACCGTGGGCGAGCTCGCCGAGCGCCTCGGTCTCTCCAAGGACGAGGTCGTCGAGGGCATGGCGGCGTCGAACGCGTACACCGCCTCGTCGCTCGACGCCCAGCCCGAGGAGGACGACTCCGAGGGCGCCCTCGCGGACCGCATCGGTTACGAGGATCACGGGCTCGAGGGCATCGAGTACGTCGAGTCGCTGAAGCCGCTCATCGCCGAGCTCCCCTCCCGCGACCGCACGATCCTCTCGCTGCGCTTCGTCGCGGGCATGACCCAGTCCGAGATCGGCGACGAACTCGGCATCTCGCAGATGCACGTGTCCCGACTGCTGTCGCGGACGCTGGTGCGGCTGCGGAAGGGTCTGACGGTCGAGGAGTGACGGCGGGCGCCGCCACGCGCCGTCGACGGTGACTGAGCGACCCGGCCCGTGTGGGCCGGGTTGCGGCCGTTGCGGGACGGCAGCCAGGGCGCGGCCGAAAGTTTGCTGTTACCCGGAGGAACCCCTTTCCTCGTGGGATCCCGTCCACCACTATGGTCACCCTTCACAGACTGGCCGGTACGTCAGGATGTCCGGGTCGGCCGGCTTCGCGGGGGCGAGGAGGCGGGTGGATGGCTGGGGCCGACGGGATCGACGACGGCGACGTGGTCGGGGGTGGCCCGTACACAGGCGTGCCCGACGCACGCCTCACCGAACTGCTGCGCGCCGGCACGAGCACCGCGTACCTGGCGCTCCAGGAACTCCGCGCCCGCCACCGCACCCAGGTCCTCGCCTACGCCCGTCTGTGCGCCACCGGCGACTCCACCGCCCGCCAGCTGGCCGCGCAGGCCTTCACGCTCGCGGCCCGCGAGACGGCACGCGGCATCGACCCCGGCGTCCCCTGGCGGCACCGGCTCCTGCTGCTGACCGGGCGGGTGGCCGCGTCCTGGGCGGCGGACGAACGCTCGGCCGGCCTCGACGCGAGCCTGCTCCTGGTCCTGAACACGACGGGGGCGGACGGCCCGACCCCACCCCTCCTCGGCCCGTTCCAGTCGCTGCCGTCCCGGGCGCAGGGGCTCATCTGGTACGGGGTGGTGGAGCGGGAGAGTCCGACCATCACGGCCGGTTACCTGGGTCTGACGCGCGAGGACGTGACGTACGGCACGGACCAGGCCCTCCAGTCCCTGGCCCGGTCCTGCCTGCACTTCCGCCTCGCCGCCTCCGACGATCCGCGGTGCGGCGACTTCCGCCGGCTCATCGAGGAGTCCGTACGGCCGGACAGCCCGCGTGAGAGTCCCGACCTGCACGCCCACATGGGGCACTGCGCCCACTGCGCGACGGCGCACGAGGAACTGTCCGCCCTGCGGGACGCGCCGCGCACGGCGTTGGCGGAGGGGCTGCTGCCGTGGGCGGGGACGGCGTACGCGGCGCGCGAGGGACGGGCACGAGGCGGGGAGTCCCGTACGCCGCCGTCCGGCGCCCGGCAGCCGTCCCGTCGCCTGGTACTCACCTCTGCGGCGCTCGGCGTGGCGGTGGCACCGCTGCTGGTGTTCCTGCTGACGCAGGGCGGCGGTTCGGCGCCGCGGGAGTCGGCGGGCGCGGTGGCGACGCCGTCGAGTCCCCCTCCGGTGACGGTGACGGCGACGGTCTCGGCGACACCGTCCCCGTCGGCGACGAGCAAGTCGCCCTCACCGACGACGAGCCCGACCCCGACGAGGACGGCAAGCCCGACACCGTCGCCGTCGCGGTCACAGCCGCCGTTCCGCCCGCCGGGAGGGACGTACACGCAAGTGGTGAACCTCGTCTCCGGTCGCTGCCTCGACGTCTTGGGCCCCTTCGAGAACCGCACGGACGTCGTCACGGCCCCGTGCGACGCCTCCCTCACCCAACGCTGGCGCGTCGACGCCGGCCGCGGTGTCCTTCAGTCGTCCGCGGACCCCGACTTCTGCCTCGACAGCAGGGGTGGCGTGGACAAGGGCGTGGGCATCTGGGAATGCGGGTCCGTGGAGGGCCGCAACGGCGCCAACCTCAGGTTCACGGTGGACGAGGACGGGGTGATCCGCCCGGACATCGCGATCGCGACGGCGCTCACGCCGGTGGGCGGAGGGCTGTCGTTGGAGCCGTTGAGCGGGGGTGCGGGGCAGCGGTGGCGGGCGGGAGCCAGGTGAGCGCGCCACACGGCGAGAACGCCGAGCCGCCTACGGACTCCCGCCGAAGGAATACCGGCTGCGGGCACTTTCCGAGCGGAAATGGACTCAACGCCAAGGAACTGTGGACGGAGTGCCAACACATCCGGACAGCGCCCAGGCATTCTCGATCATGCGCAGGTCATCGACTCGGCGACCACCCATGGGTCGTCTGCCGTCCCTGCGGCCCTGCTGTCGTGAGTTGCGAGTACTTCGGGGGTACCCGCGAAAGCAGGGCCGCAGGCAGGCGGAAGGCGACCGGAGCTCAGACCTCTCGCACGCCGCGCCGCCACACGCCACTCACCAGCGGCACCCCCGGCCGATACGCCAGATGCACGTGGCTCGGCGCGTCCAGGAGCGTCAGGTCCGCGTACGCCCCCGGTGTGAGGCGTCCGACGTCCTCCCTGCGCAACGCCTGCGCGCCACCCGCAGTCGCCGACCACACCGCCTCGTCCGGCGTCATTCCCATGTCGCGTACCGCGAGGGCGATGCAGAAGGGGACGGAGGAGGTGAAGGACGAACCCGGGTTGCAGTCGGTGGAAAGGGCTACCGTGACGCCGGCGTCCAGGAGGCGGCGGGCGTTCGGCCACTCGGCGCGGGTGGAGAACTCGGCGCCGGGGAGCAGGGTCGCCACCGTGTTGCCGCCGGCCAGCGCGGCGACGTCCGCGTCCGTGAGGTGGGTGCAGTGGTCGGCGCTGGCCGCGTCGAGCTCCACCGCCAACTGCACGCCGGGGCCGTAGGACAGCTGGTTGGCGTGGATGCGGGGGTGGAGCCCCTTCGCCCTGCCCGCCGTGAGGATCGCGCGGGCCTGGTCGCCGTCGAAGGCGCCCTTCTCGCAGAAGACGTCGATCCAACGGGCGTACGGGGCGCAGGCGTCGAGCATCTCGCCGGTGACGAGGGCGACGTACGCGGCGGGGTCGTCGGCGTGCTCGGGGGAGACGATGTGGGCGCCGAGATAGGTGACCTCGTCGGTATGGGCGGCGGCGATGCGCAGGGCGCGGGACTCGTCGGCGACGGTCAAACCGTAGCCGGACTTGGTCTCGAAGGTGGTCGTGCCCTGGCGGAGGGCTTCGGCGAGGTAGCGGGTGAGGTTGCGTTCGAGGTCGTCGTCGCTCGCGGCCCGGGTGGCCGCGACCGTCGTACGGATGCCTCCGGCCGTGTACGAGCGCCCCGACATGCGGGCGTTGAACTCCGCCGTCCGGTCGCCCGCGAAGACCAGGTGGGAGTGGGAGTCGACGAAGCCCGGGAGGACCGCGCGGCCGGCCGCGTCGACGTGATGGTCAGTGGCGGGTGCTTTGCTTGATTCACCGGTCCACGCGATGCGGTCGCCGTCGATGACGACGGCCGCGTCCTGGATCAGACCGAGGGGAGAGCCTCCCCCACTCTCGAATTTGCTCGAGCGGGGGGACCCCCATCCGAAGGAGGGGTCGTTGGTGACCAGCGTGGCGATGTTGGTGATGACAGTGCTGCTCATCGTGTCCTCGTGGGCGTGGGCGTCGGTGGGGTTCAGGAGCGCAGGGCTTCGACCGCGGCCGCCAGGGCTCCCGGCACGTCCGGTACGAGCGTGTGCACCCCGTCGCGTACGACGTGCCGCCCGCCCACGATCGTGTGCCGTACGTCCGCCGCGGTCGCCGCGAATACGGCCGTCTCGGCGCCGAGCCTGGGCAGCGGCCCCGCTGTTCTGACCGAGTCGAGCGCGATCGTCGTGAGGTCGGCGAGCGCGCCGGGTTCGATGGTGCCCGCCTCGTCCCAGCCGAGGGCGGCGTGGCCGTCGGTTGAGGCGGCCCGCAGCAGGGCGGCTGCCGTCCAGTGACCGCGGGTGCGGGTGCGCAGGCGCTCGTTCAGCTCCATGGCGCGGGCCTCTTCGAGGAGGTCGATGACGGCGTGGCTGTCGGAGCCGAGGGAGAGCGGGGAGCCGGCTTTCTGCAGGGCGGCGGCGGGTCCGATGCCGTCGGCCAGGTCGCGTTCGGTCGTCGGGCACATGCAGGTGCCGGTCCCCGAGTCGCCGAGCAGGGCGATGTCCTCGTCGGTGAGGTGCGTGTTGTGGACGCCGGTGGTGCGCGGGCCCAGCACCCCGTGCTCGGCGAGGAGCCGCGTCGGCGTGCAGCCGTGCGCCTCCCGGCAGGCGTCGTTCTCGGCGGTCTGCTCGGACAGGTGCACATGGAGCGGGGCCCGCCGCTCCTCGGCCCACCGCGCCACTGTCGCCAACTGCCGTGCGGGCACGGCACGTACGGAGTGGATGGCGGCCCCGATCCGCGCGTGATCCCGGTCCTTGAGAACTGAACAGCGTTCCGCCCAGGCGTCCGCGCTCCCGTCGGAGAAGCGGAGCTGGTGGGTGTTGGGCGGCTGTCCGAAACCGGCGGAGAGGTAGGCGGTGTCGAGGAGGGTGATGCGGATACCGGCTTCGGACGCGGCGTCGACGAGGGCCTCGCCCATGGCGTTCGGGTCGGCGTACGGGGTGCCGCCCGGGGCGTGGTGCAGGTAGTGGAACTCGCCGACGGCCGTCACGCCGGCCAGCGCCATCTCCGCGTACACCGCGCGGGCGAGCGCGTGGTAGGTCTCCGGGGTCAGCCGGTCGGCCACGGAGTACATGACTTCGCGCCAGGTCCAGAAGGTGCCGGAGCCGACCTGGACGGTGCCGCGCAGGGCGCGGTGGAAGGCGTGCGAGTGGGCGTTCGCCAGGCCCGGGAGGGTCAGGCCGCGGAGGGTTTCGGCGCCGGGGGGCGGGGTGGCGATGTCCGTGCGGACGGCGGTGACGCGACCGTCCGTGACCTCGACGGCGACCCCCGGCTCGACGTGGGTGTCGAGCCAGGCGTGCTCCAGCCAGTACGTACGTGTCTGCTCCGTCGGCGTCACGCGCAGGCCAGCCCTTCCAGTACGTCGGCGAGAGCGACAACTCCCGCCACGCAGTCGTCCTCCGCCGCGTACTCGGCCGGGGAGTGCGAGACGCCGGTGGGGTTGCGCACGAACAGCATGGCGGTCGGGATGCTCCCGGAGAGGATTCCGGCGTCGTGTCCGGCACCGGTACCCAGGACGGGGACCTTCAGGTCGGTGTCCTGGCCCAGGATGCGGGCGAGTTCGTCGCGCAGGGCGTGGTCGAACTCGACGACGGGCGTGAAGGACTCACGGACGACGTCGAGGGCGACGCCGTGTGCGGCGGCGTACTCACGGGCGGCCTTCTCGACCCCGCCCACGACGGTGTCGAGGGTCTCCTGGTCGGCGGCACGGGAGTCCAGCCAGCCGCGCACCAGGGAGGGGACGGCGTTGACGCCGTTCGGCTCGACGGCGATCTTGCCGAAGGTGGCGACGGCACCGGCGAGTTGAGCCTCACGGCGGGCGGCGAGCACGGTCTCGGCGTACGACAGCATGGGGTCGCGCCGGTCGACCAGCCGGGTCGTCCCGGCGTGGTTGGCCTCGCCCCGGAAGTCGAACCGCCACCGTCCGTGCGGCCAGATGGCACTGGCGATGCCGACCCGGTCGCCACTGAGGTCGAGTGCCCGCCCCTGCTCGACGTGCAGCTCGACGAAGGCACCGATGCGGCCGAGCCGCTCCGGGTCGGGCCCGATGGCATCGGGGTCGTACCCGGCGGCCTCCATGGCGCGCGGCAGGGTCACCCCGTCCCCGTCGGTCAGCAGATGCGCCTGCTCGACGCCGAGCTCCCCGGCGGCGAGCCGCGACCCGACACAGGCGAGCCCGAAGCGGGCCCCCTCCTCGTCACCGAAGTTCACGATGGCGAGGGGCCTGGTGAACGTGACCTGTCGCGCGCGCAGCTCATCCAGCGCGGCGAAGGAGGACACGACCCCGAGGGGCCCGTCGAAGGCCCCACCGTCGGGCACGGAGTCGAGGTGTGACCCGGTGACGACGGCGTCCCCGGCGAGCGGATCCCCGAGCCACGCCCACTGGTTCCCGTTCCGGTCCAGCTCGTACGTCAGCCCCCGCACCTCGGCCTGTGCCTTGAACCAGGCCCGGCACTCGACATCGGCACCGGTCCAGGCGAAGCGGCGGTAGCCGCCGGTGGCGGAGCTGCGGCCGATCGGCAGCAGCTCCGTCCACATGCTGTGGAAGGTCACGCGTCGTCACCCTCGCGCATCGGCACCCGCACGCCCCGCTCCGCGGCCGCCGACTCGGCGATGTCGTACCCCGCGTCCACGTGCCGGATGACACCCATACCGGGGTCGTTGGTGAGAACCCGGCGGATCTTCTCCCCGCCCAGCTTCGTACCGTCGGCAACGGTCACCTGCCCGGCGTGGATCGACCGGCCCATGCCGACGCCTCCGCCGTGGTGGATGGACACCCAGGACGCACCGGACGCCACGTTCACCATCGCGTTCAGCAGCGGCCAGTCGGCGATCGCGTCCGAGCCGTCGAGCATCGCTTCCGTCTCGCGGTACGGCGATGCCACCGACCCGGCGTCGAGGTGGTCGCGGCCGATCGCCAGCGGTGCCGCCAGCTCGCCGCTCGCGACCATGTCGTTGAACCGCTCACCGGCCTTGTCGCGCTCGCCGTAGCCGAGCCAGCAGATGCGGGCGGGCAGGCCCTGGAAGTGGACCCGCTCCCCCGCCAGCTTGATCCAGCGGGCGAGGGACTCGTTCTCGGGGAAGAGGTCGAGGATCGCCTTGTCGGTCTTGGCGATGTCGGCCGGGTCGCCGGACAGCGCGGCCCAGCGGAAGGGGCCCTTGCCCTCGCAGAACAGGGGGCGGATGTAGGCGGGGACGAAGCCGGGGAAGGCGAAGGCTCGGGAGTACCCGGCGAGTTGGGCCTCGCCGCGGATCGAGTTGCCGTAGTCGAAGACCTCGGCGCCCGCGTCCATGAAGCCGACCATGGCCTCGACGTGACGCGCCATCGACTCGCGGGCGCGGGTGGTGAAGCCGGCCGGGTCCTTGGCCGCGGCCGACGCCATGTCGTCGAAGTCGACGCCCACCGGCAGGTAGGCCAGCGGGTCGTGCGCCGAGGTCTGGTCGGTGACGATGTCGACGGGGGCGCCCTCGGCGAGCATGCGCGGCAGCAGCTCGGCCGCGTTGCCCAGCAGGCCGATGGAGAGGGGGCGGCGGGCGTCGCGGGCTTCGACGGCGAGCTGGAGGGCGTGCTCCGGGGAGTCGGCCTTCACATCGAGGTAGCGGTGCTCGATGCGGCGCTCGATGGCACGCGGGTCGCAGTCGATACAGATCGCGACGCCGTCGTTCATGGTCACGGCGAGCGGCTGGGCGCCGCCCATGCCGCCGAGACCGGCGGTGAGGGTGATGGTCCCGGCGAGGGTGCCGCCGAACTTCTTCGCGGCGACGGCGGCGAAGGTCTCGTAGGTGCCCTGGAGGATGCCCTGGGTGCCGATGTAGATCCAGGAGCCGGCGGTCATCTGCCCGTACATGGTCAGCCCCAGCTGTTCCAGGCGCCGGAACTCCTCCCAGTTCGCCCAGTCCCCCACCAGGTTCGAGTTCGCGATGAGGACGCGCGGGGCCCACTCGTGGGTCTGCATGACGCCGACCGGGCGGCCGGACTGGACGAGCATCGTCTCGTCCTGCTTGAGGGTCCGCAGCGTGCGGACCATGGCGTCGAAGGAGCGCCAGTCGCGGGCCGCCTTGCCCGTACCGCCGTAGACGACGAGCTTGTCGGGGTGCTCGGCGACCTCCGGGTCGAGGTTGTTCTGCAGCATCCGCAGGGCGGCTTCCTGCTGCCATCCCAGGGCGCTCAGTTCCGTACCGCGCGGCGCTCGTACGGGGCGGGGTCCTGACATGGTCTGCCTCCTGGCTCCTGGTGGGTTGCTCCCAGCGGATTCTTACTGTCGATATTCACATCCTGGCTCTCTGAATAGAACTAGTCAATACGTTCGTGCGTCGGCATGGGTGGGGCACGGGTGTTTCGCTGGACACAGGGACAGAAGGGTCCAGGACAGAAGGACCCAGGGTTCAAGGGCTCAAGACCCGTGGGCGCGGGCAGTGACAGGACGGGGGAAGTTGTGGACCAGGACAACGGCAACGCGGATGCACTGGGCGGCGACACCGACGGAGAACGGGTCGTCCGCCGGGACGAGGCGGTTCGGGCGGCCGTGGAGCAGGGGCTGCTCCGGCCGGACGTTCCCATCGTCGGCCTGCTCGACGTCACCGGCATCCGGGAGTCGGCCGCGGCCCTGCGGGCGGCGTTCGACGCGGTCACGGCGCCGGGCACGCCCGTACTGCACGCCTTCGCGGTGAAGGCGACCCCGCTGGTGCCGGTGCTGCGGCTGCTGCGCGAGGAGGGCATCGGCGTCGAGGTGGCGAGCCCGGGCGAGCTGGCGCTGGCGCGGGCGGCGGGGCTGCCGCCGGACCGGACGGTTCTGGACTCGCCCGCCAAGACGCCGGCCGAGCTGAGGGAGGCGCTGGCGCTGGGGATCGCCGTCAACGCCGACAACCCGCAGGAACTGGACCGCATCGACGCTCTGATGAGGTCGGCGGTCAGTCGCTCCCCCCTCGGCCTCCGGGTGAACCCACAGGTCGGAGCCGGGGCCATCGAAGCACTCTCGACTGCCACGGCGACCTCGAAGTTCGGGGTGGCACTGCGGGACGAGGGGGCTCGCGAGTGGGTGGTGCGGGCGTACGCCGAGCGCCCCTGGCTGTCCCGGCTGCACGCGCACTCCGGGTCGCAGGGCGTTCCGTTGTCGCTGATGGCGGAGGGCGTGGCGGCGACGTACGCGCTCGCGGAGGAGATCAACCGGCGGATCGGGCGCCCGCAGATCGACACGATCGACATCGGCGGCGGGCTGCCGGTGAACTTCACCTCGGACGTGACGACACCGACGTACGCCGACTACGCACGCGTGCTGAGGGAGACGGTGCCCGGACTGTTCGACGGGCGGTACGGGCTGGTCACCGAGTTCGGGCGGTCACTGCTGGCCAAGCACGGGACGGTGGTGGCGCGGGTCGAGTACGCCAAGAGCGCCGGCGGGCGGGCGGTCGCGGTGACGCACGCGGGCGTACAGGTGGCGACGCGGACGGTGTACGCGCCGGGTGCGTGGCCGCTCAGGATCGCCGCGTACGACGGAAAGGGGCGGCCGAAGGACGGGCCCGAGGTGCTGCAGGACGTCGCCGGACCTGCGTGCTTCGCGGGCGACCTGCTCGCCCAGGGGTACGCGCTGCCGCTCCTCGAACAGGGCGACTACGCGGCGGCGCTGGACACGGGGGCGTACTACTTCGCGCACCACTACGCCTACAACTCCCTGGCCCGGCCCGGGGTCTACGGCTTCGCACCGGACGGGGCCGGGGGCACCGCCTTCGCGACCGTGCGGGAGGCGCAGACCGTCGAGGAGATCGTGGCCGAGTCGGGAGGGGCGCACGCGGGCGCGCTCACCGCACTCCACGCACCCGGGCGCCGTTGACGCGCTCCGGGGGGCCTGGTGATCAACTGGACTGAAAACGAGGTCAGTTGACCCACCTTAGCCACTTGCCGCATGTTCCACCGGAAAATGCCAGAACCCTCACCCCTCACGCACACGTTGCGTAGCTTCGGCGTCACTCAGCCGAACCCCAGGCGGGAGGGGAACAACGGTGCCCGGAATCGACGAGTGCCTGCTCGAAGCCATGCGACTACCCGGTGCCAGGGGCGCCGCACTGGTCGACTGGACGAGCGGGCTGGCCCTGGGCGTCGTCGGGGAGTCCCCTGGCGGCGACCAGGAGACGGCCGCGGTGGAGGCCGCGGAGCTCGCCCGGCTCGCCGCCGAGCAGCACGCCTTCGCAGCCGACCCCGGCGAGGACGGAGCGGCCGGAGCGGCCGGAGCGGACGACCGAACAGGGCACGAGGACGGCATCGATCCGCCCGTCGAGGACCTGATCATCAGCAACCGGGACAGCTATCACGTGCTGCGGTTCGTGCGGACGGACTTCGACAGCAGCGTGTGTCTGCACCTGTGGCTGGCCCGCGCGGAGGGCAATCTCGCGCTGGCCCGCATCCGGCTCGGCGAGATGGCCGGACGGCTGGTGCTGGGATGACCGCCGTACAGACCACCCCACCGCCCCGGCTGCCGGTGCGGGACAAGGCGGCGGTCCGGGACCGGGGCTGGGGCGGCGTCTCGCCGATGCTGTCCCGGCTGGCCACCGAACGGGCCACCGGCGTCCTCGTCCGCGAGCGCGGCACGCTCCACCTCGCCGAGGGCCGGGTGGTGCACGCCGACAGCCCGTCCGCCCCCGGCCTCGACGTCCTGCTCACCGCCCGCGGCACGCTCGACGCCGACGCCTGGCGGCAGGCGCTGGCCGCGACCGGCGACCGGCACCGCGCCGGCCACCTCCTGGTCGACGACGGGCACCTCACGCCGGGTGCGCTGGAGCTGTGCCGGCTGATCGCGCTGTACGACGCCGCGTACTTCGCCCTCGCTCCCAGCAGCACGCCGGGCCGCTTCCGCTACGGCACCGGCGCCGACGAGGACGCGGGGCCCGCGCCGGTCTGCGGGTGCCTGGTGCCCGTGGCCGCCCTGGAGCGGGAGACCCTGCGCCGCCGGGACCTGCTGCACCGCATCTGGCCCGACCCGACGACCGACGAGGCTCCGCTGACCCGGGCGCACCGCGCCGCGTCCCCGGCGCCCACCTCCCGCCAGCGGGCGGTCCTGGCCGAGCTGGACGACGTACGCACGGCGTCGGACATCGCGCGGGAGCTGGGCCGCCCGGCGTTCCACACGCTCGTGGACATACGGCGCCTGGCGGCGGCCGGCGTCGTCAGACCCCGCCCGCCGGCCCCCGCCGAGACACCCGGGACGGCCGAGGCGCCCCGCACACCGGCCGCACCCGAAGCACCCCGAGCACCGGACCCGCTCGCGGGAATCCCCATCGACGTCACCGACCCCCACATCACGCTGCTGAAGAGGCTCAGGGATGCGCTGGAGGCCCTTTGAACGGCAGCGGCAGCAGCAGCGGACCCGCGCCGAGAGGAGCGACCTGATGGCAGCGGAGGCCGACATCCTGGAGGAGCTGCGCCGGCTCAGAGCCCGCGTCCCCCAGCTCACCGGCGCCCTCGCGACCGGCGCCGACGGTCTCGTCCTCGCCCAGGACACCCCCGGCGTGGACCCGGCGAACGTGGCCGCTCTCGTCACGACCGCCCGCGGCCTCGCCGCGCAACTGGCCGACGTGACCGGTCAGGGGGACTTCCGCGAGGTGCTCGTGCGCGGGGTCTACGGCTATGTGGCCACGTACGCGGCGGGCCACGGTGCCGTCCTGACGCTGCTCGCCCAGGACCGTGTCAACGTCGGCCGTCTGCACCTGGAGGGCCGGCGGGCGGGCGCCCGTGTCGGCGAGCTCCTCGACACCGCGACGGCACCCTCGGCGCCCCCTGCCGATGCGGCTGCCCGGCCCGATCCGGCTGCCCCGCCCGGCGCGGCCACCCCCGCCAAGCCCACCGCCAAGCCCCCTGCGAAGGCCGCGACCGCCGCCCGGACCAGAACTCCGCGCACACCACGGGCCACAACGACCACCAACCCCCGTACGACCACCGAAAGTTGAAAGGAACCGAGGGAACAGTCATGGCCAACACCGAAACCACACTCAAAGAAGCGCTCGCCTCCATAGAGGGCGCCACCGGCGTCGCGCTCGTCGACTACACCAGCGGCATGGCGCTGGGCACGCTGGGCGGCAGCAAGGGCTTCGACCTGAACGTCGCCGCGGCAGGCAACACCGACGTCGTCCGCTCCAAGATGCGCACCATGGAACACCTCGGGCTCAAGGCCCAGATCGAGGACATCCTGATCACCCTCTCCGACCAGTACCACCTGATCCGGCTGATCAGCGGCCGCGGTGGCAACGGGCTTTTCCTCTACCTGGTCCTGGACGCCAAGCGGGCCAACCTGGCGATGGCCCGCCACCAGCTGAAGAGGATCGAAGAGGACCTGGAGGTCTGACTAGACCAGGGCCGCGGTGCGGCGGCGTGCTCCACCCGGGGCCGCGTCGCCCGCCGCGATGCCCGTACTGCGATAGGCCTTGACCGTCTTGCCGGCCGGACGGCCACCGTTCGCCGTGAGCCAGTCGACACGCACCCACAACAGCGCGTCCTCGGCTCGCTCGAGCCGCCCCAGCCAGGCGGCCTTCAGCCGCAGCCCCGTACCGCATCCGGCGAGCAGCATGCCGCCCGCGGCGGGCGCGGCGAACCCGCTGCCCAGCGCGGCGAGGAAGGCGAGCAGCAGCCACCAGCGGTGACCCCGGCGCCAGGTGCGCGCGCTCACCGCACGGTCCTGGAGCACGTCGTGCTTCCCGGCACGGACGGCCGAGCGCGCCAGCCCGGCATACCGCTTGCGGCCGCGGTACGCCACGACGGCCGCGGCCACGATGAACAGGACGGCCCCGGCCATCACCCCGATCCGCCGGCCCGTGATGCCCGGCACCAGTGCGCCGATACCCGCCGCGAACACCCCGAGCCACCACATCGGCGCGGCTCCCGCCCGTACCACGACGGCCACCCGAGCCAGCCCCTGACCTCCACGACCCTCGCGAACTCCGCGTGACACGATCCGCCTCCTCGTCGCCTCAGCACGATTTCTGGTCGCACAGATTAGCGAGCGAACGTGAGACGAGTCTGAGAGCGACCCGCACCTATTCGACGAACAGTCCTCGTGCCGCCGCCCGCGCGTCGAACTCCTCCAACCGCGCCTGTGCGTCCGGCAGGTCGTCGCACATCGCCTCCAGCAGGACGCGGCCCAGCAGCATCGGCGCGCAGGCCGTGTCGAAGGCCAGCCCGGTGCCGACGGCGGCCGGCAGCAGCAGGTCGGAGACCTTGGCGACCGGCGCGAAGGCCGAGTCGGCGACGCTGACGACCGTCAGACCCGCCTCCTTGGCGTACGCCAGGGTGTCGACGACCTCGCGCGGATGACGGGGCAGCGCGAAGCACAGCAGGGCCGAGGCGCCCGCGCGTACGGCGGCGTCGATCCGGTCGTGGATCATCGTGCCGCCCTCGTTGAGCAGCCGTACGTCCGGATGGACCTTGGCGGCGAAGTACGAGAAGCCGTACGCCTGCGAGGCCGCCGCCCGCAGCCCGAGAACGGGAAGCGGGCGCGAGGCCGCGAGCAGCCGTCCCGCCTTCTGCACGGGCCGCGGGTCGGCCAGCACCTCCGCGAGGTGCCGCAGGTTCTCGATCTCGGCCTCGACGGCCTGCTGGTACTCGTTGTACGAGGCCGAGGCGGCCGTCTGTTCGGTGGGCGCGACCTCGCGCAGGTGCTTGCGCAGGGCGGGGTAGCCGTCGAAGCCGAGGGCGACGGCGAAGCGGGTGACGGAGGGCTGGCTGACCCCGGCCAGCTCGGCCAGCTCCACGCTGGACAGGAACGGCACGTCGGCGGCCCGCCGCACCATGCTGTGCGCGATGCGCCGCTGGGTCGGCGTCAGCCGGTGCCCCTCGAACAACGCCTGCAGCCGCGCGGCGGGACTGTCCGGCACGGCCGCACCCGCGTCCGGCACACCCGCGTCCCGCACACCCGCACCCGTCTCCGCGCCCACCGCGCCCGTCTCCGTGCCTCCCGCACCCACGTTCGCGTTCACCGCACCCGTCTCCGTGTCCGCGTTCATGCCTCGCTCCCCCTCCAGATGTCCGTGAACCGGTCGAGCAGTGCGGCCGCGGTCGTCACGTCGTGCGTGAGCGGCCGATCGGCCGGGTCCTCGTCGAGCACCGATTCGGCGAGCTCCTGCGCGCGGCCCACCGGAAGGTCCGGGTCGGGCCTGAGGTCGCGCTGGCGCAGCGCCCGTACGGCGGCGACGAGTTCGCAGCCGACGACGAGACGGTACGCGCCGCACGCGCGCAGTGTCTGACGTGCGGCGAGCGAGGCGAAGCTGGCCTGTTCCTCGACGCCTCGGGAGAGTACAGCGTGGCCCAGGGAGGCGGGCGCGGAGAAGGCCCGCAGGTCGCCGAGGGCGGCTCCGGCGGCGTACTCGAGGATCATCACGCCGGAGGAGGCGGCCTCCTGGTCGGCGAGGAAGGGGCGCAGCCGGGTGAACCCGGGTTCGTTCAGGGACGACAGGCGGGACGTGGAAAGCCGCGCCACCTGTGTCATCGCCAGCCTGAAGTGGTCCAGGGCAAGGGCGAGTTGGGCCTGGTAGAAGCCGCCGTGGTGGTAGGCGGCGAGGTCCTCGGGGCAGATCAGGGGGTTCTCGGCGGCCGCGTTGATCTCTATCGCGAGGACCTGTTCCAGGGCGTCGGCCGCGTCGTGGGCCGGGCCGTGGATCTGGGGCAGGCAGCGGAAGCCGTACGGGTCCTGGATGCGGCCGAGCGGCGGCGTCGGGCGGTCCGCGGCACCGATCAACTCGCGCATCCGGCGGGCGACCTCGCTGGAGCCGCGGTGCGGGCGGGCGGCGTGCACGGGGGCGGCGTACGCCTCGTGCGAGCCGTCCACGGCCAGCAGGGAGAGGGCGCCGACGACCTGGGTGGCCTCCAGCAGTCCGCGCAGTTCGTGCAGGGCGAGGGCGGACTGGCCGAGGGTGAGGGCGTTGCTGCTGATGAAGGCCAGGGCGTCGTTGTTGTCGAGGGGCTGTGCCTCGGGGGCGCCCGTGCCCCGCCAGGGGTGTTCGCCGGCCAGGGCGAGGCCGGCCTGGGCGAGGGCGGCGATGTCGCCGGTGCCGACCGAGCCGAACTCGTTGACGACCGGGTACGCCCCGTTCTCCAGCGCCTCGCACAGGGCCGTGACGACGGTGGGCCTGAGGCCCGCTCCGCCGGCCAGCAGTTGGTTGGTGCGGACGGCGAGCATCGCGCGCACCTGCCGGGCCGGGAGTTCCTCGCCGATGGCGCCGGCGTGGCTGCGCAGCAGTCGCAGACCGTGCTCGGCGGCCGCGTCGGTGGGCACGTCCTCGTTCCGGTTGGCGCCGACGCCGGTGGAGCGGCCGTAGACGCGTCCGGTGGCGGCGATCCGGCGGGCGGCGTCCCAGGAATCCTCGACGCGCCGCACTCCTTCGCTCCCCGGGACCGGCCGTGCGGCCCCGTCGGCGAGCCGCACGACGTCCGCGACGCCGAGAGCGACCCCGTCGAGGACGACAAGGCCCGAGCCCGCGGTCCACGGCGTGTCCACGATCCGAGACGACATAAAGCCCAAAACCTCCTCGATACGGACACCTGATCTTGCTTCTCGGTCATCCGTTACCTCGGATTAACACCGGGCCGTTGACAACCTATTCACCTACCGAGAACTCTGCATGACGTTATACAGCCGGGCAAGGGACAACTCATGATCCAGTTCGACGCGGTCCACAAGCGCTTCCCCAACGGCACGACAGCAGTCCACGACCTCACCCTCGACATGCCGGAAGGCGGCGTGACCGTCCTCGTCGGATCCTCCGGTTGCGGCAAGACGACCACCCTGCGGATGATCAACCGGATGGTCGAGCCGACCTCCGGCACCATCCGCGTCGGCGGCAAGGACGTCACCCGGCAGGACGCGGCCGAACTGCGCCGCTCCATCGGGTACGTCATCCAGCAGTCGGGCCTCTTCCCGCACCGCACGGTGCTCGACAACATCGCGACCGTGCCGCTCCTGCTCGGCCACGGCCGCCGCAGGGCACGGGCCCGCGCGGCCGAACTCCTCGAAACCGTCGGCCTCACCGCCGAGTCCGGCCGCCGCTACCCGCACCAGCTCTCCGGCGGCCAGCAGCAGCGCGTCGGCGTGGCCCGCGCGCTCGCCGCCGACCCGCCGGTACTCCTCATGGACGAGCCGTTCGGCGCGGTCGACCCGGTGGTGCGCACCCAGCTCCAGGACGAACTCGTCAGACTCCAGAAGGAGCTGAGCAAGACCATCGTCTTCGTCACGCACGACATCGACGAGGCGGTCAGGCTCGGCGACCAGATCGCGATCTTCCGCACCGGCGGGCACCTGGTGCAGTGCGCCACGCCCACCGAGCTGCTGGCCCGCCCGGCCGACGACTTCGTCGCCGACTTCCTCGGCGCCGAACGCGGCCTGAAGCTGCTCTCGCTGAAGACCCTCTCCGACGTCCCGCAGGGCCCGGCCCCCGAGGGCGGCACCTGGGCCCTCGTCCTCGACGAGGCGAGCAAGCCGCTGCACTGGGCGTCGAAGGACGCCGAGATCCCCGTACGGCCGCTCAAGGACGACGACTCGCTCCTCGCGGCACTCAACGAGTCGGTCGCCTCCCCCACCGGCCTGATCGCCCGGGTCGACGCACACGGCGTCCTCACCGGCGTCTCGTCCCGCGACGACGTCCACACCCACGCCGGCCAGGCCCACACCGATGCCCGCGCCGAGACGGGCGTGGCCGCATGACCATCGACTGGTCGTGGATCTCCGGCCACTCCGACGACCTCACCACCCTCACGATCTCCCACCTCCAGGCGGCCCTGAGCGCGGTCTTCTTCGGCCTGCTGATCTCGCTCCCGCTCGCGGTGATCGCCCACCGGGTCCGCCTGCTGCGCGGCTTCCTGCTCGGCGCGTCGAACGTCCTGTTCACGATCCCCTCGATCGCGATCTTCGTGCTCCTGCTGCCGGTCAGCGGCCTCACCCGCACCACGACCGTCATCGGCCTGACGGTCTACACCCTGGTCGTCCTCCTCCGGAACACGGTCGAGGGCCTCGACTCGGTCCCCACCAGGACCAAGGAGGCCGCGAAGGCGATGGGCACGCGCCCCCTGCGCACGCTCCTCACCGTCGAGTTTCCGCTCGCGCTCCCCGTGATCATGGCGGGCGTCCGGATCGCGACGGTCATGTCGATCTCCCTGGTCTCCGTCGCCACCTACATCGGCGACGGCGGCCTCGGCCAGCTCTTCACCGACGGCTTCCAGCGCGACTACCCGACCCCGGTGATCGTGGGAGTGGTCCTCACCCTCCTCCTCGCCGTCGTCGCGGACGCGCTGCTGGTCGCCCTCCAGTACGCCCTCACCCCGTGGAAGAGGCGGCGAGCCTGAGATGTACGAACTCTTCGCGAACCTCGGCAGCTGGCTGACCAGCGGCACCCAGTGGTCCGGCTCGGACGGCATCGCGCACCGCCTGGCCGAGCACCTCCAGTACTCGCTCCTGGCCACCCTCATCGCGACCGTCATCGGCCTCCCCCTCGGGCTGCTGATCGGCCACACCGGCAGGGGCGCGTTCCTCGCAATCAACCTCGCGTCCTTCGGCCGTGCCCTGCCGACCGTCGGCCTCGTCGTCCTGGTCTTCCTGGCCGGCGGCCTGTCCATGACCCCGGTGTACGTCGCCCTGGTCGCCCTCGCGGTCCCGGCGATCGTCACCAACACCTACGCCGGGATGACCGCCGTCGACCCGGACGTGAAGGACGCGGCGCGCGGCCAGGGCATGCGCGGCCACCAGGTCCTCCTCCAGGTGGAGTTCCCGCTCGCCCTGCCCCTGATCATGACGGGCCTGCGCCTGGCACTCATCCAGGTGGTGGCCACGGCCACGATCGCCGCCTACGTCTCCTTCGGCGGCCTGGGCCGCTACGTCTTCGACGGCCTCGCCCAGCGCGACCTCGTCCAGGTGCTCGGCGGCGCGGTGCTGGTCGCCGCGGTCGCCGTCGTCCTCGACCTGGGCCTGGCCGGCCTCCAGCGCTTCCTCTTCCGCCACCGCACCCACCGCACCGCCTAGGGAACCCCGAATGAATCGTCGTACGCTCCTCGGCGGCCTCTTCGCGGCCGCCTCCGTCCCCGCCCTCTCCTCCTGCGCGAGCGGCATCACGTCCCTCGACAGCCAGGGCTCCACCTCCGGTGGCGGCGGCTCCAGCAAGGGCGGCGTCACCATCGGCACCGCCAACTTCACCGAGAACCAGGTGCTCGGGTATCTCTACGCGGCCGTCCTCGAAGCGGCCGGTGTGAAGACCACCGTCCGCCCCAACCTCGGCACCCGCGAGATCCTCATCCCCGCCCTCAAGGGCGGCGACATCGACCTCCTCCCCGAGTACCAGGGCGCCCTCCTCCACTACCTCGCCCCGAAGGCGACCGCGACCGAGGAGGGCGAGATGCAGAACGCCCTCGCCGTCGCCCTGCCCGCCGGCCTCCAGGTGCTGCCGTACGGCATGGCCGAGGACTCGGACGCCTTCGCCGTCACCCGGGCGACCGCGAAGAAGTACGGCCTGACCTCCCTCGCCGACCTCAGGAAGGAGAACGGCAAGCTGGTCATCGGCGCCGCGCCCGAGGTGAAGACCCGCCAGGTGGGCGTGGTCGGCCTGAAGGACGTCTACGGGGTGGAGTTCAAGGAGTTCAAGTCGCTCGACTCCTCCGGCCCGCTGGTCAAGGGAGCCCTGGAGAAGGGCGACGTGGACGTGGCGAACCTCTTCACCACGGACACCGACATCGTGGCCAACGACTGGGTGGTCCTGACCGACCCGAAGAACCTCATCCCCGGCCAGCACGTCGTCCCCCTCATCGCCGACCGCAAGGCCGACTCCACGGTCCGCAAGGCCCTCGCCGAGCTCGGCAACGTCCTGACCACGGCAGACCTCACCGAACTCAACCGTCAGGTGGACAAGGACAAGAAGGACCCCGAGGACGTGGCGAACGCGTACGCCGAGCGGCACCGGCTGACGCGGCGGGCCTGACCACCCCCCGCCGAACAGGGGGGCTAACCCCAGTGCGGCAGCCGTTCCGGCTCCTTAACGTGGATCGCATGACCGGAATGGACGCACAGGACACGGAACTCAAGAAGGAACTCGATGCCACCCTGCAGGCACGCAGGGAACTGGGCGCCGAGTACGAGTCCGCGCTGGTCGACTCGTTCCTGGAGAAGGTCGACCAGCGGATCGACGGCGCCGTGGAGCGCCGGTTGCGCCGGCAGATGGCCGAGCAGCAGATGGTGGTGGCCCGGGGTTCACGGTCGCCGAAGCCGACCGACTCCTGGGGCGAGCGCTTCGGCTTCGGCCTCGTCTCGCTGGTGATGGCGATCCCGCTGTCCGCGATCGGCGGCGGCGTCGCCCACCTCCCGGGTCTGATCGTCGCCTGGATCGGCATCGTCGGGGTGAACGCCGTCCAGGCCGCCCGCTCCAACCCGGGCCTGTTCCGCCCCCGCAGGCGCGGATCGTCCCAGGACAGCGACTGGGAGGACTGACCGAGCGGCACAGGCTCAGGCCTGCCGGGTGGGCAGCACCATGATCTGCCGCAGGTTGACCCGCCGCGGCCGGCTCGCCGCGTAGGCCACCACGTCGGCGACCTCCTCGGACGCCAGCCCGCCCAGCGCGTCGAACATCCCGTCCAGCTGCCCGGACAGCTCCGCGTTGTCGATGTGGGACTTCAGCTCGGTGTCCGTCAGCCCCGGCTCGACGTTGGTGACCCGGACGTCACGCGGCCCGAACTCGGTGCGCAGCGATTGGGAGAGGTGGGTCAGCGCGGCCTTGGTGGCGCAGTACACCGCGTAGTGGGGGAACGTGAGGTGCGCGCCGACGGACGAGATGTTCACCAGGTCCGCGGTACGTCCCTCCGCTGCCGTCGCCACCAGGTCGCCGGTGAAGGCGCGGACGACCCTGAGTACGCCGGTGACGTTCGTGTCGAGCATCCGCTGCCACTCGTCGATGCGGCCCGCCTCGATCGGGTTGGGCAGCATGACGCCGGCCGAGTTGACGACCAGGTCGACGGGCCCGTACGCCTCGTGGATCCGGGCCGCGGCCGCCTCCACCGACGTGTCGTCGGTGACGTCCGTGACCACGGCCAGCGCCTGTCCCCCGTCGGCCCGGATCTTCTCCGCGATCGCCTCCAGCCGCTCCGCGCGCCGGGCGAGCAGCGCGACCCGCGCCCCCTGCCCGGCCAGCAGCACGGCGACGGCCTCGCCGATCCCGCTGGCGGCTCCGGTGACGACGGCGGTACGTCCGGCCAGGTTCTCGTACGACATGAAGGACTCCCGGGTGTTCGGTCGTCGCCGGTCCGTCCGGCGACACCACTCACCCTCGTCCGCGCCGCCCGGGCCACCCAGGGATGAGCTTTTCCTGGGTCTGCCAGTACCAGGCTCCCGGTCCGCCCCTCGCCTAGGCTCGCACCATGGACGGCGAACTCGGAGACTTCCTGCGCTCACGTCGGGCCCGTATCCAGCCCGAGGAAGTGGGGCTGCCCTCCTACGGGCGGCGCCGGGTCCCCGGGCTGCGCCGCGAGGAGGTGGCGCAACTGGCCGGGGTGAGCGTCGACTACTACATCCGGCTGGAACAGGGGCGTGGGCCGTCCGTGTCGGACGCCGTCCTGGACGCGGTCGCGCGTGTCCTGCGCCTGGACGAGACGGAGCACGCCTACCTGCGTACGGTGGCCCGGCCGACCCGGCCGAAAGGCCACCGCCCTGCCGCGCCGCGCGTCCGCCCCGGCGTCCAGCTGATCCTGGACGGCATGGAGCGCGTCCCTGCGTTCGTGCTCGGCCGCCGCCTGGACGTCCTGGCCTGGAACGCCCTCGCCGATGCCCTGAGCGGCTTCAGCCTCATGGCGCCCGGTGAGCGCAACGTCGCCCGTCAGGTCTTCCTCGACCCCGCCGCCCGCGACCTGTTCCCGGACTGGGCCGCGGTGGCCGCGGTGAACGTCGCCCAGCTGCATCTGAACGCGGGCCACCACCCCGACGACCTGGGGATGGCCGCGCTCATCGGTGAACTCTCCCTCAAGAGCGAGGACTTCCGCCGGCTGTGGGCGGATCACGAGGTCAGGGAGTGCCGGTTCGGTGTGAAGCGCGTCCGCCACCCGGTGGCCGGCCTGCTCACCCTCCCGTACGAGACGCTCACGGTCCCGGCGGACCCGGAGCAGACGATCGTGGTCTACACGCCGGAATCCGGTTCGGAGACGGAGGAGAGGCTGGCGCTGCTGGGAAGCTGGTCGACCAGTCAGGCCCGCTGAGTAAACCCGCAGAGCAGACCCGCAGCGGCGACCTGCTGAAAAGGCTATGCGCGGGGACCGCCGCACCCCCGTTGCCGGGGGGCGGGACGACGGCGGTCCCCGCGAGGGACGCGGGCCGGGTCAGGGCCAGACTCCGCGTCCTAGGCGTCTGTGGAGGTCCGGGAGCCGCTCCGGAGGTCCGTGACGCCGTTTCGGTGCCGGCCGGGGCGGGGAGCCGCTCCCGCCCTGCCGACAACCACTAATGTGCCGGACCCGTGTTAAGCGGGTGCTGCGTGGACGTGACGCCCTCGTACCACTTCTGCGAAGTCCATGCTTCGCGTGTCCCACAGCAAGTTCGCCCTGGACACCCGCAGTTCACCGGACGTTTGTGCTACTTCCCGCCCTTGGCCAGGAAGGCCAGCAGGTCCTGCCGGCTGATGACACCGGTCGGCTTGCCCTCGACGAGGACGATCGCCGCGTCGGCCGCGCCCAGTACGGACATCAGGTCGCCGACCGGTTCGCCGGAGCCGACCTGGGGCAGCGGGGCGGACATGTGCTTCTCCAGCGGGTCCTCGAGCGAGGCACGCTGAGTGAACAGGGCGTCGAGCAGCTCGCGTTCGACGACGGAGCCGACGACCTCGGCGGCCATCACGTCCGGGTGACCGGCGCCGGGCTTGACGATCGGCATCTGCGAGACGCCGTACTCGCGCAGCACCTCGATGGCCTGGCCGACGGTCTCGTCCGGGTGCATGTGGACGAGGGACGGGATGGCGCCGTGTTCCTTGTCGTTGAGGACGTCCGCGACCCGGGCGCTGGGGCCCTCGTCCTCCAGGAAGCCGTAGTCGGCCATCCACTCGTCGTTGAAGATCTTGCTGAGATAGCCGCGCCCGCTGTCGGGGAGAAGGACGACCACGACGTCGTCGGGGCCGAGCCGCTCGGCGACCTTCAGCGCGGCGACGACGGCCATGCCGCAGGAGCCTCCCACCAGCAGGCCCTCCTCCTTGGCCAGCCGGCGGGTCATCTGGAAGGAGTCCTTGTCCGACACCGCCACGATCTCGTCGGCGACGGTCCGGTCGTAGGCGGTGGGCCAGAAGTCCTCACCGACACCCTCGACGAGGTACGGCCGTCCCGAGCCGCCGGAGTAGACGGAGCCCTCGGGGTCGGCGCCGACGACCTTCACCTTGCCGTCGCTGGCGTCCTTGAGGTAGCGGCCGGTGCCGGAGATGGTGCCGCCCGTGCCCACACCCGCCACGAAGTGGGTGATCTTCCCCTCCGTCTGCTCCCACAGCTCGGGGCCGGTCGAGTGGTAGTGGGAGAGCGGGTTGTTCGGGTTGGAGTACTGGTCGGGCTTCCACGCGCCCGGCGTCTCACGGACCAGCCGGTCGGAGACGTTGTAGTACGAGTCGGGGTGCTCCGGGTCCACGGCGGTCGGGCAGACGACGACCTCGGCGCCGTACGCCCGCAGCACGTTGATCTTGTCGGTGCTCACCTTGTCGGGGCACACGAAGATGCACTTGTACCCCTTCTGCTGGGCCACGATGGCCAGTCCGACACCGGTGTTGCCACTGGTCGGCTCGACGATCGTGCCCCCGGGCTCGAGCGCGCCGCTCTCCTCCGCCGCCTCGATCATGCGCAGGGCGATGCGATCCTTCACGGAACCGCCGGGGTTGAAGTACTCCACCTTGGCCAGGACGGTCGCCCGAATGCCCTTGGTCACGCTGTTTAGCCTCAGCAGCGGGGTGTTGCCGACGAGGCTGATCATCGAGTCGTGGAATTGCACCGTTGTCTCCGGATGCTTGCAAAAAAGTGGTCGTGATTGGTTCCGCCAGCCTATGGCCTCCCAGAGGTCTGTGACGGTCGTTCACTCCCCGTTGAGATTGGGCGACCGTCCGTACGGGGCAAGGAGTGGATGTACGGACACGAGGAGGTGGCGGCGACGCATGACGAGCATGTCGAGGGCGAGGGTGGCCAGGCGGATCGCGGCCGGCGCCGCGTACGGCGGCGGTGGGATCGGTCTGGTCGGCGCGGCGGCCATGGGCCTGGTGCTGGCGGAGGTGCACCTGGCCAAGCGCCAGGTGGGCAACGGGACGGCGCCGCACGTCCCGCAGGCCGCGGGCAGGTACGGCAGTTCCTACACGACCGCCGGTGAACCACCCCTGCGCCTGGTGATGCTGGGCGACTCCACGGCCGCCGGCCAGGGCGTCCGCCGCAGCGGCCAGACGCCGGGCGCGCTGCTGGCGTCGGGGCTCGCGGCGGTGGCCGAACGCCCGGTGGTACTCCGTAACGTCGCCCTGCCGGGGGCGACCTCCGACGACCTGGACCGCCAGGTGGCGCTGACCCTGGCGGACCCGGCCCGGATCCCGGACGTCTGCGTGATCATGATCGGCGCGAACGACGTGACCACGCGGATGCCACCGACCCGTTCGGTACGTCATCTGTCGTCGGCGGTACGACGGCTGCGCACGGCCGGCGCGGAGGTGGTGGTCGGCACCTGTCCCGACCTGGGCACGATCGAGCCCGTCCAGCAGCCGCTGCGCTGGCTGGCCCGCCGGGCCTCCCGGCAGCTGGCGGCCGCGCAGACGATCGGCGCGGTCGAGCAGGGCGGCCGTACGGTGTCGCTCGGCGACCTGCTGGGCCCCGAGTTCGCGGCGAATCCGCGGGAGCTGTTCGGCCCGGACAACTACCACCCGTCGGCCGAGGGCTACGCCACCGCGGCGATGGCCGTCCTGCCGACGGTGTGCGCCACGCTGGGCCTGTGGCCGGCCGAGGAGGAGCGTCCGGACGCCTCCCGCCGCGAGGGCTTCCTGCCGGTCGCGCAGGCCGCCGCCGAGGCGGCGTCGGAGCCGGGCACGGAGGTCGCGGCCGCGATGCCGACGGGGCCGAAGGGGCCGTGGGCACTGCTCAAGCGGCGCCGTAGGCGGCGGGTCGCAGCAGCCGAACCGGAGACCCAAGCAAGCGCTTAGTAAATTGCGGTCAGGGTCACACTGCTCCAAGCGTGACCCTGACCATACGTACGGGTAACTTCCCACACAGCCCTGCACAATCCCCTGTACGTCAATGGAGCCGTCATGCCCGAAGCCGTGATCGTCTCGACCGCCCGCTCCCCCATCGGCCGCGCTTTCAAGGGCTCCCTGAAGGACCTGCGCCCCGACGACCTGACCGCCACGATCATCCAGGCCGCCCTGGCCAAGGTCCCCGAGCTGGACCCGAGGGACATCGACGACCTGATGCTCGGCTGCGGCCTGCCAGGCGGCGAGCAGGGCAACAACCTGGGCCGTATCGTCGCCGTACAGATGGGGATGGACCACCTCCCCGGCTGCACGGTCACCCGCTACTGCTCCTCCTCGCTGCAGACGAGCCGCATGGCCCTGCACGCCATCAAGGCCGGCGAGGGCGACGTGTTCATCTCGGCCGGTGTCGAGATGGTCTCCCGCTTCGTGAAGGGCAACTCCGACAGCCTTCCGGACACGCACAACCCCTTCTTCGCCGAGGCCGAGGCCCGCACCGAGGCCGTCGCGCAGCAGGAGGGCACCACCTGGCACGACCCGCGTGAGGACGGTCTCGTCCCGGACGCCTACATCGCGATGGGGCAGACCGCCGAGAACCTGGCCCGCTGGAAGGGCGTCACCCGCCAGGACATGGACGAGTTCGGCGTCCGCTCCCAGAACCTCGCCGAGGAAGCCATCAAGAACGGCTTCTGGGAGCGCGAGATCACCCCGGTGACCCTCCCGGACGGCTCGGTCGTCTCCAAGGACGACGGCCCGCGCGCCGGCGTCACCCTGGAGGGCGTCCAGGGCCTCAAGCCGGTCTTCCGTCCCGACGGCATGGTCACCGCCGCCAACTGCTGCCCGCTCAACGACGGCGCCGCCGCGCTCGTCATCATGAGCGACACCAAGGCCCGCGAGCTCGGCCTGACCCCGCTCGCCCGCATCGTGTCGACCGGCGTCTCCGGCCTCTCCCCCGAGATCATGGGCCTCGGCCCGGTCGAGGCGTCCCAGCAGGCGCTGCGCCGCGCCGGTCTCGGCATCGGCGACATCGACCTGGTCGAGATCAACGAGGCGTTCGCCGCGCAGGTGATCCCCTCCTACCGCGACCTCGGCATCGACCCCGAGAAGCTGAACGTCAACGGCGGCGCCATCGCGGTCGGCCACCCCTTCGGCATGACCGGTGCCCGCATCACCGGCACGCTCATCAACTCCCTCCAGTTCCACGACAAGCAGTTCGGCCTGGAGACGATGTGCGTCGGCGGCGGCCAGGGCATGGCGATGGTCATCGAGCGCCTGAGCTGACCAACCTCCCGTAGCCGCACGGGAACCCAGCGTCACCTTTGGGCCCAGAACCCTTGAACCACCAGGGTTCTGGGCCGATTTGTGATCCAATCTCCCTCAGGATGTGACCTATCTCCCTCCGAAGAGGGAGGTGCGCAGGTCAGACCCACTTCACCCCCGAACACCAGCCCCAAAATCATGTCCGTTTCGTGACGTTACGCACTGACAGCGGGATAGTCCGCCCTTCAAGCTGATGTAGGAAGTCGGGGGTCGACTTTGAATCGGGAGTACGTCAGTGAGCGCCATGCCGATCGCCTTGCTGGTCACCACGGCCGCCACGGGCGCCGTGGGCGTCGCCGTCCTGCGCACCCTCATGGTGCTGCGCCGACAGGTCGCCGCCCTGCACGCCGAGATCGCCGAGGGGAACGCCGCCGCGGCGCGGGGCCGGGTGCCGGCCGCCCGCCAGTCCGCCGATGTCGACGAGATACGTGCCGCCGTGGCCGAGGCCCTCGCCGAGGAGCGTGAGCGCGAGCTCGCCGAGGCGCGAGCCTTCTGGGCCGCGCAGGAGGCCCGTGACGCCTCCGACGCGCCCTCGCTGCTGGGACTGCCCGACAGCGAGCTCTTCCTGCCCCGACAGGCCGATTTCGTGGGCCTGGAGCCGGTCGCCGAGCACGGCGCCGATGCCGACGAGTCCGCGGAACTGGCCGCGGCCCGCCGCCGCCACCCCTCCCACCCGGACTTCGTGCCGGTCTCGTCACCGGTCGTGAACGACCACGAGCGCACGGTGGCGACGCTGGAGGAACTGGCCGCGTCCCAGGTGGAACTCGCCGACGTCCGCCCGGGCCCCCTGGGCACCCTCGACGTCTACGTCTTCGCCGACGGCACCACCCTGTGCATGACGCCGGGCCACCGCGAGACCGCGGAACGCCTGGCGACGGCCCTGCACGCCGGCGAGACACCCACCCTGCTGGGCGGCTCGGGCATCTCCGGGGCCTACACCCTGACCTTCGCGTGCGGCGAGGAGAACGTCTACATCCTGGCCGACCGGGTCATAGCGTCCCTCTAGGGCTCACACGCCCGCACGCTTCTGCGCCTCCTCCACCAACCGCACAGCATCATCGACCTGGCCCTCGTCCGTGAGTACGAGAGCCAGGTCGTGCACGGCGACGGTGATCTGATCGGCGGCGGCGAACATCCCCGCGTCCGGCATCTCCCGGGGCTCGGCTCCGGGCTCCTCGACATCCTGCGCCCACCGGGCGAACTCCCTGGCCAGCCCCAGAGCCTCAGCGGCAGCGCCCCGCTGCAACCGGCTCTGCGGCGCGGCCCGCAGACGATCGGCAAAGTGATCCACCGCACGGCACAGACGCGTCGTATCCACCACGCCGCGAGCGTACGCGTCCCACCGGGACTGTTGCCAACGGGCGGACGCTCAGGCACGGTGACCTGAAGGACCGGCTTACATCCCCTTTGCGTCCGGAGGCGCCGATGTCCCACGTCCTCTCCGAGGAGACCCACCGCAACATGCTCGCCCGCATCCCCCATTGCACCGGTCGTGAAGTGTCCGACTGGCTCCGCACCGTCGAAGACGGCCCTTCTCTCTTCCGCTTCGAGGAGAAGGTCAGCTGGCTTCGCCACGAACACAACCTCGCGTACGGCCACGCGAAGGCGATCGTCCACGAGTACGACCTGAGGAGGGCGGCGCGCAAATTCCTCTAGGCGCGCACACGAAAAGGGCCCCGGGACGGAACCCGGGGCCCTTTCACACGCGGTGCGTGTCAGTCGCTGCTGTTGAGGATCGCGATGATCCTCAGGAACTCCATGTAGATCCAGACCAGCGTGAGCGTCAGCCCGAAGGCCGCCAGCCACGCCTCCTCACGCGGCGCGCCGTACGCGATGCCGTCCTCGACCTGCTTGAAGTCCAGGGCGAGGAAGCAGGCGCCGAGCAGGATGCCGACGACGCCGAAGATCACGCCGAGCGGGCCGCTGCGGAAGCCGAGGCCGTCACCGCCGCCGAAGACGGCGAACAGCAGGTTCACCATCATCAGCAGGACGAAGCCGAGCGCGGCCGCCATCACGAAGCCGTAGAACCGGCGGTTGACGCGGATCCAGCCCGCCTTGTACGCCACCAGCACACCGGCGAAGACCGCCATGGTGCCGATCACGGCCTGCATGGCCGCGCCGTCGGCGATGCGGTTGTCGACGATGTTGGACAGGACGCCCAGGAAGACGCCCTCGAACGCGGCGTACGTCAGGATCAGCGCGGGCGAGGCCTTGCGCTTGAAGGACTGGACGAAGGCCAGGACCATGCCGATCAGCGCGGCGCCGATGCCGATGCCGTACGAACGGCTGATGTTGGCGTCGTCGATCGGCAGCAGCGCCCAGGCGAGCGCGGCCGTGACGATCAGGACGCCGAGCGTGGTGCCGGTACGCAGGACGACGTCGTCGATCGTCATGCGGCCGGTGGTGACCGGGGCCTGCGGCGGTGCGCCGTGCTGAAGGTCCTGCTGCGCGTACGGGTTCTGCGCGTACGGGTTGCCGGCCTGCGGCTGCGCGTACGGGTTGCCCTGGGTGCCTACAGCTGCGCCCCCGGCCTGCGGCGCGGTGTTGAAGCCCGCGTAGCCGTTGTCGCGGCTGAACCCCCGTCGCGAGAAGACCGGGTTGCTGCTCCTCATTTCACTCCTCCATGGCCACCGTGTGTGGGCCTTGGGCTCAAGAGTAATAGGTAGGCAAAGGAATGACCCTAGTGCTTGGGGAGGATCTTTCCCTTGTTGTGCTGCGCAACACGCTACGCGGCCCCATGATTCCCCCGCACGGCGGTCCTCATCCCTGCCTCACCCGAACGGGAAGCCCGTGTACCCCTCGGCCAGATCGGTCTCGGCGGCCCGGGAGGACGCGAGCCGCTCCAGCCGGGCCAGCTGGAGGCGGTCCTCGAAGGGCGTGGCGTCGGGGGCCCGGTGCAGGAGGGTCGTCATGTCGTAGGAGAACCGCTCGGCCTGCCAGACGCGGCGCAGGCAGGTCTCGGAGTAGGCGTCGAGCAGTTCGGCCGAGCCGGTCTCCTTCTCGTACGCCAGCGCCTTCGCGAAGGTGACGACGTCGCCGACGGCGAGGTTGAGCCCCTTGGCTCCGGTGGGCGGCACGATGTGGGCCGCGTCCCCGGCCAGGAAGAGGCGGCCGTGCCGCATCGGCTCGTGGACGTAGGAGCGCATCGGGGTGACCGACTTCTGGGTGATCGGGCCGCGCTCCAGGCGCCAGCCGTCGGCGGTCTCGAAGCGGCGCTCCAGTTCCGCCCAGATGTCGTCGTCGCGCCACGCCTCGGCGTCGGTCCCCTCCGGCACCTGGAGGTAGAGCCGGGAGACGGACGGGGAGCGCATGGACAGGAGGGCGAAGCCTCGGTCGTGGTGGGCGTAGACCAGCTCGTCGTGGGAGGGCGGGACGTCGGCGAGGATGCCGAGCCAGCCGAAGGGGTACGTGCGCTCGAAGGTCCGGGACACCGGAGCGGGCACCGCCTTGCGTGCCACTCCCCAGAAGCCGTCGCAGCCGACGACGTAGTCGCACTCCAGGACGTCCTCGACACCCTCGTGGCGGAACCGGACGCGCGGGCTGCCGGCGCCGGCGCCCTCGACGGCCAGCGCCTCCGCCTCGAACAGCAGCGGGCCGCCCTCCTTGAGCTGGAGGGCGATGAGGTCCTTGCAGACCTCGGTCTGGGCGTAGACCATCACCGACCGGCCGCCGGTGAGGGCGGGGAAGTCGACGCGGTGGCGCTTTTTGGCGTACCGCAGTTCTATGCCGTCGTGGCGCAGGCCCTCGTGGTCCATGCGCTCCCCGGCGCCGGCCGCGCGCAGCACGTCCACCGTGCCCTGCTCCAGGATTCCGGCCCGCTGCCGCTGCTCGACGTAGGAGCGGTCTCGGCTCTCCAGGACGACCGAGTCGATGCCGGCGTTGTGGAGCAGCCGGGCGAGGAGGAGGCCGGCGGGGCCCGCTCCGATGATGCCGACGGTGGTGCGCATCGACCAGCCTCTCTGTTCGACCCTTGTTCGCGTGGTGAAGTTTTCTTCACTGACTCCGGGACATGAGTTTCCGACCGCATGCGCCCGCTGTCAACGGTCGAGCGGTGAACTCTTCAATGGAGGGTGCACAGGTCTCGGAAGTGCCCGGAGCCGGACTTGAACCGGCACGCCCGCGAAGGGGCAGCGAGGTTTAAGCTCGCCGTGTCTGCATTCCACCATCCGGGCAGGCCATGGGCTCCGCATCGAGGTTCCGAGCCTATCGGGATACTTCCCCCCAACATCGGGAGGGCGGACCGATGTTGTCTTATTTTATTGATGTCTGAGGGAGCATCAGCACCCGGTACAGGCCATCCGCACTTGCCAACAGCCTTGCGTGCGACCCCCGGCCGCGCATGCGGAATGACGGAATTTCACCGTCCGAACGAGGGGGCTCCACCTGTTCTCTGCATCAGTCAGGGTTTGCTCTCATCCCCAGGTATGACACAGCGGCGGCTGGTCCGACCCCAGACTGCCTTCAGAACCGGAACAGCGGGTGACTACACGGCGCCCCTCGCCCCGGACGATGGATGTCGTCCCTCCGACAACCCCTCGTCCTTCTGGAGTGCCCACTCGTGACCACCGCATCCATCGCCGGCCGGGCCACCACCGTGGCCGCGCGTGCCACGGATCTGTCGAAGATCTACGGACAGGGCGAGACCCAGGTGGTCGCCCTCGACCGGGTCTCCGTCGACTTCCGGCAGGCCGAGTTCACGGCGATCATGGGCCCCTCCGGGTCCGGCAAGTCCACGCTGATGCACTGCGTGGCCGGCCTTGACACCTTCTCCTCCGGTTCGGTGCGCATCGGCGAGACCGAGCTGGGCTCGCTGAAGGACAAGCAGCTGACCAAGCTGCGCCGGGACAAGATCGGCTTCATCTTCCAGGCGTTCAACCTGCTGCCGACCCTGACGGCCCTGGAGAACATCACTCTCCCGATGGACATCGCGGGCCGCAAGCCGGACAAGCAGTGGCTGGAGTCGGTGATCGCGATGGTGGGCCTGGCCGACCGGCTCGGCCACCGCCCCTCCCAGCTGTCCGGCGGCCAGCAGCAGCGCGTCGCCGTGGCCCGCGCCCTGGCGTCCCGGCCCGACATCATCTTCGGCGACGAGCCGACCGGAAACCTCGACTCGCGCTCCGGCGCCGAGGTACTGGGCTTCCTGCGCAACTCCGTACGGGAACTCGGGCAGACGGTGGTGATGGTGACCCACGACCCGGTGGCGGCGGCGTACGCGGACCGGGTGGTGTTCCTGGCGGACGGGCGGATCGTCGACGAGATGTACGGCCCCACCGCGGAGTCGGTCCTCGACTTCATGAAGCAGTTCGACGCGAAGGGCCGTACCAGCTGATGTTCCGCACCGCCCTGCGCAACGTACTCGCGCACAAGGCCAGGCTGCTCATGACCGTGCTCGCCGTGATGCTCGGCGTGGCCTTCGTGTCGGGGACCCTGGTCTTCACCAACACCATCTCCGAGGCCTACCAGAAGAGTTCGGCCAAGGGCTTCGACCAGGTCGACGTGGCCGTGGAGGCCGAGCTCCAGGAGGACAAGGGCGACACCGTCGGCAAGAGGGCCGAGCTGACCCAGGCGCTGCTCGACGACAGCGCGAAGGTGCCGGGGGTGGCCTCCGCCATCGGCGTCGTCAGCGGCTTCACCGCGATCGCCGACAAGGACGGCAAGCTGATCGGCGGCGGCTTCCAGTCGCAGGGCGGCAACTACTGGGGCGCGAAGGACCCCCGGTATCCGCTCGTCGGCGGGCACACGCCGAACGGCGAGGGCGAGGTCCTCATCGACTCCGAGACCGCGAAGCGCGCCGGATACGAGGTGGGCGACACCGTACGGATCTCGGTGGACGGTCCGGTGCTCGACCCGAAGATCACCGGCATCTTCACCACCGACGACGGCAACGTCGCCGCCGGTGGCAGTCTCGCCCTCTTCGACACGGCAACGGCCCAGCGGTTGTTCGGCAAGACGGGCACGTACGACCAGATCGACGTCAAGGCGAAGGCGGGCGTCAGCCAGACGGCACTGAAGGCCGAACTGGACAAGGCGCTGCCGAAGGACACCGTCGAGACCACGACGGGACAGGAACTGGCCGACAGTCAGGCGGAGGCGATCGCCGCCTCGATGTCCGGCCTGAAGCAGGGGCTGCTGGTCTTCGCGGGCATCGCGCTGTTCGTCGGCACGTTCATCATCGCCAACACCTTCACCATGCTGGTCGCCCAGCGCACCAAGGAACTGGCCCTGCTGCGGGCCGTCGGTGCCTCGCGCCGGCAGGTCACCCGCTCCGTCCTCGTCGAGGCGTTCGTGGTCGGCGTGGTCGCCGCGGTGACCGGCCTCGCCGCCGGTGTCGGCATCGGGGCCGGGCTGCGGTCGCTGATGGGCTCACTCGGCGCGACCGTCCCTGACGGGCCACTGCTCGTCACGCCCGGCACGGTCCTCACGGCCCTCGCGGTCGGCGTCCTCGTCACCATGCTGGCCGCCTGGCTGCCGGGCCGCCGGGCGGCGAAGATCCCGCCGGTGGCGGCGATGAGCAGCGTGCACGCACCGGCGACCGGCAAGTCCCTGGTGCTGCGCAACACGCTGGGCGCGCTGTTCGCCGGTGCGGGCATCGCGGTCGTCCTCGCGGCCACGACCATGTCCGGCTCGGACGGCCAGGCCCCCATGGGTCTCGGCGCCGTCCTCCTGATCATCGGCGTCTTCATTCTGACCCCGCTGCTGTCCCGCCCGCTGATCGCGGCCGCGGCACCGGTCCTGCGCGTGTTCGGCGTCTCGGGCAAGCTGGCCCGCCAGAACTCGGTGCGCAACCCGCGCCGTACGGCCGCCACGGCCTCCGCCCTGATGATCGGCCTCACGCTCATCACCGGCATGACGGTGATGGCGGGCAGCCTGCAGAAGGCGATCGACAAGATGGCCTCGGCCGCGATCCGCGCGGACTACGTGGTGTCCATGGCGAACGGCAACGAGCTGTCCCCGGACGTCGAGAAGAAGCTGGGCCGGGTCGACGACGTCACCGCCACCAGCCCGCTGCGCAACGCGCCCTCCCGCATCGACGGCGAGACCGAGTACCTCACCGGCGTCACCGGCAGCACGATCACCGAGTTGACCGACCTGAAGGTGGACAGCGGCACCTTCAAGGTGGGCGGCACGCAGGTCGTCGTCGACGACAGGACGGCCGCCTCGCACGGCTGGAAGGCAGGTTCGCGCTTCACCGTCGCCTACGAGGACGGCAAGAAGCAGGAACTGAGCGTCGCCGGGGTCTACGAGGGCAACGAGATGATCCAGGGCATCATCCTGGACAACGCCACGCTCTCCCCGCACCAGACGGACCCGGCCGACATGCAGGTGATGGTCAAGACGTCCGACGGCACGTCGAGCGCGACGAAGGACAAGCTGGAGAAGGCCCTCGGCGCCAACCCGGCCATCAAGGTCCAGGACAAGAAGGACCTGTCCGAAGAGATCGCGCAGATGTTCACGCTGATGCTGAACATGCTCTACGGCCTGCTGGCCATGGCCGTGCTCGTCGCGGTCCTCGGCGTCATCAACACCCTGGCCATGTCGGTCTTCGAACGCTCCCAGGAGATCGGCATGCTCCGCGCGATCGGCCTGGACCGCAAGGGCATCAAGCGGATGGTCCGTCTGGAGTCCCTGGTCATCTCCCTGTTCGGCGGGGTCCTGGGCATCGGCCTCGGCGTGTTCTTCGGCTGGGCGGCCGGCGAACTCCTCGGCACGAGCCTGGCGACGTACGAACTCGTCCTGCCGTGGGCCCGGATGGCGCTCTTCCTGCTCCTGGCGGCGACCGTGGGCGTCCTGGCGGCCCTGTGGCCGGCCCGGCGGGCGGGCCGGCTGAACATGCTGGCGGCGATCAAGTCGGAGTAGCGGTACGGCAGTCGGGGCCCCGTCCTCCCGCGAGGACGGGGCCCCTGTCGTGTCCTCAGTTCCAGGTGCGGGACCGCAACGGCAGCCCCGAGACGCCCGACTCGGGAGTCCGGATCGCGAGGACCTGGTTGACGCCGATGCGGTTGTGCTCGAAGGCGAGCGCGGAGGCGGCCATGTACAGCCGCCAGACCCGGGCCCGCCCGGCACCGGCGAGCCGCACCGCACGCGCCCACTCCCCCTCCAGGTTGGTGACCCAGCGGCGCAGGGTGAGGGCGTAGTGCTCGCGGATCGCTTCGACGTCCCGCACCTCGAAACCTGCGCGTTCGAGCTGGGTGACGGTGGTGCCGAGGGGGGCGAGTTCGCCGTCGGGGAAGACGTAGGAGTCGATGAACTCGTCGACGCTGTGCGTCGACCCGGCCCGCTCGGGCCTGCGGGCGATCTGGTGGTTGAGCAGCCGCCCGCCGGGCTTGAGCAGCCGGTGCAGGACGTCGGCGTACTCCAGGTACCGCTCGGCACCCACGTGCTCGGCCATCCCGACGGAGGAGATGGCGTCGTAGAGGCCGTCGGCCACGTCCCGGTAGTCCTGTACGCGGATCTCGACCCGGTCGGTGAGTCCCTCGTCGGCGACGCGCTTACGGGCGTACGCGGCCTGCTCCTGGGAGAGCGTGATACCGACGACGCTCACGCCGTGCTCGCGGGCCGCGTGGATGGCCATGGAACCCCAGCCGCAACCGACGTCGAGGAGGCGGCGGCCGGGTGCCAGGTCGAGCTTGCGGGAGATGAGCTCGAGCTTGTCGCGCTGGGCGGTTTCGAGGGTGCCGCCGTCCGCCTCGGGGGCCGGCCAGTAGGCGCAGGAGTACACCATGCTGGGGCCCAGGACGATCTCGTAGAAGTCGTTGCCGACGTCGTAGTGGTGGCTGATGGCGCGCTTGTCGGTGCGCTTGGTGTGCAGGTGGCCGCGAGGTCTGCGGACCTCTTCGCGGGGCGGGGCGGGCGGCAGCGGAGGGCCCGCGAGGGCTACGAGTCCGCGTACGGCGGCCCGCACCTCGGGGTCGCGCAGGGACTGGACGACCCCGCGGGCGTCCTCGTCGCGCTCCCAGACGAGGCCCGAAATCGAGTCGAGGGCGGTGTAGAGGTCCCCCTCGACGTCGAGGTCCCCGGCGACCCAGGCGCGGGCGAGGCCAAGCTCACCCGGCTTCCACAGCAGTCGGCGCACGGCCCTGCGATTGCGCACGACGAGTGTCGGCGCGCCTGGCGGCCCCGCCTGCGAACCGTCCCAGGCGCGGATGCGCAAAGGGAGCGGTACACCCAGCAATGGTTCGACGAGGCTTTTCAGCCGCAGCGCGGCGTCTGCCATGGCGTACACCTCCGTGACGAGGGATCCCGGAATGTTCAACACCACGTAAACACCTGCGGGGCCGGGACGCAGTCCCCCGTTCGCGTTACGG
This sequence comes from Streptomyces sp. NPDC058678, assembly GCF_042714835.1. Taxonomy (NCBI): domain Bacteria; kingdom Bacillati; phylum Actinomycetota; class Actinomycetes; order Kitasatosporales; family Streptomycetaceae; genus Streptomyces; species Streptomyces sp. NPDC058678. Next base: position 22,317 of record NZ_JBHXSG010000029.1, on the reverse strand, counting down.
CTGAGCAAAATGTGTGCACGCCACACGGACTTTGCCCGTCCGTTTGCCGTCCCGGGCCGGGTGGCGGGCGGGAACGCCGAAGGGGCCGCCCGCACCACGGATGGCGGGCGGCCCCTTCGGGGCGTTCAGTGGCCGGAGGTCAGGAGGCCTTGGCCTGCTCGGCCTTGGGCTTCTCCTCGGCCTTGGACTTGCTCTCGGCCTTGCTCGCGGCGGCGACCGGCGCCGGCTTGGCGGCCTCGTAGAACTCCTCGCGGGGAGTCTCCAGGGCACCGAGGGCGACGACCTCGCGCTTGAGGAACATGGCGAGCGTCCAGTCGGCGAAGACCCGGATCTTGCGGTTCCACGTCGGCATCGCCAGACCGTGGTAGCCACGGTGCATGTACCAGGCGAGACGGCCCTTGAGCTTGATCTTCATCTTGCCCATGACGATCATCGCGACGCCCTTGTGGAGGCCCAGACCCGCGACCGCACCCTTGTTGGAGTGCGAGTAGTCCTTCTGCGGGAAGCCACGCATACCGGAGATCACGTTGTCACCGAGGACACGCGCCTGCCGGAGGGCGTGCTGCGCGTTCGGGGGGCACCAGGCGTTCTCGTTGCCCGCCTTGCGGGCGGCGATGTCCGGAACCTGGGCGTTGTCGCCCGCGGCCCAGATGTAGTCCGTGCCCTTGACCTGGAGGGTCGGCTCGCAGTCGACGTGACCGCGAGGGCCGAGCGGAAGGCCGTAGCGACCGAGGGCCGGGTTCGGCTTGACGCCGGCCGTCCACACGATGGTGTTGGAGTCGACCTCCAGGCCGTTCTTCAGCACCACGTGGCCGTCGACGCAGGAGTCCATGGAGGTGGAGAGGTAGACCTCGACCCCACGGCCCTCCAGGTGCTCCTTGCCGTACTGGCCGAGCTTGGGGCCGACCTCCGGCAGGATCTTGTCGGCGGCGTCGACGAGGACGAACCGCATGTCCTCGCGGGAGACGTTGTTGTAGTACTTGGCCGCGTCGCGGGCCATGTCCTCGACCTCGCCGATCGTCTCCGCACCCGCGAAGCCACCGCCGATGAAGACGAAGGTGAGCGCCTTGCGGCGGATCTCCTCGTCGTTCGTGGAGTCGGCCTTGTCGAGCTGCTCGAGGACGTGGTTGCGCAGGCCGATGGCCTCCTCGATGCCCTTCATACCGATGCCCTGCTCGGCGAGGCCGGGGATCGGGAAGGTGCGGGAGACCGCGCCGAGCGCGATGACCAGGTAGTCGAAGGGCAGCTCGTACGCCTCGCCGACCAGCGGGGAGATCGTGGCGACCTTGCGGTCCTGATCGATGGTGGTGACCCGACCGGTGAGGACCTCCGCCTTGGGCAGCACGCGTCGCAGCGGGACGACGACGTGGCGCGGGGAGATGCTGCCGGCGGCGGTTTCGGGGAGGAAGGGCTGGTAGGTCATGTACGACCGGGGGTCGACGACCGTGACGGTCGCCTCGCCGTAGCGCATCTTCTTCATGATGCGCCGAGCTGCGTACAGGCCTACGTACCCACCGCCTACTACGAGGATCCTGGGACGCTCCGTGGTGCTCATGCCATCGAGTATCCACCCGCCCCAGGGGGGTCGCTCGTGCGCCCCTTCACAAGCTTCCCGGCCGTGTGTGCTATCCTCCGCCGCTCGCGTGATCCAGGTCATGGCGCGGAGCGGGAACCAGCGTGTAGGGCCCGGCGTTGTCAATGCCGCGTGAGCTGCTTCTCTGGCCCCGAACCCCCTCCACCGGACCTCCGCGGCGCACCCCTGCGACACCTCCGCGACCGACCCGTGTCCGCCTGTTTTGAACACGTTCACACGAGTGTCGGGGCCCTGGAAGGGTCAACGCGGGCATCTTCGTCCCCCGGCAGGGCCGAATTCCTTGTGAAGAACTTCACGAACTTTCTCGGCGGGGTGGCACCGAGTGCCCGGAGAGGCCCCCTCGGGCGTGCTCAAACGGGCATCGGAGCTGCTCAGCAGAGTGCCACCGAGCAGGGGCGACCGACGCGCGGCGCCCTCTCATTCGCGTGCGTCGAGGCGATGCTCAGTGCGCGTCGAGCAGATGCGCGGAGGCGAGTCGCAGCACTTCCCGCAGGATCGGCGGAGTGGCCCAGGGGACCACGGAGCGCAGCCCCGCGACGGACCGCGCGTCCGCGTCGAGGAGCAGAGCCGCGTGCAGCTCCGCGATCAGCGCGGGGAGCAGGTGGGCGCAGCCGCCCGGGTGCTCGCTGGTCACGCCCGCGAGCACGCCCTCCTCGAAGGTCCCGTACTCGTCCGACTCGACCCACCAGGAGAAGTCCCGCAGGTGGGCGTACCTCAGCTCCGCCTCCCAGGCGGACATCGGGAGGTCCTCGAACCGGGCGATCCCCTCGCGCTGCGAGGTACGCAGCCGGAGGGCCGTGTCCGTGAGGAACTCCGACCGGTTCCGACCCCCTGCGGCCTCGTCGAGCCTCCGGAGGAAGCCCGGTGGCAGGTCCCGGCCCGTAGCGGCCCGCAGATCCTCGGCGAGGAGATCGAGGAGGGCTGCCGAGGTGGCGCTCGGCATGGCCCACCGTGCGGCGGCGCAGCTGTCGAGCGTGCGGTTGACGCGGGCGATCTCGTCGGCGAACGGTGCCGTCCCGCCTCGCTCGCGGGCCGAGGCGAGGACCTCCAGGAGGCCCGCCACGATCCCGTTGTTGAAGACGGCACCGGTGTAGGTGGTCACGACGGCCGCTGCTCCTTTCCGCTTCCAGCCTCGGTCGCCGACCGCTACCCGGTCGGCATGGACGTGAGGACGATAAAGGGTGGGTCAAGACCTCTCTTGTACCGCAGGACGACGTTCGCGCCGTGCGCGTCGCTCCCCCGCGCCTGCAGTCCGTCCGCGTCGTAGGCGGTGCGGGGCACCGTGCGCCCCGTCACCTCGGTGAACGACTTGTCCAGGGTCAGGGTCGATCTCTCGTTGGCGACCGGATCCCGCTCCAGCCGGTCCAGCCAGCGCTCGATCTTCTCCGCGTTGGGGATGTCGTCCAGGGTCTCCTGGGTGAACCGCTGGGCGGCCGCCAGGTCCGGGTATGAGGACGCCGCCAGCGGCCGCACCGATCCGTCGGGACGGGTGATCTGCTGGTCCCTGAGCCGCTGCGCGAGCTGCTCGTCCGTCTTTCCCACGTGTTTGTCCACGCTGTGACCGCCGTAGAGGCCTTCCGCGTTGGCCAGGTCGATCGGGTAGAAGTGGTTCTTCTCGTCGGCGTCCGTCGTGTACTTGTGCTGCTTCTTGAAGTCGTTGAGCGCCCGCGCCCCGAAGGCCTCGGCACGCGCCTCCTCCGCGGCGTAGGTGGGCGCGCTGCGGTGCGCCTCGTCCAGGGCCGCCGTCAGCCCCGCGAACCTCGGCGTGAGCGCGTTGACGCGACGGTTGTACCCCTCGACCACGGCGTTCAGGGCAGCCGTGTCGATGTTGAGGGTGATCTCCACGCTGAGTTCCGCGGCTCCCGTGGCGAGCCCCTTCAGGAAGCGGCCGACCCCCTTCGCGCCTTCCTTGACGTCGTTGAGGTCGACGCCGTCACTGAGGTCGATGTCGCCGACGGCCTGCTTGACCGCCTCCATGTAGATGTCCCAGACCTTGCCGTTCAGCTCGACCGCGGCCTCGGCGAACTCGCGCAGCAGGTCGCTGATCTTCATCGCGGTGTCGAACAGGACGGTCATGACCGGGTGACTGGCGGTCGGGGACAAGGAGCTGTCGTGCTTCCACTCGTACCCCGCCGTGCTCTTGCCCCAGTCCGTCGTCCCCCACAGCGAGCTGCAGAACTGCCGCATCGCGTCGTACCACTCGCTGTTGCTCTGCAGCGTGATGCTGCTGACGAGCCCGGTCAGACCGCTCTCCGTGACGGACAGCGACATGGTGGTGTTCGACCATGCCTGGGACAGCGAGTTGAGGTAGTGCTGCTGCGGGTACGGGTAGACCTCGGCGACCTTGCCCCAGCGGAACGCGTGCTCCAGCAGCGGACGGATGACGTGCCACACGACGTCCGGGATGCACTCCAGGAGGGAGCGGATGAAGTCGTCACCGCCGTCGTCGTCGCCCCACTTCAGGTCCGGCACCAAGCCGTAGTCGGGCACCTTGTCGATGACGACAGGCGGCGGCTGTGTCCGGGCGACGGTCTGCCCCGAGGCGTCATTGGCCGCCTCCGCCTTGGCGTAGGTGTTGGCCGTCGTCGCGAAGCCGACCGCGGCGCCTCCAACACTGATCACGGACTTGGCCCACACCTCGAGGAACCGGCTGCCCGCCTTGACGTACGCGGTCGCGAACGCCTGGGCCGCCGTGCCGTATCCGCCGGCGTCCGGGTACTCCTTGAGAGCGGTGACGAGGTCCTTGGCCGCCTTGTCGAACGGGGTCTGCTGACCCGCGAAGCCGCCCGCCACCTGATGCAGGTTGGACGGCTTGACGTCGATGGTGCCGCCGCCGGACGGCGGCGACGGGGTTCCCATCAGGCCGCTCCCCAGCCGCGCAGCACCGCTCGGTGCGCGGCCGAGTAGTTGGTGTGGCCGGTGGTGACGACCTCGTGCAGCCACTTCTGCGCCGCCTGGAGGTCCTGCGCGGAACGATCCCACTCCTCAAGCTTGTCGACGAATGTCTCGCGGGTCTCGCCGCTCCAGGACAGCACGACCGGCGCCACCCGGTCGTAGAGGTCGTCGAGCCTGCCGTTGAGCTGCTTGAGGATGTCCTCCAGGTCGCCCGCCAGAAGCTGAAGGCCGGCGAGCTGGACGGTTATGTGGTCGTCACCGGCACCGGTTGCCATGCGTCCCCCGTCACCCTGGTTGTCCCTGACCCCATGATTCGCACATGTGAGCCTAGTCCAAGGGGAATTGAGGGTCAGGCGAGGGACCACGCGATGCCGTCGAGGATGTCGTGCTCGCTCACGACGACCTCCTCCGCGCCGATCCGCTCCATGATCGAGAGCAGGACGAGGGCGCCCGCCCCGATGACGTCGACGCGCCCCGGATGCATGGAGGGGACCGCCGCGCGCTCGGCATGGGTGGAGGCGAGCAGCCACTCGGTGATCTCGCGGACCCGGTCGTGGGTGACGCGGGAGTGGTGGATGGCCGTGGAGTCGTACTCGGGGAGGTTCTGGGCGATCGCCGAGATCGTCGTCACCGAGCCGGCCAGGCCCACCAGTGTGTGCGCCTCCCGCAGCGGGACCGTCTGCTCGGCGAGATCGAGGGCCGCCTCGATGTCGGCCCGCATCGCCGTTATCTGCTCCTTGGAGGGCGGGTCGCTCACCGCCCCGTCCCGCACCAGGTGCCGCTCGGTCATCCGGACGCACCCCACGTCCACGGAGCGCGCCGCGCGCACGTGGTCGTCGCCGACGACGAACTCGGTCGAGCCGCCGCCGATGTCCACGACGAGGTAGGGCTTGGCGTGGTCGTCGCGGCCGGTCAGCTCCCTGGTGGCGCCGGTGAAGGAGAACTCGGCCTCCTGGTCGCCGGTGATGACCTCCGGCTCGACACCGAGGATGTCCAGCACCCCGCGCACGAACTCCTCCCGGTTCTCCGCGTCCCGGGAGGCGGAGGTCGCGACGAAACGCAGCCGCTCCGCGCCGTGCTCCTTGATGATCGCCGCGTACTCGCGGCAGGCGGCGAAGGTCCGCTCCAGAGCCTCGGGGGCCAGCCGGCCGGTACGGTCGACGCCCTGCCCGAGGCGGACGATCGTCATACGGCGGTCCAGTTCGACCAGGTCGCCGGTCGCCCCCGCGCCGGAGGCGCTGTCGGACGCAGGGGTGTCGGCGACGAGGAGCCGGATGGAGTTCGTACCGCAGTCGACGGCGGCGACCCGGGTCACTTGGCCTCCCCCTGAACCGGAACGTCCTGAACGGGCGTCACACACGTCCCCTTGCGCCACCACTCCGGCAGCATCTCCAGCGCCTCGTCGCCCAGCGGGTTGACCCCGGGACCGGCCGCCAGGGAGTGGGCGACCAGGACGTGCAGGCACTTCACCCGGTCCGGCATGCCGCCCGCGCTGGGGAAGCCCTTCAGCTCCTCGATCTCGTCGCGGCGCCGGACGTAGTCCTCGTGCGCGGCGCGGTAGGCGGCAGCGAGCTTCGGGTCGGTCTCCAGCCGCTCGGTCATCTCCTTCATCACGCCGTTCGCCTCGAGGGTGCCGATGGCGGAGTTCGCCTTGGGGCACGTCAGGTAGTACAGCGTCGGGAAGGGTGTGCCGTCGGGGAGGCGGGGGGCCGTCTCGACCACGTCCGGCTGGCCGCACGGGCAACGGTGCGCGATCGCGCGCAGACCGCGCGGCGGACGCCCGAGCTGCTGCTTGAAGGCCTCGACGTCCGCGTCGGTGGGCTCGGTGCGCGGGGTGGTCGGCGGGGGCGTTTGCATGCCTGTCTTTCCATCGGTCGGTTCACTGGTCGGAGGCGTCGGACTTGTCGACGCCGTCCCAGACGTTCGCATACCAGGGGCGGTCGGCCGCGCCGAGGTCGGCGCGCGACTGCCTGGCCGCGTCCGGGTCGATGACGATGTAACCAGTCTCGCCCGGCATGACGTAGTGCAGCCGCTGCCGGATCTGCTGCTCCGCGTACGCGTCGTCCTGCCAGCGCGCCTTGAGGTCGCGCAGCTGCTCGACCCGCTGCCGGGCCTGCTCCTGCTGGCGCTGCACGTCGGCGATCTCGGCGCGCTGGGAGACGTACTGCCTTATGGGATAGGCGAGCGCCACGACCAGCGTGCACAGGACCATGGCGAGCAGCGCGGCCCGGCCGGTGAGCCGGGAGCGGCGGGCCTGCCGTTTGGTCTGGGAGCGGTAGACACGGGCCGCGGTCTGCTCGCCGAGCAGCTTGATCCTGGTCGCGGTGGAGAAACGGTCCCGGTCCTTCACGGCCATGTCCCCCGCCTCCCGTCTCACACGTACGTACGTCCCCGGACACGGTACGGGACCGGGTACGGGGACGTACGTACGACTGGCTAGGGCTTGACCCCGCTTGGGTCAGCCCTTGCTGTGCCTAGTTCGCAGAGCGGAACCGCGGGAACGCGCTGCGGCCGGCGTACACCGCGGCGTCGTCGAGGATCTCCTCGATGCGCAGCAGCTGGTTGTACTTGGCGACGCGCTCGGAGCGGGCCGGGGCGCCGGTCTTGATCTGGCCGCAGTTGGTGGCGACGGCGAGGTCGGCGATGGTGACGTCCTCGGTCTCGCCGGAGCGGTGGGACATCATGCACTTGAAGCCGCTGCGCTGGGCCATCTCGACGGCGTCCAGGGTCTCGGTCAGCGAGCCGATCTGGTTGACCTTGACGAGCAGGGCGTTGGCGGCGCCCTCCTCGATGCCGCGGGCCAGGCGCTCCGGGTTGGTGACGAACAGGTCGTCGCCGACGATCTGGACCTTGTCGCCGAGCTTGTCGGTGAGGACCTTCCAGCCGGCCCAGTCGTCCTCGAACAGCGGGTCCTCGATGGAGACGAGCGGGTAGGCCGCGACGAGCTCCTCGTAGTACTCCGTCATCTCGGCGGCGGAGCGCTCCTTGCCCTCGAAGGAGTAGACACCGTCCTTGTAGAACTCGGAGGCGGCGACGTCCAGGGCCAGGGCGATCTGCTCGCCGGGGGTGTAACCGGCTTCCTTGACGGCCTCGAGGATGAGGTCGAGGGCCTCGCGGTTGGAGCCGAGGTTCGGGGCGAAGCCGCCCTCGTCGCCGAGGCCGGTGGACAGGCCCTTGGACTTCAGCACCTTCTTGAGGGTGTGGTAGACCTCGGTGCCCCAGCGCAGCGCCTCGGAGAAGGACTCCGCGCCGATCGGCGCGATCATGAACTCCTGGATGTCCACGTTGGAGTCGGCGTGCGAGCCGCCGTTCAGGATGTTCATCATCGGAACGGGCAGCAGGTGCGCGTTCGGGCCGCCCAGGTAGCGGAAGAGGGGGAGGTCGCTGGCCTCGGAGGCGGCGTGGGCGACGGCGAGGGAGACGCCGAGGATGGCGTTGGCGCCGAGCGAGCCCTTGTTGTCGGTGGCGTCCAGGTCGAACATCGCCTGGTCGATCAGGCGCTGCTCGGTGGCGTCGTAGCCGACGAGCTCCGGGCCGATCTGCTCGATGACGGCGAGGACGGCCTTCTCGACACCCTTGCCCTGATAGCGGTTCGGGTCACCGTCGCGGAGCTCGATGGCCTCGAAGGCACCCGTGGAGGCACCGGACGGAACGGCGGCACGACCCGTGCTGCCGTCGTCGAGGCCGACCTCGACCTCGACCGTGGGGTTGCCTCGGGAGTCCAGGATTTCCCGGGCTACGACGACGTCGATGGACGGCACGAGCATCTCCTTCTTCAATGTGACGCGGGCTGGCAGGACCGCGATGGGTACTGCGGGACGAGCCTAACCGGCTCCGGGCGATCGGCCAGCCCGTCGACCACCCGATGGACAGAACCGAGAGTAAATTGTTTCCGAACGGAACAAAGAGCCCCGTACAACGTGCGCGGAAACCCCACGAAACCCCGCACGCAACCACGCACGGGGCTCGCACCGAAGCCGGCACCGAAGCCCGCAGTCAAACCCCATGAAAAAGCCCCGCCCCGGTGCGTACGGGGGAAGACGCACCGGAGCGGGGAGCCCGTGGGGACGGGGGTGGCCCTCACGCGGACTCCACTGTGGAGCCCGCGGGTATAAGGACGCTGTGGCTGAGCTACGAGCCGCGTGTCACTTCAGGTGCAGCTGCTGGCCCGGGTAGATGAGGTTGGCGTCCTCGACGATGTCCTTGTTCAGCTCGAACAGCTTCGCCCAGCCGCCCTTGACGTCGTTCTCCTCGGCGATCGAGCTGAGGGTGTCGCCCTTGACGACCTTGTACTCGCCGTCACCCTTCTTGACCTTCTTGCCGGTCGGGGTGGTGACGGTCTTCTTCGCGGCCGGACGGTCCGCGGAACGGGACGCCTGCTGCTCCGAGGAACGGGTCGTGGTCTCCGAGGAACCGCTGCTGGAGCTGCTGGAGCCGCTGGAGCTGTTCGACGAGGTGTCGGTGCTGCCGTTGTACGCGGAGCTCGACAGGTTCACGCCGCAGCTCGGCCAGGCACCCTTGCCCTGGGAGGCGAGGACCTTCTCGGCGACGGCTATCTGCTGCGACTTGGAGGCCTGGTTGGCCTGCGAGGCGTACTGCGTGCCGCCGTACGCGGCCCAGGTGGAGGCGGAGAACTGCAGGCCGCCGTAGTAGCCGTTGCCGGTGTTGATGGACCAGTTGCCGCCGGACTCGCACTGGGCGACGGCGTCCCACTCGGAGGCGGTGGCGGCGGAGGCGTTGCCGGCCGCCATCAGCGGGGCGGCGACGGCGGCGCCGGTGACACCGGCGATGGCGATGGCCCGGGTGGCCTTGGACGGACGGCGGTGCTTGCCCTTGCCGGAAAACAGCATGGTGGATCCCCTCACCGACGCCTGCGAGGTGAGCTGTCGGGTTCGGGCCGGTTGAGTTGCCCGGCCGTGCCTCGCACTGTTTCGTGCGCGGCACGGCTTCACCCCAAGCCGGACCCAGCTCAACTGCTGGTTCCGGCGCTTACCTTGGGTCCCCCGCTCCTGCCTACGGCGCTTGACGCGACGACTGTTCCCGTACGGCCGCTGGCAGGATTCGGCGTTGCGGCAGCCGGGGCTCGTGTTGGCGAGCGGTCCTGACCGTAGACACGCGATCCGCGGAATTTCAAAGACGATCAGGGCTTCTGAGAGTCATCCCACACTTTCACTAAAACGGACATTCAGTGTGAAGTGTGACGCGAACTCCCGCTAGTTTTCGCCCGATTCGACACCGACGGAGAGGGTCTGACCGGGCACGATGACGCTCGGGTCGACGCCGATCGCCTGCTTGTTCTCGGCGTAGAGCTCGCGCCACCCGCCCTGGAGGTCAAGGGAGTCCGCGATGGACGCGAGAGTGTCTCCGACGCGGACGGTGTACGAGTCGGCGCGGACGGCGTGACGGCCCGTGGAGGTGCCGTCGGCGGCGTCGCCGGTACCACTGTCGGCGGCGGTCTCGTCGGCACTGCCACCGCGGTGCCGGCCGGCACTGAGGGAGCCGGTGTCGACGAGGGCCGAAGAGCCGCCCTCTTGCCAGGACTTGTCCGAGTCATCCTGCTTCGTGGTGTCCGTGGCGGAGCTGTCGGAACCCTGTGAGTCCTGCGAGTCATCGGAGCCCGGGACGGAATCAGAGGAGGAGTCGGACTTGCCCGAGTTGCCTGCCTTGTCCGACCCGTCCGACTGGTCGCCGGAGCCGGACGGGGTGGGCGACACGGACGCGTCCGAGGACGCGTCTGCCGACGAGTCCGCCGAGGACTCGGAGGAGTCCGACAAGCCGGGCGAGTCGGACGATTCGCCGCTGCCCGACGTCGCGCCGTCCACCACACCCGTGTCGACGTCGGCCGCCGCGGAGTCCTTGCTGAGCCCGTTGAGCAGTCCGCAGGTGGACCAGTAGCCGACACCCTTGTCCGCGAGGATTTTCTCGGCGACCGATATCTGCTGGTTGCGGCTGGCCTGGTCGGCGCGCGAGGCGAAGTCGAGACCGCCGTACTGCTCCCAGTCCTTCTGGGCGATGTGGAGCCCGCCGTAGTACCCGTCCCCGCTGTTCTCGCTCCAGGAGCCACCCGTCTCGCAGTTGGCCACCTGGTCCCACGTGGTCCCGGTCGCCGCGCTCGCGCCGGTGGCGCCGAGGAGCGGGATCGCGATGGCGGAGCCCGTCACTCCGGCCGCCACGAGGATGGCCGGAGCCTGGCGGGGGCGACGATGACGGCCGTTCCCGGAGAGCATGCGGAAACCTTTCGCGAGACAACGATGACCAGCGCGGCGGGTGAGGCTCGGCGCCGCGCTGATCCGTGAACGTATAGGCAGTCGAACACTTGTCACAAGTTAATGCCGCGTAGATCACGTGAAGATCACAGAGGTGAGGGCGCGTCACCTTTACGCAGGTGAGAGGAGTCAGACACGCGGCGTGAACTCGACGGGCAACGTCCTCAGTCCGCGCATGATGAGACCACCCCGCCATCGCAAATCTGCCGATTCCACCGCGAGTTGCAGATCCGGAAGGCGCGTCAGGAGCGTGGCGAGCGCGGTCTGCCCCTCCAGACGGGCGAGGGGTGCGCCCAGGCAGTAGTGGATGCCGTGGCCGTATCCGAGGTGCTGATTGTCACGGCGGGACAGGTCGAGAGTGTCCGGATCGACGAACCGCTCCGGATCCCGGTCCGCGGCGGCGAGTACGACGAGAACGGGATCGCCGGCCACGATGTCCTGCCCACCGATGCGGAGCGGCTGGGTCGCGAACCGCCAGGTGGCGAGCTCGACGGGGCCGTCGTAGCGGAGCAGTTCCTCCACCCCGGTCTCCAGGAGGCCCCGTTCACCGGCGGCGAGGGACTTCTGGAGCCGGTCTCGCTGCTCGGGGTGGGTGAGGAGGGCGTACGTGCCGTTGCCGATCAAGTTGACGGTGGTCTCGAACCCTGCGAACAAGAGGATGAAGGCCATGGCCGCCGCCTCGTTCTCCGAGAGGTGCTCGCCGTGGTCGGAGGCGCGGATGAGGCCGGAGATGAGGTCCTCGCCGGGGGCGGCGGTCTCCGGTAGCGCTTCCCGCTTGCGGTGGATGAGCTCAGCGAGATAGCCCCGCATCTTCTTCACCGACCGCGCCACACCGCCCCGGGGCCCTCCGCCGTGACGGATCATCATCCCCGCCCAGTCCCGGAAGTCGTCCTGGTCCTCGCGAGGGACGCCGAGCAGGTCGCAGATCGCGTAGATGGGCAGGGGGAAGGCGAACTCGTGGATGAGGTCGGCGCTGCCCTTCTCGGCGAACTGGTCGATGAGGTGGTCGGTGAGTTCCTGAACCCGGTCCGCGAACTCGGCGACGCGTCTCGGCGTGAACGCCTTGGAGACGAGCCGGCGGAGCCTCGTGTGGTCCGGCGGGTCGATGTTGAGCAGATGGGTCATCAGCTCGGCCTTGCGCTCACCGGGGATGCCGGTCTTGCCCTTGGCGTGGGCGGGCTCGTCGTGATGCGCCGGGTTCTTGGACAGACGCGGGTCGGCGAGGGCCTGCTTGGCGTCGACGTACCGGGTGACCAGCCAGGCCTCCACGCCGCTGGGGAGTTTGGTTCTGTGCACGGGGGCGTTCTCGCGGAGCCAGGCGTAGGCAGGGTAGGGATCCGTCGCGAACTCCCAGGTGAAGAGTTCCGGGGCGGGGTCCGTGGGGGTGGGCTGGTCGGTCACTCCCTGACGGTATCCGGAGACTCGGCTGGGGGAACGCCGGGTGGGAGCCGGGATGGGGCCGAGCTGGGGCGGAGGGATCGCTGCGGGGAGGCTGGTGAGGAGGCGGAGGGGGCGGGCGGGGCGGAGAGAGCCCTTCGGGGGGCCGGTGAGGCGGCGGGGAGGACCGGGGTGCGGCGGAGTCCTCGAAGGCCGGGGGCCTCGGAAGAGGCCGGGAGCCTCGGAAGAGGCCGGGAGCCTCGGAAGAGCCGGGGCGGAGAGAGCCCTTCGGGGAGGTTGGTGGGGTCCAGGTGGCAACCTTGCGCGGCCGTTCCTCGGCTTCCGCGGACCTGCCCGGCCTTCGCTTGTGCAGACCTGCTGTGCTTTCGGCATCCGCGACTTGCCCTGCTTCGGCATTCTCGGCAGCCTGCCCTGCTTTCGCGGCAGCAGCTCAACGGGCCGGTCAGAGTCCCGAGGAGACCTCGGGACTAGTCGCCGAGCCCTTCAGCAGCGCGAACCGCATCCCGGTACGCCCGTGCGGCGACGCGCAGTGCCGCCTCCGGATCCACGCCCTCCGCCTCCGCTCGTACCGCCAGGGCGAGCAGGTCGTACCCGATGCCCTCGGCCTTGGGCAACGGCACTTGCAGGCCCGCCGTCCGTACTCTCGACGCCAGCTTCGCCGCCAGGGCGAGGCCCGGCTGGCCGAGGGGAACGCCGTCCGTGACCGACTCGCGCTGCTTCTCTATCGCCTTCGTGCGCAGCCAGTGCTCCTTGACCTCCTCGGGGGTCGTGGCCGTCTCGTCGCCGAAGACGTGCGGGTGGCGGTGGATGAGCTTGGCGACGATGCCGCCGGCGACGTCGTCGACGGAGAAGGGGGCGTCAGGGTCCTCCTCGGCGATACGGGCGTGGAAGACGACCTGGAGCAGGACGTCGCCCAGTTCCTCGCGCAGTTCGTCGCGGTCGCCCTCCTCGATGGCCTCGACGAGTTCGTACGCCTCCTCGATGCCGTACTTCGCCAGGCCCTTGTGGGTCTGCTGGGACGACCAGGGGCATTCGGCGCGGATGCGGTCCATGACCTGGACGAGGTCGAGGAGGCGGGCGCCCGGCAGGTCGTAGGAGGCGGGGAGCAGCTCCAGCTCGGGCATGTGGACGCGGCCGGAGCCCGCGAGGCGTGCCAGGCCGTCCGTGAGGGCCGGCTCGCCCTCGCCGGTGGCGACCACGACCACCGTCCGCCCTCCGGCGCACGCGCCGACCAGTTCCTCGGCGGTGGGCGACGCCTCGTCGACCGCTGTTCCCGCCTCGCGCAGATACGGCAGCTGCGGGTGCGCGCCGTCCGCGCACAGCACGCGGTCGGCGGCGTGCAGCGCCTGCCAGGCGGGCCAGGACAGCAGGCCGGGCGCGACGCGGTGGCTGGTGGTGAGGAGGACGATGCGGCCGGTGGCGGCTTCGGGGCTGGTTGCGTTCACCATTCGAAGCTAACGCACGCCGCCGACGAGGCGATCAGTTGTCCACAGGGCAGGGGGGCGTAGTGCGATCGTATGAACAACCCTGCGGTGTAGTCATGCGCCTGCTGCGCACCCGGTCATGCCGTCTGCTGCGTCCCCGTCGCCGTGACCTCGCGCAGCCACGGCGTCTTCGTGTCGACGCGGCTGCTCTTGTTCACGTCCCAGCTGCCGTAGCGCGGGTTGAGGTCGACGTCCAGCTTCTTGGACGCCTTGGCGAGGGTGTTCCAGAAGGCGGGGTCTCCGGTGTCGGTGCCGAGCTGGGTGGCGAGCTTCTGGGCCTCCAGCTGGAGGCGGAGGTTCTCGTCGAGGCGCTCGGGGGCGATGCCGTACTGCTGCAGCCAGGCCGCTTCCAGGGCCTCGGCGCCGCCGGTCTGCTGTTCCAGGCCGCTGCGCATCTGCTGGATCTCCTTGCGGCTGACGGTCACGCCCGCGTCCTCGGCGGCGCGCTGCAGCACGCGCTCCAGGACCATGTTGTGCAGGGTGTCGCGGGTGAGCGTGCCGGTCTTGGCGATGGCCTGCTCGTACTGTGCGTCGTCCGGCACCGCCGCCCGCTGCGCCGCGCGCACTTCGCTCACCCGGGTTTCCAGCTGGGAGACGGTGATCCGCTGGCCGCCGACGACGGCCGCCGCGCCGGGATGCGCATCGTTTCCGCAGGCGGTGAGGAGGGGGGCCGCGGCGATCGCGGCGGAGAGGAGGAGCGCGGTGCGACGGCGGCGGTGCAAGGAAGCCTCCCGAGGAGTTTGTGCGGCGGTGCACAAGGTCTTGCGGTGATCGATGGTAGGCAGTGGGCAAGCTCTGGCCAACCCATTCGACCAACGATTCACCAGGACTTCGGGCACCGCCGCGCTCCGCGGCCACTTCGACCGTCAGCCGGTGATGGCCACCGGCCCGTCCCAGGCGTCCCGGTCCACCGTGATCGTGTAGCCGCCGCGGCTCTCCTTGCTGTTGACCATGTACTGGTGACCGCGGCTGTGGTTCGTCCACTGGGTCGCGCCGAAAGGCCAGTCCGCGGTCGTGGTGTTCTGCTTGTCCCACAGCGCGTACCACATGTTGCCGGGGAGATCGGTCTTGTCGGTCGCCTTCGCGATCGCCTTCGCGCTGGAGCTGGTGAAGCCGTAGTAGCCGGTGCGGTACGTCTTGGCGCGCAGCGCCTTGTCGAAGGACCGGACGTAGGTGAGGACGGCGTCGTTGCACGCCTTGTTCGTGATGTCGTACGGCTCCATGTCGAGGAACACCGGGCTGCCCGCCTTCATGCCGAGCGCGGAGGCCTTGGCCACGGCGTCGGCGGCGTCGCTCGCGCCGAGGGAGGCGGCGGTGCTCGCGGTGATCTTCTCGGGGCTGGAGCCCGTCTGGCACGGCGGCTGGGCGCCGACGTAGAGCGGGATGAGCTTCCAGCCGACGGTGCTGACGGACTTCACCCAGGAGGCGGTGAGGTTGGGCTGCGAGCAGCCACGGTTCTTGCCGCCGATGTAGACCGCGGCGGCGCCGTAGAAGCCGGTGTGCCAGGCCTTCATGGCGGCGAGGGACGGTGCGGCGCAGGTGTCGAAGGCCCGGCCTGTGTAGGTGCGCTGCGCGGGCCAGGTCGTGGCGGCCATCGAGGTCTGCGCGGCGATGCCGGCTCCGGCGACGACGGCGGCTCCCGCGACGCCCCACGTGAGATATCTGCGCTTCTTGGACTGCCGATGGCCGGACATGTGTGACCCCACCCCTGGTTGTACCGAACTGGTTGTACCGAACAAGTTGCTGTCGACTGACGGGCGCGCACAGAAGGCGCGCGGCGCGCGGGAAGCGGATCGCAACCTATCCCGTTCGCCTACGTGTTCGGGAAACATCGCCCCCAGAGGCTCACAAGGATGTCCCTGGGCGTGGCAAAATCCCGCCGCCCTCCTGGCAGCACACCTCGCCGCCCATCTGGCGGCACACCTAGCCGCGCACCTGCCCCAGCCACTCCAGGGTCCGGCGGATCTCCGCCGCGAAGGGGTGCCCGGGCCCGCGCAGCCGCTCCGAGTCGTGCAGCAGCCGCACCAGCGTGTCGTGGGCGGCGGCGCGGTCGCCGAGGGCGAGGAGGAGGTGGCCCATGCGGCGGCGGACCTCGTGGGCGAGCTCGGGGTCGCCTGCCACGTACTGGTTCTCGTAGTACGGCAGCAGCGCCCGGTACTCCGCGAGCGCCGCCCCCGGTTCGCCGAGCTGCTCCAGGCACTGGGCGGCCTCGTAGCGGAAGCGGAGCGACTGCGGGTCGGACTGGCCCGCCTCGACGGCGCGTTCTTCGGCGAGGCGGCGCAGTTCGGGCAGTGCGCGCCGGTACTGGCCGTCGTCCATGAGGGTGGCCGCGTACTGCTTGCGCAGGGTGCGGACGACCGGGGAGTGCTCGCCGTGCTGTTCGGCCGCGGCGGGCAGGATCGCGCCGAGGATGTCGACGGCCTGGGTGATGCGGCCCTCGCCGAGGAGGCGCTTGACCTCGTCGACGGCCCGGGCGACGTCCGGCTTCTCGGCGGCGGGCGCCACGGGTGTGGCGGGAGCGGGCTGCGGCGCGGGCGTGCGCGCGCGGTCCGGCCAGGGAGCGTGCGGGCGCAGGAAGGGTCGTGTGGGGTCCAGGGGCGCCCCTGTGGGCATTCCGCGCGCGGGCAGGAGCAGCGCCAGCTCCTCGTACACGTCCTGCGCGGAGGCCGGGCGGTGCTGTGGGTCCTTGGCGAGCAGGCGCAGGACGAGCGCTTCGAGGGGCTCCGGGACTTCGGGGCGGATGCGGCGCACGGGCAGCGGCGGCTCGTACAGGTGCCGGTGCAGCACACCGAGCGCCGTCGAGCCCGCGAAGGGGACGTCTCCGCTGAGCAGTTCGTGCAGGAGCACGCCGAGTGCGTACAGGTCGGTGTACGGGCCGACCGCGCCGCCCATCGCCTGCTCGGGGGCCATGTAGGCGGGCGAGCCGATGGGCGAACCGGTGTGCGTGAGGCGGGTGGTGTCGGTGTCCATGACCGACGCGACGCCGAGGTCGAGGACGGTGACCGTGCCGTCCTGCTTCACCATCACGTTGCGCGGCTTCAGGTCGCGGTGGACGATCGGCACGGCGTGCACGGCGCTCAGCACGGCGCACAGTTGCGCGGCGACCGCGACCGCCCACTGCCACGGGTACGGGTCGTGCTCGGCGAGGTGGTCGGAGAGGTCGGCGCCGTCGACGTACTGCATGACGAGGAACAGCTCCTCGCCCTCACTGCCCGCGTCGTGGACCGTGACCAGCCCGGGGTGGTCGACCTGCGCCGTCACCCGGCACTCGCGCACGAAGCGGCGGCGCAGCTCGTCCGCCTCCTGGCCGGCCACCTTGTCGGGGCGCAGCAGCTTCACCGCCACGCGCCGGTCGAGCCGCTGGTCGTAGGCCGTCCAGACCTGGCCCATGCCGCCCTGCCCGATGAGCGTGGACAGTTCGTAGCGGCCGCCGACGACACGTCCTGTCGCCACGCTCACCTTCCGCCCTCGTGGTTGCCGTCGTGGTGGCCGTCCTGGCGGCGCAGATAGTCGCTGAGCTCGTCGAGCTCGGCGCGCACCTGGTCGATGCGGGCGGGCGCGGGGCGCTGGGGCGGCGGGGCCGTCGGCAGGGGCGGCTGCGGCGGCGTCTGCGGCCTCTGCAGAGGCCCTGGCGTCTGCGGCACGGTCGCCGCGGTGTACGGCGACGGTGCCGCGTGCTGCGGGTAGCCGTACGTCTGTGCCTGTGCCGGTGCGCCCTGCGGTGCGTAGGCGCCGTAGCGGAGCTGGTGGAAGTGGCGTACGTCCGCCGCGAGGTAGTACGCGGTCGCGGCCACGAGCGTGCCCAGGAGCAGTCCTATCCCGGTCCAGCCGCCCACGGTGTGGACCTCCTCGCCCGGCTCGGTGCCGAGCAGCACGAGCGCGAGGACGTCGGCCACGCCCGCGGCCACGAACAGGCCCCAGTCGAGCCCCTTGCGCGTGACGATCGCCAGGCGCAGCAGCATCGTCCAGGCCAGGATGCCGATACTGAAGATCGAGATCGCCACGAACAGCACGCGCACGAAGACCAGCCACCCCGTCGGGGGTGGCTTCTTCACCGGCTGCGTGTAGCCGTGGCCATGCATGACAGCTCCTGATGTCTGAGGCGGGCGCACAAAGGCGGGCGCACAAAGGCGGGCCGGCGTCGGGCAACGCCGGTCGCACGATTGTCGCTTCGAGCGTATAGGCCGACACGGACAAGCGGTCCTGGGTTGTACCGAACCGTTGTCATGCTGATCACTCCGTCTCAGCCGGGCGCGACCGTCCCGTCGGTGAGGCCGTCGTACATCCCGCGCACCAGCTGCTCCCCGAGTCGGCCCGCACGCCGGATCACCCCCTCGAAGTCGTCGAGGGCGCGGAAGCGCGCGCCGTAGCGCCGCTGTTCGTCGAGCGGCAGCCGGGGCAGCTGGAGGCGGCGCACGTCGAGGCGCGTGGCGGTGGACGCGTAGCTGCTGGCCTGGCGGTTGTTGGCGGTGCCGCGCAGGAAGCCGGCCAGGAACCACGGGTCGAGTGCCGAGAGGTCGGGGCGCAGGAGCACGAGGTTGCGGCCCAGGGCGGCGCCCGCCGTGGCGTCGTCGATCACGCGCGTCACCGAGCCGCCGCCGAGCACCGGCACCACGACGTCGCCCGCCGCCATGAGGACGGCCTCCTCGTCGCTCTCGGGCAGCGTCCCCGAGGGGGCGGTTCCGGCGAGGACGTCGTGGTCGGTGAGAACGCGCACGCGTGCGTGGCCGCCGTTTCCGCCCGTACGCATCACCAGCGCGCCCCCGCGCGCGAGTTCGCCGACGGTGGTGAGCGGCCAGCGCGTGGGCTGTGCGGTGGTCGCGGGGGGCGGGGTGAGGTCGGCGGTCAGGCGCAGGGTCTCGCCCAGGCGCTCGCGCACGGCGGTGAGCGCCTCGGCGCCGTCGGCCGCCGCCGCGGGCGGCAGGTGGCGGGCGGGGGCGAAGTCCACGTCGTCGTCGAGGAGCTCGATGACGGGCAAGGACCGGGCCAGGCCGGGCCGTTCGTCGAGGCGGCCCGCCTTGTCGAAGGCACGCCAGGCGTCGAGCAGGGCATCGCGCACCGCCCGCCAGTCCGGCCCGCCGCGCCCCTCGGTGGCGAACTGCCCCGCGTCGGCGAGCAGCACCTCGGGCTGCGCGGGCGCCTTCGCGGGCCGGCGCAGCACCCACAGGTGGAGCGGGAGGTTGTACGGCGGTGCCGAACCGACCGGCAGCGCGAGGACGGCGCGCAGCGCACCGCGGCGCAGCAGGTCGGCGCGGATCCGGCGGCCGGAGCGACGGGAGGCCGCGGCGGGCGGCATGAGGAGGACGGCGGTGCCGCCGTCCTTGAGGCGGGCGAGCGCGTGCTGCACCCAGGCCAGCTCGGACTCGTTGCGCGCCGGGAAGCCGTACTCCCAGCGCGGGTCGTAGGCGAGCTCGTCGTGGCCCCAGTTGCGCTCGTTGAACGGCGGGTGGCACAGGACGGCGTCGGCCTGCAGTCCCGGGTGGCCATCGGCGCGCAGGGTGTCACCGGCGGCTGCGCGCACGGTCGCCCGGGCGTGCAGCGCGAGCCGGAGCGCGGTCAGCGCGGCGAGGTCGGGGGCGCTGTCCTGGGCGTACAGCTCCTGGTCGGGGCGCGGGGTGACGGCGCGCAGCAGGGCGCCGGTTCCGCAGGCCGGATCGAGGACGGTACGCGCGGTACCGGCCAGGTCGGCCATGAGACCGGCGAGTTCGCCGGGGGTGAGCGTGTACTGGCGCGGATTGGCGTCGAGGTGCCGGCCGAGCAGGAACTCGAACGCCTGGCGGGCGCCCAGCTCGGCGGCGAGTTCGGCGGCGCCGCGGAGGAGGGGGGCGGAGGGGAGGAGGGCCGGGCCGCTGGGGGCGTGAAGGGCGGGGGTGGCGTGTACGGCTCCGTCGGGGGTCGCGCCTCCGCCGGGGCTCACCACTCCGGCTTGATTCACGCTTCCAGTGGGGTTCACGCCTCCGCCGGGGTTCACGCCTCCGGCGAGGCTGAAGCCGCCGCCCGTGTTCACAGCCCCGCCCGTGTTCACAGCCCCGGCCGAGTGGACACCCCCACCGGCGTTCACAGCACCCGGTGGGTTCACAGCCCCAGAGCCGTGAACCGGTGTCGCAGCGTGCCGGCCTGCTGTAGCGGGTGCGGCGTGAACGGTCGCCGGGGTGTTCACAGCACCCGGGCCGGTCACGGCTTGCGGCGAGTTCACACCCGGCGGCGTGTGAACACCCCGGCCGCCGGCACCGCCGCCACCATCACCTCCGCTGCCGCCACTTCCGCCGCCACGACCCCGCCCACCCCGAAACGCCCCGAAGCGCGGCACGAGCACCGGCTCCAGCGCGCCCGGCAGCATCGCGGCCAGCCGTTCGTCGGAGCCGGCGCTCACCTCCAGCCAGTCCGTGGGGCGGTCGTGGATCAGGAGCAGGACACATCCGGCGTGGGTGAGTGCCGTGACCGGGCCCTCGGGATGGCCGGCGAGCTGTTGCCAGACGCGTTCTCGCAGCGGGACTTCGGCGAGTTTCCCCTGGTGGCGCAGCCAGGCCTCGACCTCGGCGAGCGCGAAGGACGGGCTGGTCTCGGTGCCGCCGACCGGCTTGGGGAAGTCGGCGTGCCGGCGCCGCCAGTTGCTGACGGCGGCCCGGCCGACGCCGGCGAGCCGTGCGATTCCGGCGGCGGTCACCTCTGTCGCGTTGTCCTGCACCGCCGGCTCCCCTCGTCGTCCCGCGTCGTCTTCGTTCTCGCGGTCCCATGTGTGGCGTCGAGCATACCGACGTACTCGAGATCTACGCATTCACGGCCGTGTACGCGAGACATCTCGTGAACCGTGTTGACTCGGTTCACAGGCCCTGTTCTTATTGACCCAGCGAACGAGCGACAGCCGAACGGCGGCAGTCGCCGCGTGGGGGAGGGGACACAGCCATGGGCATGAAGGGCAAAGTCGCGCTGGGCGCCGTCGTCGGAGTCGTCGTGATCGGCGCCGTCTCGGCGAACGCCGGGGGCAGCGGAAGCGACAGCGGCTCCGGCAAGAGCGGCAAGGGCTCTTCGGCCTCCGCGCGGAGCAAGCCCGGCGGGGAGAAGAACAAGGACGCGGGGACGACGAAGGTCGCGGAGAAGAAGGTCGCGTTCTCGGGGGACGGCGACCTCGAGGTCGGTACGGACCTCAAGCCCGGCACCTACCGCACGACCGGCAACAGCGACGGCCTGTGCTACTGGGAGCGGGCCAAGGACGCCTCGGGCGAGATGGACTCGCTGCTGGCCAACGACAACGTCACCGGCACCAGTTACGTGACCGTCAAGGCCACCGACAAGCTCTTCAAGTCGAGCGACTGCAACGACTGGGAGGCCGTCGACCTGAAGGCGAAGGACTCCCCCGCCTCCGAGATGGCCGGCGACGGCGGCATGTTCAGAGTCGGCGCCGACATCGCGCCCGGCACCTACAAGTCCACCGGCAACGCCGACGACTCCTGCTACTGGGAGCGCGACAAGGACGCCGAGCACTCGATGGACTCGATCGTCGCCAACAACAACGTCAACGGCACGGCCGTCGTGACGATCAGTTCCTCGGACGTCTACTTCAAGACGGCCGGCTGCAAGGACTGGAAGAAGACCGCCTGACTCCGGTCCCCCGCCTCGCAGCCACGGCACGTCCCACGGCCGCGGCGCGTACGGCACCCGTTGCCGCACGGGGCGCGGCGTATCCGCCCGACGCGTATCCGCCCGACGCGCATACGACCGACGCACGACCGCTCGACGCGCAACAACTCCACGCGCAACCGGTCGACGCCTCGCCCCGCCTCAGCCCACCGCACCACATCCTCACCTAGGAATTCCCATGCGTCGCACCACACTTGCCACCCTCTGCCTCGCCGCCGCGGCCACCACCGGACTCACCGGCTGCCTCCCCGACCAGGACAAGGCCGACAGCGGGCCGGACACACCGGCCAGGTCGAGCGCCTCGAACACGCCGAAGGACCCCTTCGCCGGACTGAGCGGCGGTGAGATCGCCGAACGGGCGATGGAGGCGACCACGGGTGCCTCGTCGCTGCGCATGAAGGGCGACATCCCCGACGAGGAGGGCGGCGGCACGCTGCGGATCGACATGGCCCTGAACAAGAAGGGCGAGTGCGCCGGCACGATGAGCGCCGGCGGTCAGGGCCAGGCCGAGTTGATCAAGACCGGCGACACCGTCTACATGAAGTACGACGAGGCGTTCCTGCGCGCCCAGAGCGAGGGCGAGTCCAAGGCGGACACCGACGCGGCCGTGGAGCTGCTGGCCGGGAAGTGGACCAAGATGTCCGCGAAGGGCCAGGACGCCCAGGACATCGCGAGCTTCTGCGATCTGGACACGGTGCTCGGCGACGCCGAGGCCGGCCGCTCGGACGCGACCCGCGGCAAGACCACCACCGTCGACGGCACGCCCGCGATCGTCCTGCGGGAGAAGGACGGCAAGGACCGTTACACGCTGTACGTCGCCACGGAGGGCGAGCCGTACGTGCTGAGGGTCGACAGCGCCTCGGCCGAGGATCCGGGCACCCTCACCTTCGGCGCCTACGACGAGCCTGTCTCGGCGCAGCGGCCCGCCGGCGACATCCTGGACCTGGACGCTCTGAGCGGCTGATCCGGCCGGGCGTTTTCGCCGCACCGCACCAATGCGCCGGCCACCTGCCCCGCCTCCGGGTGTGGGGTGGCGGGG
>NZ_JBHXSG010000028.1:0-124999 GCF_042714835.1 Streptomyces sp. NPDC058678 | reverse complement strand
GGGATGTCACCGCCGCCTTGATCCCGGCGAGCGGGGTACGCAGGTCATGGCTGACGGCGGCCAGCAGTGCGGTGCGGATGCGGTTGCCCTCGGCCTGCGCCCGCGCCCGGTCCGCCTCCTCCTGCTTTGCGATCGGCGTAGGACAAACCTGACAGGCGCGGATTCCCTATCGCCGGCCGCGCCGGGCGAGCTGGGTCGCCTGCCACGACGTCATCATTCAGGCGTCGGGAATACCGCATCGCCCGTGGGGTGGTCCGCGCGCTGGAGAGCCAGGTCGTCAACACTGTGCGGTACATGGGCCGACCCGAGCGCGCCATGTGCGGCGCCTCCAACCGCGGCCATTGCCGCGTGTACGAGCGCATCGCCGCCCACGACTCGAGCGGTGCGGCCGACGCGATGTTCACTTACATCACCGAAGCCTGGCTCGTCCGCCGCAGCGCACCAGGCGACCTGGTGCGCCTGGACCGTTGGCAAGCACCACCGGCGGCGGCACCGCGTTACGGGATGGCCCTCGGGCTGGTGAGCGTTGCCCGACCCCGCGCTCCGTCGCCTTATGAGCGCTGACGTTGTCGCGTGACCCGGGCGGGCTCGGTCTTCCCCGAGCCCGCCACGCCGGCTCCTTACCGGAGCCGGACTCGTGTCATGCCGTCAGCGCCGCAGTGTCAGCAGACCCGGACGGTAGGGCAGGAGGCCGTAGTCGCCGCCGGAGTTGGGGCTGCGCCCCTGGTAGAGCAACTGCAGATTGCAGGGATCGACGGTCATGGTCTGGTCGGCGCTGGTGCGGATCAGTTCGCCATGGCTGATGTCGTTGGTCCAAGTGGCGCCACTGTTGGCCTTGCCGGCGAAGGGATTGCTCTCGGTCGCGGCCTGGGGTGTCCATGAGCCGTTCAGACTGGTGGCCGTGAACGAGCGGAAGTAGCGGCCCTGCGAGCCGATCGCCTCGACGATCATGAGGTAGCGGTTCTGGCCCTGCAGCTTGTAGACCTGCGGGGCTTCGAACAGGTTGTTCGTCGTATCGCTCATGATCACTGTCGAGGTCGTGCCGAAGCTGCCCGGGAAGTTCCCGATCGGCATACTGGCCCGGTAGATCTTGCCGTTGTCACCGGCGAAGAACAGGTACATGTTCGTCCCGTCACCGATGAGCGTCTGGTCGATGGGTCCTGTTCCGGAGCCGGTGATGCTTCCGGAGAAGAGCACCTGCTGGGATGACCAGCCATTCGGGTTGGTGGGGTCGCTCGACGTCCGGTAGGAGAAGGCGGTCCCACCCCACTGGTAGGCGAGCACCCAGATGTTCTTCGGCGCGAAGTAGAAGAGCGTGGGCGCGACGGTGGAAGCCGACATCGTGTTCTGGCTGGACGAGGCCATCTCCGACCAATTGGTGAACAGACCGAAGTTCATCGAACCCCAACTCGTCCCCGTGTCGTGCGTCGTCGCATAGACGAGTTGCCTGCCGTTGTAGGGGACGACGGTGAAGTCCTTGAGCGAGACCCACCCCGGCTTGGGCTGCGCCAGCGCGCCCGTTGATGTCCAGCGGTATGTCGACGGAAGATCGCACGGGCCGGGATTGTCGCCGCCGGCCTTGACGAGCTGCCACTGCTGGTTGGTGCCGCCCCAGTCGTCGTACTGGACGATGTTCGCGTTGTCGGCGGTGGAGGCGCCTTGTACTTCGAGGGCCTTGTTGCTGTGGCGCGAGATGAGCCGCGCGTAGCCATCCGAGCTGTCGGCCAGCCGCCACTGCTGGTTGGTGCCGTTCAGGTCGGCCCACTGGACGATCGAACCGCCGTTCGCGGTGGACCAGTTGTGGACGTCCAGCACCTTGCCCGAGTGGCGGGACTTGATGCGGTAGTAGCCGCCCCCGGAATCGACGAACTGCCACTGCTGCTGGTTCTGGTCGTTCCTGGTCCACTGGGTGATGCGGGCGCCGTCGTTGGTCGCCATGTTGTAGACATCCAGGGCCTTGCCGCTGTTGCGGTTGACCAGCACATACGAGGCGTTGGGGTCTACGGTCGCCGCGTCGGCGGGCTGGGCGCCGAGGAAGGTGGCCACGAGCAGCAAGGGCGCAAGGACGGCGAGTAAGCGTCTCAGACGGACCGGGGACGGGTGGTGAAACCACATCAGAGGGCCTCCTTTGGGGGGCGGGGGTGGGGTGACCCCGATGAACCGCGGAGTGGACGTGCCGGGGGACAGGAACGCTCTCGAAAGTTTCGAAGAATTCCCGGATGCTTCGACGCCACAAGCTAGGAATGTGCTGCCCTCTGGTCAAGGGCTGTCGCCGATCTGTCCACAAACAGCGCCTCCCGAGAGAGGTCGAGCAAGCGGCGTCCGCACACTCTTCCCGGCCCGGGCCCCGGCCCTGGTCCTACGGCATCCGTCGACGGCGGCGCCGGGGTTCGCCGTCCGGCTCGCCGGGATCCTCGAATGTTTCGGACGACGAATCGAAACTTCTTCTGCGGGGAGTATTGACGATCCATCGTCAAAACCTCAATCATCCCTGTCTGAGACAGCGGCCATAGTTCGAGATGTCGAACCACGTCGGCCCTGGGCAATCTGTGCTGCACGACAGATCCACGCACAGCTGCACGACAGATCCGCGCACAGCTGCACGACAGATCCGCGCACCGAAGCACCTGCGCCACCCCATTTCGTTCCGGTGAGGTTCGCACCAGCGCATCCTGGCTCTTCGCGCAGTTGGAGAGGTGCGTGACGCCGCGTGGCGGTCCCCCGGCTGAGCCGCGATGGAGTGCCCCCATGCCTGTGTCGAAACACCGCCGCCGCCCGCCGTACGTCACTCGACGGCCGACCGGAAGCCGTCCGTGCCGGTTGAGATCGTCCCGGTCCCATGACCGCGGAGTCCGGTAATTCCGTGCTGCCCGGGCTCCGGCACGCCCCGTCCGTCTGCCGAGTGGGAGCGGACGACGCATTCCCCTGCGCTTCAGTCCTTCCGTGATTTCTACCTTGGAGGCACAGTCATGGGCTCGTATGCCCTTCCCAGACCCGTAGTCCGCCGCAAGATCCGCGGCCTGCTGTTGGCGCTGGTCGTCGGCGTCCTCGGCGTGGTCGCCGCACTGGTTGCGCCGCCGACCGCACACGCCGCCGAGAACACGCTCGGCGCCGCGGCGGCGCAGAGCGGCCGCTACTTCGGCACCGCCATCGCCTCGGGCAGGCTGGGCGACTCGGCGTACACGACGATCGCGGGCCGTGAGTTCAACTCGGTGACAGCCGAGAACGAGATGAAGATCGACGCCACCGAACCACAGCGGGGCCAGTTCAACTTCACCGCCGGTGACCGCGTCTACAACTGGGCGGTGCAGAACGGCAAGCAGGTGCGCGGCCACACCCTGGCCTGGCACTCCCAGCAGCCCGGCTGGATGCAGAGCCTCAGCGGCAGCACGCTGCGCCAGGCGATGATCAACCACATCAACGGGGTGATGGCCCACTACAAGGGCAAGATCGCCCAGTGGGACGTCGTGAACGAGGCCTTCGCCGACGGCAGTTCGGGAGCCCGGCGCGACTCCAACCTGCAGCGCACCGGCAACGACTGGATCGAGGTCGCCTTCCGCACCGCGCGCGCCGCCGACCCGGCCGCCAAGCTCTGCTACAACGACTACAACGTCGAGAACTGGACCTGGGCCAAAACCCAGGCCATGTACGCCATGGTCCGCGACTTCAAGCAGCGCGGCGTGCCGATCGACTGCGTCGGCTTCCAGTCGCACTTCAACAGCGGCAGCCCCTACAACAGCAACTTCCGTACCACCCTGCAGAACTTCGCCGCCCTCGGCGTCGACGTGGCCATCACCGAACTCGACATCCAGGGCGCCCCGGCCACGACCTACGCGAACGTGACCAACGACTGCCTGGCCGTCCCGCGCTGCCTCGGCATCACCGTCTGGGGTGTGCGCGACACCGACTCCTGGCGACCGGAGCACACGCCGCTGCTGTTCAACGGCGACGGCAGCAAGAAGCCCGCCTACACCGCCGTCCTCAACGCACTCAACGGCGGCTCTTCTACGCCCCCTTCGGATTCCGGACCGATCAAGGGCGTCGGGTCGGGCCGCTGCCTGGACGTGCCCGGCACCAGTACCACCGACGGCACCCAGCTCCACCTGTGGGACTGCCACAACGGCACCAACCAGCAGTGGACGTACACCGCCGCCGGCGAGCTCAGGGTCTACGGCAACAAGTGCCTGGACGCCGCCGGCACCGGGACCGGCACCAAAGTCCAGATCTACGGCTGCTGGGGCGGCGACAACCAGAAATGGCGCCTCAACTCCGACGGATCCATCGTCGGCGTCCAGTCCGGCCTCTGCCTCGACGCCGTCGCAGGCGGCACCGCCAACGGCACCCTGATCCAGCTCTACTCCTGCTCGAACGGCAGCAACCAACGCTGGACCCGCACCTGATGGGACCTGCCCAAACGAAGGGGTGAATCGATGAAGACCTACGGTGCGGCCTCCCCCGCCCCTCCACGCAGACATCGCTGGTGGTCCCGGGTCGCCGCCGTGGTGGCGGCGACCCTCGCGATCGGCATGCTCAACGCGGTGAATCCGGCGCCCGCCGAGGCGGCGACCGTGGACACCAATGCCTGGTATGTCCTGGTCAACCGCAACAGCGGCAAGGCGCTGGACGTCTCTGGCACGTCCACCGCCGACGGCGCGCGGGTCAGCCAGTGGACGCGCAACGACGCAGCCAACCAGCAGTGGCAGTTCCTGGACTCCGGCGGCGGCTTCTACCGCCTCAAGGCCCGGCATTCGGGCAAGGTTCTCGACGTGGCCGGCGCCTCGACCGCAGACGGTGCCGCGATCCAGCAGTGGGCCGACCACAACGGGGCCAACCAGCAGTTCCGCCTGGCCGACTCCGACGCGGGCCAGGTCCGGCTGGTCAACCGCACCAGCAGTAAGGCGGTGGAGGTGCAGGGCGCCTCCACCGCCGACGGCGGCAACGTCGTCCAGTACTCCGACTGGGGCGGCGCCAACCAGCAATGGCAGATGATCAAGCTGTCGTCCGGTGGCGGCGGCGGATGCGGCAGCGCCCCGACTCTGGCGAGCGGTACGCACACGATTCAGAGCGGCGGCAAGAGCCGCAGCTTCATCCTCAGGGTTCCCGCCAACTACGACAACAGCCACCCCTACCGGCTGATCTTCGCGTTCCACTGGCGGGGCGGAACCGCCGGCGACGTCGCCTCGGGCGGCACGAGCGGGAACGCCTGGTCCTACTACGGCCAACAGGAACAGTCGAACAACGGCGCGATCCTCGTCGCCCCCCAGGGCCTCGGCAACGGCTGGGCCAATTCGGGCGGAGCGGACGTCACCTTCGTCGACGACATGATCCGGCGAATCGAGGGCGGTCTCTGTGTCAACCCGGCACAGCGCTTCGCCACGGGATTCAGCTGGGGCGGCGGTATGAGCTACGCACTCGCATGCAGCCGGGCGAACGTCTTCAGGGCCGTCGCGGTCATCTCCGGCGCTCAGATCAGCGGGTGCAGCGCCGGCACCCAGCCCATCGCCTACTTCGGAATCCACGGCGTCAGCGACTCCGTCCTCGACATCGCGCAAGGACGGTCCCTGCGCGACAGATTCGTCAGCAACAACGGCTGCACCCCCCAGAGCCCGCGCGAGCCCGCGCCGGGCAGCCGAACGCACATCACCACCACCTATTCGGGCTGCCGTGCCGGATACCCGGTCCAATGGGCCGCGTTCGACGGAGGCCACATACCCGGTCCGGTCGACGGCTCCCCCGGCGAAAGCGGCGTCGCCACCTGGACCAAAGCAGAGATCTGGAGGTTCTTCGCACAGTTCCAGTGACAGGACATGCCCGCACCACGGGTGGAGCCAGGATGATCCTGGCTCCACTCTGTCGGCTCTATCCAAGATCGAAGGACGGTTAGGCCTTCTCAGGAGAGCTCCCACGACTTCGGACTGGTCACGGCTGGCGAACAGGCCGTGGAAGAAGTGGCGTTCTGCCGCGTAAGGACGACCGCGAAGGCCGCCGTGGTCGGGGGTGTGCGATTCGTGGACAGCCTCGGCCGACCGCCCCGCACTTGGCAGCAGCGCTGAACCAGGACGGCCCAGGGAGCGCGCCAAGGCGCCCCGACCCCGCCTTCGACGTCTTCACGTTCGCCGCCCAAGTAGACGCACGGCGGCCTCACCGAGGCCCTGCGGATCGTGCTGCGCGTCCTCGACGCTGAGCCTGCCGAGGGCAGTGGGTACATGCTGGCGAGTACCTTGGTGAGACCAGCCTTGTGCCGCCGGTCACGCCGAATCGGCACCACTGGCCCCACCGTCCTTGGCGCCGTTTGGCCCGCGTTTGGCCCGGGGCGAATTCCCTCGGAGTCCGCACAGTGGAGCAAGGTGTTGAGCCGATCGCGTAGCGTGTTTATTCGTCGGGTTGCCTGGCGTGCAACGATGCCTCCGGGCAACCGACTTCACGCTCTAGAAGAAGCCAAGTTTCTGCGGGCTGTAAGAACAAAGAATGTCGTCGCGGTGGCAGGGGTGTCCGGCTCCGGGAAGTCGTCGCTGGCGATGGGGGTGCTGTAAGCGGAGGGCTCACGGCGCTACATCGAGGCGCTGTCCACGTACACCCGCCGACGTATGGCGCAGGCACCGCGTGCGTCGGTGGACAGCGTCGAGCACGTGCCCGCGGCCCTCGCCCTGCGGCAGCGGCCCGGGGTGCCCGGGGTGCGCAGCACTTTCGGCACGTCGACCGAGTTGCTCAACGTGCTGCGCCTGCTGTTCTCCCGACTGGGATCACACCTGTGCCCCAACGGCCACCGGCAGGACCCGACGATCGACGTGGCCGCGGGACTGGACCTGACCTGCCCTGTGTGCTACCCACCGGGCGCGGAGTCGCTGGCCTTCAACTCGGACGGCGCACGCCCACGGTGCACCGGTACCGGCATGGTCCGGGAAGTCGAGGAAGCGGCTCTCGTCCCCGATCCGCAACGCACCATCGCCGAGGGGGCGGTGGCTGCGTGGTCGATGTTCGGGTTGACGGTGATGCCGCAGGTCGTCGCCGAGTTCGGGGTGCGCACCGACGTGCCGTACGCCCCGGAGGCGGCACCGCCGGCGGCACCATCGTCGCCACCGGAACACCCGACGACCTCTCACATGATCCGCACAGCGTCACCGCCCGCTATCTCAGCCACCATCTGCACCCGACGAAGCGGTAAACCGAGCAGAGTCCACCGACGCCGGCCCCGGGTCCCGCTGCCCGGCCTTCCACTCCCCGGCGTACTCCTCGAACCGCATCGCCCCGTACCCGGCGACCCGTTCCGCCTTCGCCTGCCCCCGCGGCGCCGCCTTCTTCGCGTTGTAGATCTCCGTCAAACGCGCGATCGCCTTGTCCTGGGTCGCAAACCCGGACTCCTTCACCTGCCTCCCGGCCGCGGACCTGTACCGGATCTTGTACGGATGAGGGAAGGCCGATGACCTGAACCGATGCGCGCAGGGCTCGCTGTGTTCCGGAACTGGATCGGGCGCTCCCAGGAGGAGATCGCGCAGGCCCGCGCGGACTGGATGACGGGGTCGCGCTTCGGTGAGGTGAAGGGGTACGACGGCACCCCGCTGCCCGCTCCCGAACTGCCGCCGGTGCCGTTGAAGCCGCGGGGGAGGGTGCGCTGACCTCGTGACGGCGTCCGTCGCCGCCCGCGGTCTCTGACGTCACGCTGCTCGACCGGACCGCGATGCCCCTGGTTCCGGGCACAGCCGTACCCTGCGCCGGCGTCGTCTCCGGCCCACCCGCCCACGTGCTCGGCCGCCAGGCCCCGACAGCTCGACCACGAGCCGGAGTCGTCGCGGTGTCGGCGTGGACCGGGAGAGGTGAGAGGGCGGGACCGGGCCGGTGAAGCGTTGGTGAAAACCCTGTGGAAGTGGTGTCGGTGGGGCCGTTTATGCTGCCCCAGACGATCACGCAGGACCAGGGGAGGGTGCGGCATGTTGGGCAAGCTGTTCGGCAGGGGTGCGGAGAGACCGGTGGCGGATCCGCACGCTTTTCCTGTCCCGCACAGACAGAAGAACGGGATGTACACCCTGCGCGCGCTCGGGGACGCGCGCGTGCTCGCGCTGGTGGAGGCCGCCGACGCGGGTGACTGGGAGGCGGTCAAGGAGGCGCTGGCCCCCTTCGATCCCGGCCGTGACCACCAGATCCTGGGCGAACTCGCCGACATGGACGGTGTGCAGGACTGGATCGGCCGGGCCGTCGAGGACGACAAGGAGCACCGGGCGACCGCCCTGCTGATATCCGGGGCGCGCCACATCAGCTGGGGCTGGGAGGCGCGCACCGCCGAGCGTGCCGTGAACGTCACGCAGGAGCAGTGGCGGGTCTTCCACGAGCGGCTCGAGATCGCCGAGGAACAGCTGCTCCAGGCCGCCGAGTTGCGTCCGGAGTGGGTCACGCCGTGGCGCCGCCTCCTCACCTCCGGGCGCGGCATGTCGCTCGGCCCGGCCGTCAACGAGACCCGCCGCGACGCCGCCCTGCGCCGCGACCCGCTGGACCTGGAGACCCACCTCGAGTGGGTGTCGCAGCTGCAGCCCCGCTGGGGCGGCGAGCCGGGCCAGGCCCTGGCGTTCGCCCAGGAGGCGGCCGCCCGTGCCCCGCAGGGACACCGCCTCGGATGCGTGATCGCCATGGCGTACATCGAGGAGTGGGTCGAGTCGGAGCGTGGGGACTACCTCGAAACCTCCGAGATCCAGGCGCAGTTGCGGGAAGCGGCCGACTACAGCATCCTGCACCCCGCGTACGTCCGGCGCCCGGGCTGGCAGGAGGACTTCAACATGTTCGCCATGGCCCTGTCCCTGGCCGGCGAACGCCACACGGTCCGGCGCGTCTTCCAGACACTGGACGGCGCCTACACCAAGTGGCCCTGGACCTACTTCGCGGACCCCGAGAAGCAGTTCGCCCGCCGCCACCGCCGCGCCTGAGCGCAAGCCGGCCCCGTTCCCGCCCGCCATCCCTCCCACTTGGGACTGCCCGATGACTCTACCCGACACCGCCGCGAACGCGGCCGGCGCCGACCGCACCTTCCAGGTGGATCTGCGCGGCCTCGTCGATCTCCTCTCCCACCACCTCTACTCCAGCCCCCGCGTCTACCTGCGCGAACTGCTGCAGAACGCGGTGGACGCGCTGACCGCCCGGCACCGCCTCGAACCGGCCGCCCCCGCCGACGCCTTCGGTGTCCGCCTGTACGCCGACGGTTCGCTGGTACGCGTCGAGGACGACGGCGTCGGTCTCACCGAGGCCGACGTGCACCGCTTTCTCGCCACCATCGGCCGCAGCAGCAAACGGGCCGAGCGCATTGCCGAGCAACGCGGGGACTTCATCGGCCAGTTCGGCATCGGCCTGCTCTCCTGCTTCCTGGTCGCGGACGAGATCCACGTCCTGAGCCGCTCCGCCCACACCCCCGACGCACCCGCCGTCGAGTGGCGGGGCCGCGGCGACGGCAGCTACACCGTCCGCACCCTGCCCGCCGCCGCCCGCCCCCGGCCCGGCACCACCGTCACGCTGACACCGCGCGCCGACGCCGGCGAGTGGACCCGCCCGGCTCAGGTGCACGCGCTGGCCCGGCACTTCGGCTCCCTGCTGCGCCACCCGGTGACCTTCGACGACGGCACAGGCGGTCCGGGTGGTCCGGGGGCGCCCGTCAACCCCGAGCCCGCCCCCTGGGTACGTACGTACCCCACGCCGGGAGCACGCTCCCGCGCGCTGGCCGCGTACGGCGAGGAGGTCTTCGGGTTCACGCCGCTGGACACCGTCGAGCTGGACCTGCCGGCCGTGGGCCTGAAGGGCATCGCGTGCGTACTGCCCGAGGCGGTGCCGGCCGGGCGCCGACACGGCCACCGCGTGCACGTCAAGGGCATGCTGCTGTCCGAGCAGGCCGAGGAGATCCTGCCCGAGTGGGCGTTCTTCGTCCGCTGTGTCGTCGACGCCGAGAGCCTGCGCCCGACCGCCTCGCGCGAGTCCCTGTACGAGGACGACACCCTCGCCGCCGTCCGTGACGCACTCGCCGAGCGGCTGCGCGCCTGGATCGCCCGGGCCGCCGCCAGCGACCCGGACCTGCTCGCCCGCTTCCTCCAGGCCCACCACCTGGCCGTGAAGTCGCTGGCGGTGCACGACGACGAGATCCTGCGGATGCTGCTGCCCTGGCTGCCGTTCGAGACCACCGACGGGCACACCACCCTCGACGAGTTCGCGCGCACCCACCGCACCGTGCTCGTGACGTCGACCGTGGAGGAGTTCCGGCAGGTCGCCGCGATCGCCTCGGCCGCCGGGCTCGGCGTCGTCAACGGCGGCTACACCTACGACCGTGAACTGGTCCACCGGCTGCCCGAGATCAGGCCCGAGGCCACCGTCGCCGACCTCGACCCGGCGACTCTCACCGCCCACCTCGACCCCGTCGACCGGGAGACGGAACTCGCCGCCGCCGCGTACCTCGCCCAGGCCCGCGACGCCCTCGCCGTCTTCGACTGCGACGTCGCGCTGCGCACCTTCCAGCCCGCCTCCGCCCCCGCCCTCCTCGTCGACAGCCGCGAGGCCCGGCACGAACGCACCCGCTCCCAGCTCGCCCGTGAGCAGGAGGGCGGCCTGTGGGGCGACATCCTCGGCGCCCTGCGCCAGGAGGCCCCGCGGGCCCAGCTGATCCTCAACCAGCTCAACCCGCTGGTCCGCACCGCCGTCACCATCGACGAGCCCGAACTGGCCCGTACCAGCGCCGAAGCCCTCTACGGGCAGGCCGCGATGCTGTCCCGGCGCCCGCTCAGGCCGGCCGAATCGAGCCTCATCAACCGCTCCTTCCTCGACCTTCTCGCCCACGCCCTCCGCAAGGACAGCTGACGATGCCCACCGCACCCCATCCCCAGAGCACAGACGAGCTGTACGAGGCGCTCAAGGAGAACGATCGGCGCCCCTACGGCCGCACCCGCACCGTCATCGCCGAGGAACTCGTCGACGCCGCAGAGCAGTTCGCGGAGCCCGTCCCGCTCATCCACGCCCTGTTCGAACTCCAGGAGGCGTACACGTACGGCTCCGAACCCCGGAAGTCGCCCGTCGTCTTCGCCCGCCTGCTCACGCTCTTCGACGAGCAGCCCGACGTCTTCGACGACCGCTCGCGGCACATGCTGTTCTGGCGGTTCAAGTGGGTGTCCAACGCCCTGCGGGCGCTGCCCGAGATACCGCTGGCCAGCCTGCGCCAGTGGCTGACGGAGATGCGCGACCGCTACGAGAAGGCCGGCCTCGGGCTCCAGCCCTACTACGGGCAGGCGTACCAGCTCGCCGCCCACGTCGGCGAGGACACCGGCCTCGCCTACGAGCTGTGGGCGGGCCGCACCCGCACCCGGCTCAGCGACTGCGAGGCCTGCGAGATCTGCGAGCGGGCCCTGTACCACCTCACCGCGGGCGACGACGAGCGGGCGCTGCGCACCTGGGAGCCCGTCCTCGCCGGGAAGGAGTCCTGCCAGGAGGAGCCGGCCCGCTCCCTGTCGTACGCCCTGCTGCCCCTGCTGCGCACCGGCAGCGCCGAACGGGCACGCGAACTGCATCTCGCCGGATACCGCGGCTGTCGCCGCAACCCCTCGATGGCCGGGGAGCTCGGCCGGCACCTGGAGTTCTGCGCGCTGACCGGCAACGAGGCACGCGGCCTGGAACTGCTCGCCGAGAACCGGAACCTGTTCGAGGAGGTCGAATCGCCGCTGGACCAGCTCCACTTCCTCACCGGCGTGGACGTCCTCCTCCAGCGCGTCGAACTCCTCGGCCACGGCGAACTGCCCGCCGCCGGGTACTCGGGCCGTACCTGGACGGTGGCCGGCCTGCGCGCCGAGGTGCGGGGCCGTGCCGACGACCTCGCCGCCCGCTTCGACGCCCGCAACGGAACCACGGCCCACACCGACCGTCGCAGGGCCCGCCTCGACCAGGCTCCGCTGCTGGACGCGCTGGAACTCACCCTGCGCACCCGCAGCCTCGACGACGTGGCCCCGGCCGCCCCGATCGCCGCCCGTACGGCCGCCGCCGTACCCGAATCGCTGCCCGAACTCATTTGCCGGGCAAGGGCGTTGGAGGAACAGGGGCACCCGGACGCACAGGCCTGCTGGGCGCGACTGCGTACGCTCGTCGCCGTCCGCGGCTACACCCACCCCGAGGACCCGGCCGTGGGCCCGCTCGTCCAGCTGCGCGCGGACCTGCTGGCCGACGAGGCGAGCCGGGCGGGCCAGAGGGACGAGTTCGCCGACGCCGCCGACCTCCACGAGGAGGCCGCGGCCCTGTACGACGACGCCGGGGCGCCTGGTCACGCGGCGCTCGCCCGCGCCTGTGCCCTGCTCGCGACCGCCGAAATTCCCGCGGAGGGCGCCGACGGGGCCGAGGCGAAGGGCGCCGCGCTGACCGCCGCCCATGCGTCCATGGTCCGCCTGCACGAGGAGACGCCCGACCTCGCCCCGTACCAGGAGGCCCGCCTGCTGCGACTGCGGGCGACCGCGCTCGGCCTGCGGCTGCAGGCCACGGGCAGCGAGGAGCACGCCGCACCGGTCCTCGCCGAGGTGGACCTGCTGCACGCGTTCGCCACCCGGCACGACATCGCCGGGCAGATCTCCGGCGCCCTGCTGCTGCGAGCCAGCACGTACGCCATCTCCGGCGACCTGCCCGCCGCGGTCACCGAGATCGACGCCGTCATCGACCGGTTGAAGGCACACGGCCCCGCCTGGCACCTGCCCCGCACGCTCGGCCTGCGCGGCCGGCTGCAGCTCGGCCTCCGGAACGCCCAGGCCGCCTACGCGGACCTCACCGAGGGCCTGCGACTGGCCGCCGACTGGCCTGCCGACTCGGTCGACACCAGCCGCCTCCTCGCTGATCTGGCCGAGGCCTGCATGCACCTGGGCCGCCCCGACGAGGCACTGCGGTACCTGACGCGCTCGGCGGAGGCGGACCTGCGCCGCGGCAGCCGGACGGACGCGTTCTGTGCCTACAGCAACGCGGCCCAGCTCAGCCTCGACCTGGGCCGCGTCGAGGACTGCATCGCTCTGCTCGACTCCCTGCTGGCCGAACCGGACGTCGCCGCCGGAGAGCTGGACGACCGCATCGTGGCTCAGCTGCGCCTGACCCGCGCCCGTGCGCTGAACGCGGGGGAGGACCTCAAGGCCGCCACGGCGGAGTTCGTCGCCCTCGCGGCGGAGTCGGCCGGCTGGGACGACGACCCGGGAAGCCACGCCATGATCGCCGCGGAGACGGCCGTACTCCTCGGCGAGTCCGGCGAGTTCGGCCGGGCCCGCGAGGCGGTGGACCAGGCGATCGCCGCCCACGCCCGGGCCCCGCGCTACGAGCACCTCAGTAACTGCCTGCGCGAACTCGCCCGCCTCCAGGCCCAGCGGCAGGGCCCCGACGGCCTGGCCGACGCCCGTACCTTCCTCGCCGACGCCGGCCGGATCGCCGATGAGGCCCGTGCCGCCGGGTACGAGGCCCACGGCCGTTCCCTGGACTCGGCCCTGGCCTACGAGCACGGGCGGGTCAACGCCCACGCCGGCGCGTACGAGGACGCCCTCGGCGCCCTGGAGAAGACCCTCGCCCTGCTCGGCGAGCCGGGGCCGGGAGACGACCGCGCGGGAGAGTGGGCCGAGTGCGTCCGCCTCGCGGGTGCCGTGGAGGGCATCTACCTGGAGCGTCCCGCCCCCGCCCTCGTCCGCCTCGACGCGGCGGTCTCCCGCCTGACCGGCCTGGGCCACACCGAGGAGACCGAGCCGCTGATCTCCCTGGCGGCCCGGCTGCGCGACGAGGAGTGACGCAGCGGTGCCGGGGCGACGGCCGCCCCGGCACCGCCGCCTGGCGGGAGCGAGAGCCCCTGCCGACCGCCGAAGACTTCATGCGGCCGGAAAGATCCCGAAGGAGCCGGTCAGAGCTGGTTGGTCAGACCCGACCAGGGCAGGACGGCGTGCGCGGCTGCGGGTACGACCGCCCACGAGGGCGAGGCGGCAGGAGTTGAAGCCGCGGGAGCGGGCCGCGGGACCGACCTGCCCGCGCAACGATGCCCGTGCGCCCGGGACGGTGTGTCGTACGGCATGGCCCCCCGGATGCTTCCTTCAGTACGCTGCGGCCCACTACGGGGTTGTGGTCAGGAGTCTCAGGTGCGGAGCAGGATCCTCGGTGTCGTCGTGGGCGCCGCCGCCGTGCTCGTGCCCCTGCTCCTGTTCACCCACCGGATCAGCCGCACGGAGTCGACCACCGGGCTGGACCGGCACAGCGCCGAGACGATCGACGGCCACAAGGCGCTCAGACCCGACATCGTGGCGGGGCGGACGCTGAGCATGTACCACCCGCTGCCCTGGGTCGGCACCCCCGTGAAGGACATGTCCTGCCCGACCGGCCTGAAGGCCGTCACCGGCACCAGGCTCACCTGCCACGGCACCAGGAACGACGGGTCGCTGATCGATGTCCCCGTGACGGTTCTCAGCGTGACCGGCGACTCCATCACCTGGCAGTTCGACCGCTAGGGCCGGTGTCGGACACAGGCCCCTGGTGCCTCGGCCGAAAGGCCGGTTTCCGCCCGTCCCCCCGCCGTGTCTCCGGCCGTTCGGCCGATGCCGGGCCTCTGCCCGCCGCCGAAGAATGAGATCGCAGCCGACGGGATCCCCGATGGGGTGACATCCGCGTACGGCACGGGCGCCGTGGTGTCCCGGCCGGTCACGCCCGGGTGTCCGGCACCGGCCAGGCTGCGCCTCGTTCCCGATCGGAGACGCCGCCCTCATGACAGCTCCTGCCGTGCTGGCCCCCGCGCCGGCGGAGGCCGCCATCCCGCCGGGCAAGCCGCCGTACCAGCGGATCCGGGTGTTCGCGCGTCGCCACCGCGTCCCCCTCGCCACCCTCACCATGCTTCCGCTGTACGTGGTGTGGGCGTTCTTCCGCGCCAACGGCGGCGGTGACCTCGCGGCCCAGGAGACATGGGCGCGCTTCGCCACCGAGCACGGCGGTTCGGCGTACGGACTGTTCTGGTTCGGCGGGATCCACACGGCGAACTACAGCGTGATCTCGCCGTACCTGATGGGCTTCTTCGGCGTGCGCACGATCGCCGTCGTCTCCGGACTCGGCGCCGGGTGGCTGGCCGCGGTCCTGTTCGTCCGGTCCGGGATCCGGCGCCCACTGCCGCCGGCGCTGCTCGCCGCGTTCGGGCTGTGGGTCGACGTGGCGGCGGGCCGGGTGACGTTCGCCCTCGGCGTCGCCCTCGCGCTGGCGGCCTGTGTGCTGCTGGTGGGGGAGCGGCGGGTCGCGCCGGCGGCCGGGTACGCGATGCTCGCGACGATGGGGAGCCCGGTGGCCGGCCTGTTCCTCGTCGTGGCGGGCGGGGCCTACGCCCTGCTCCGCGACTGGCGGCGGGCCGCCGCGTTGACCATCCCGCCGTTCCTGGTGGTGGGGGTGACGACGCTGCTGTTCCCCTTCCACGGCGAGGAACCGATGGCGGCGGGGCGCATCCCGTGGCCCGCCCTGCTGGGCGTGGCCGTGGCGGTGTGCGCGCCGCGCGGGTGGCGGGTCGTGCGGCGGGCCGGCGCCGTGTACGCGGCGGGTGTCGTCCTGACGTACCTGATCCCCTCGCCGATCGGTGCCAACGTGGAGCGGCTCGCGCTGCTGTTCGCGCCGGCCGTGCTCCTGGCAGCCGTGCTCTCGACGGAGCGGCGCGCGCGGTACCGGCGCGGTGCGCTCGCCCTGGCCCTCGCCGGGTCGCTGTTCTGGCTGGGGTCGGGCACGCCCACCTCCTTCCTGCGCGGGACCGGGCAGGTCCCGGCATGGGCCGCCGACGTCCACGGTGTCGTCCGGGCCCTGGACCGGCTCGGCGCGGACCGCGCCCGCGTGGAGGTCGTCCCCGCTCACGACCACCGCGAGGCCGCCCTGCTGGCCCCGTACGTGAACCTGGCCCGCGGCTGGAACACCCAGTTGGACGTCACACGTGGCCGGCTCTTCTACGACGGCACACTCACGCCGACGACCTACCGCGCATGGCTGGACCGATGGGCCGTCGGCTTCGTGGTGCTGCCCTCGACCGAGCCCGACCGCCACGGGGAGGCAGAGGCGCGGCTGGTGCGGGGCGGGACCGCCTGGCTGGAACCGGTGTGGAGGGACACACACTGGAGGGTCTACCGGGTGCGGGACGCCGTACCGCTGGTGTCGGCCCCCGCCACCGTGGTCCGGACGACCGATGCCGAACTCGCGGTGCGGACACCCGGACCGGGCTCGGTGACCGTACGGATCGCGTACTCGCCGTGGCTGCGCGTCGAGGGCGGCTGCCTGAGCCAGGAGGGCGAGTTCACGCGGCTGACGGTCGCCGGCGCGGGTGTGTACCGGATCGGGTCGTCGTACCTTCCCTCCTCACCCTCGTCCTCTTCCTCCTCGGGCTCCTCGGGTGCGGACGGTTGCTGACCCTTTCAGCGCGGCGCCGGCCCGCTGCTGCGGCGGACGACGAGGTCGACCGGGACGAGCGACTCGGGCTGCGCGGGCTCGGCGGGGCCGTCGATGCGGTCGAGCAGGAGCCGCAGGGAGCGGGTGCCGATCTCCGCGAAGTCGGTGCGCACGGTGGTCAGCGGCGGCAGCAGATGCGCGGCCTCCGGGATGTCGTCGTAGCCGACGACGCTGACCTCGCCGGGCACGGAGCGGCCGGCGTCGTGGAGGGCGTGCAGGACGCCGAGGGCCATCTGGTCGTTGGAGGCGAACACCGCCGTGACCTCTGGGCGCGCGGCGAGGCGCCGGCCCAGCTCGTACCCGGAGTCGGCGCTCCAGTCACCGACCAGTGGCTCGGGGACCTCGGCACCGGCCGCCCTCAGGGTCGACCGCCAGCTGTCGAGCCGGTGGTCGGCGGAGGTCCAGCCGGTCGGCCCGGCGATGTGCCACACCGTGTCGTGGCCGAGCCCGAGGAGGTACTCGGTGGCCTTGCGAGCACCGGTCCGCGAGTCTCCGGTGACCAGTTCGGTGGCGTCGTCGAGGCCGTTCTCCAGCACCACCAGCGGTGTGTCGAGGTGGGTGTCGGCCAGGGCGCGGCCCACCCACAGCTGCGGGGCGATGGCGATCACGCCGTCCGCGCCCTCGGCGGACAGTCGGTTCACGGCCTCGACGACCGTGTCGTGGTCGGCCGTGTCGAGGGCGATGGAGCTGACCAGATATCCGGCCTTCTGGGCCGCGGTGTTGATCGCGGTGAGGATGGAGGCGGGCCCGTAGCGGGCGGCGTCGAACGAGATGACTCCGAGCATCCGGGTCCGGCCGCTCGCCAGCGATCTGGCACTGCGACTGGGCCGGTAGCCGAGCGTGCGCATGGCCACCAGGACCCCCTCGCGGGTCTCCGGGCGGACGGAGGGGTGGTCGTTCAGCACCCGGGAGACGGTCTGCTTGGACACACCGGCCAACCGGGCCACGTCGTCCATCACGGGACGCGAGCCCGCGAAGTTCCGTCTGCTGCGCCCCTTCGGAACGGCCCCGTCGGCGGCGCTTCGGGTCATGGTGGCAGTTTCCTCGACGTCGATACGGCGGTCTGGTCCGCCCGGCAGAACCACAGCATAGGCGGGTGTGTCCCGAGGGTCCGGGTGCTTCGGGCCCCCGGGGCGCACGGTGGTTCAGCGTGCCCGGACGGTCCGGGTGCGGGCGGTGACCCACTCGGCGCGTACGACGGCCGCCGTCTCCCCGGCACCGCCCGCATGTTCCGGCAGGTACACCGGGGCGTCGGCGTGCAGGGGCAGCACCCTCAGCAGCAGGCCGTCCGCACGCAGGGCGTCGGCGGGCAGCCGGTCGAGGCCGATGTCCCAGACCCGCCCCGAGAAGAACTGGTCCGCGACCAGCGTGTCTCCCACGTAGGCACGCCCCACGTCACCGGTCCAGTGCAGGCGCAGCAGGGTCCCCGGCGGCAGGTCGTCCGGCACGTCGACGCGGTACTCGGCGGCGACGGTGTCGAAGCACTTGTCCGAGGGCGCGCTCGCCCGGCCCTGCACACCGGTCGGGGTCGCGGGCGCCGGACCGGCGGGCCGCAGGAGGGTGACCTGGACCTGGGGAGTGACTTCTCCGCGTTCGCCGGACTGGCTCGAGTAACGGGTGAACACCCCGTCCGCCTCGGGGCTCACCGTCACCCCGTCCACCATCGGCGCCCGCTCCGGCGCGGGCAGCACCGCGAACGAGACGGCCTCCCGCGACCCGTGCAGCCGTACCTCGTCGCGGTCGAAGACGACCCCGTCCCCGCACAGCACCAGCCGCTCGGCACCCCACGCCTCACCCCGGTAGGCGGTACGGGCCGTCGCCGCGTCGAGGACCAGCAGGCCCGCACGGCCCCCGTCCGCCGTCTCCACCTCGACCAGCGCGTCGGTGCCGGGGCGCAGCCCGGTCACCAGCAGGCGGCCGCCGACGGGTGTGATGTCCCCGGTCGGCGAGCCGACCGACGACACCGTCGCCGCGTCCAGGGCGAGTTCGGGAGCGATGCCGTCGGTCGCGGCCAGCACCAGGACCGTACGACCCTCCACGTCGACCGTGCACACCGGCTGGGCGGTCGCCCACTCCAGCCTGAGCCCCGCCACCTCGAGCCGCAGCGGCCAGCAGAAGTAGGCGCCGCGCGGGACGGTGACCGGGACGCTCGGCCAAGTCAGCTCGCCCGAGCCGTCGGGGAACGCGACCGTGAACGAGGTGTCCGGGTGGTCCGGCAGCGGCTCGTGCGGCTGGTGGTTGTTGACGAACAGGAACCCCGAGGTGCCGTCCGCGCGCACGGCCCAGCGCAGGGTGCCCCGGTCGCCCTGTCCGTCCGGCTGTCGCTCGGGCAGCGTGGACCGCATGGGGGCGATCCGGTCGCCGAAGTCCGCCAGCAGCAGGTGCTGCAGGCGCAGTTCGTGGTAGGTCGGCCGGTACTGGCCGTACTCGCCGAGCGGGGCCTGGAAGTCGTACGTCAGGACGGGCAGGTCGTTGGGGTAACCGGTGGCGTGGGACTCCTGCAGGGTGGTCAGCTCCCCCGCCGGGTTGGTGCCGCCGTGGAACATGTAGAAGCCCTGCCAGACCGAACCGCAGCCGATCTTGGTGAGGCCGAGCGCGCCGATGTCGTCGGCGTCGACGCGTGGCCGGCGGTGGTACGACACCGCCATGCCGCCGCCCAACTCGCAGGTGGCCCAGGGGAATCGGTCCGCGAAGGCGTCCGGCTCGCCGCCACGCACGGTGGTGGGCCTGAGATCGGCACCGATGCCCTCGTCGTCCCGCTGATGGGTGAAGAAGAAGTGCTTGCGGCAGGTGTCGGGCCAGCCGCCGTCCGCCTCGGTCCAGAAGGTCTCGGTGTAGCCGCCGTACAGCGGAAGGAGCTCGTCGGGCGGGAGCTGGACCCCGCCCCAGGCGGTCGACGTCCACAGCGGGGCGCTCATTCCGGCCTCTTGGGCCATGCGCTTCAGGGTGAGGAGGTGGCCGGGCTGGTCGTAGAGCTCGTTCTCGATCTGGATCGCCACGATCGGGCCGCCGTGCGCCCGGTCCAGGCCCCGCAGCTGCTCGGCGATCGCCGCGAACCAGGCGCGTACGGGCTCCAGGTAGGCGGGGTCGTCGGTGCGCGGGGTGCAGTCGCGGGCCGCCAGCCAGTCGGGCAGGCCGCCGTTGCGGACCTCCGCGTGCGACCACGGGCCGATGCGGGGGATGAAGTCCAGGCCGTGGCGGGCGCACAGCTCGGCGAAGCGGCGCAGGTCGAGGTCGCCGTCGAAGCGGACGCGGCCCTCGATCTCCTCGTGGTGGATCCAGATGATGTAGGCGGCCACGGCGGTCACTCCGCCCGCCTTCATCTTCAGCAGCTCCTCCTCCCACTCCCCGGCGGGGTAGCGCGAGTAGTGGAACTCGCCGGAGACCGGGAACCAGGGGCGGCCGCCGCGGGTGAGCCAACGGCTGTTGACCGCGATCGGGTCGGGCACGCCCGGGGCGTCGGTGAAGGGCACGTGGCCGACCAGCGGTGGGCCTGCGGGGGAGGGGATGCGCAGGCGGTGCGGGTGGGGCATCAGTCGTTCTCCGGTCCGAGGTCGGCGGTGTCGGTGAGCTGGGCGCGGGTGCCGGTGGTGGCGTGCAGCTCCAGCAGGACGAGTTCGTTGGCGCCCGGGCGCAGGACCGGGCCGGGGACGTACAGGGTGTGCTGGGGGCCGCGGTTCCAGTAGCGGCCGAGGTGGAAGCCGTTGACCCAGGCCTGGCCCTTGGTCCAGCCGGGCAGGGCGAGGAACGTGTCGGCCGGGGTGGCCACCTCGAACGTCCCCCGGTGGAAGGCGGGTACGGCGTCCGTGGCGGCGTCGGACGGCACGAACGGCACCGCGCCCAGGTCCCCCAGCGGCACGGGCCGGCACTCCCAGCCGCGCAGGGCCGCGCCCTGGAAGGACACCGGTCCGAGCAGCCCCTTGGGCGCGCCGATGCGCGGCCCGTAGTTGACCCCGCCCTGGTTCTCCACGAGCACCTCGAGGACGGCACCGGGCGCCGGCACCCTGACGGGCAGCGTCTCGTCGTGGCGTTCGCGCTCCAGTACGCCGACGGAGGCTCCGTCCACGAAGACCTGCGCACGGTCGCCGACACCGCCCGCGAAGTGCAACAGGCCGTCGCCGGAGGCGGGAAGGGTGGTCCGGTAGAGCACGTAGCCGCTCTGCACCCCGAGTTCGTCCATCGTCACCGGGTCCTCGGTGCGCGCGGCGGCCTCCAGCGTCCGCAGGAACGGCAGCAGCGGCGCCCGGTGCTCCAACCGCACGGCGGTGGGCGGGAGTTTGCGGCCAGGCGCCGGGGCCGGCTCGTCGGGGACCGCCGCGTGGCGGGCGATGACCTCGCGGAAGGCGTGGTACTTGGGGCCCGGGTCGCCGCTCTCGGTGAGCGGGGCGTCGTAGTCGTACGACGTGACGGTGGGCTCGTAGGCGTGCTTGTGGTTGGCGCCGTTGGTGAAGCCGAAGTTGGTACCGCCGTGGAACATGTAGATGTTCACCGAGGCGCCGGCGGACAGCAGCCGGTCCAGGTCGGCCGCCGCGTCGGCCGCCGACCGGGTGTGGTGCGGTCCGCCCCAGTGGTCGAACCAGCCGATCCAGAACTCGGCGCACATCAGGGGGCCCTCGGGCTGGTGGGTGCGCAACACGGCCAGACTCTCCTCGACCCGGCTGCCGAAGGTCGACGTGGCGAGCAGGCCGGGCAGACTCCCGGTGGTCAGGTGCTCGGCGTTGGCCTGGTCGCAGGTGAACAGCAGCTCGTCGACGCCCCGGGAACGCAGGGCCTGTTCGACGTGCTTGAGGTACGCGGTGTCGTCGCCGTACGCCCCGTACTCGTTCTCCACCTGTACGGCGATCACCGGGCCGCCGTTCGTGGCGAGGTGCGGCAG
This sequence comes from Streptomyces sp. NPDC058678, assembly GCF_042714835.1. Taxonomy (NCBI): domain Bacteria; kingdom Bacillati; phylum Actinomycetota; class Actinomycetes; order Kitasatosporales; family Streptomycetaceae; genus Streptomyces; species Streptomyces sp. NPDC058678. The sequence goes on along the minus strand of NZ_JBHXSG010000028.1, from coordinate 103,701 downwards.
CAGCGGAGGCAGCAGCTGGTCGAGGTAGCGGTCGAAGGCGTCGGTGAAGCGGGGGTCGCTGGTGCGCAGCCGGATGTCGGGGTCCGAGATCAGCCATGCGGGCAGCCCGCCGTCGTCCCACTCGGCGCAGATGTACGGCCCGGGGCGCAGCAGCACGTGCAGGCCCTCCGCCTGCGCGAGCCGCAGGAATCGGGGCAGGTCGAGCAGGCCGTCGAGGACGAGGGTGCCGGGCGCGGGTTCGTGGAGGTTCCACGGCAGGTACGTCTCGACGGTGTTGAGGCCCATCAGGCGTGCCTTGCGCAGCCGGTCGGTCCACTGGTCGGGATGGACGCGGAAGTAGTGCAGCGCCCCGGAGATGATCCGGAACGGTTCGCCGTGCAGGAGGAAACCGTCGGACGAGGTCGTCAGAGCAGGCATGCGGGTGCTTCCCTTCGGTTCGCTTCGGTTCGAACGCGGCAGCGCCGGTGCCGGGTTCACTGGGGTCGGGTGCTGCGGACGAGCCAGAGCGTGGCGGCCAGGCACAGCGCCGAGACACCGCCCAGCAGGAGCGGTACCGCCCGGACGCTGGACGCCTCGATCGCCTTGCCGAGCGCCGGCCCCGCCGCGACCCCGCCGGCCATGGACGCGGCGATGACCAGGGCGCCGGCCCGCCGAGCCTGGGGGGCCGCCCGGTGCAGCCAGGGCAGGCCGGTGGGGAAGATCGGGGCGATGAACAGACCGACACCGGCGTAGGCGTACGGCGCGAGCGCCGGGACCGACGCCAGCAGCAGACAGACCGTCATGCCCGCGCAGGAGACGGTGATGATGGCCTGGGCGGAGAAGCGCAGCGCGATCGGGGCGACCAGGAACCGGCCGACGGTCATCATCAGCCAGTACACGGAGGTCGCGGTCGCGGCTACTCCGGCGCCGTATCCCACGGTCTCCAGGTGGGTCGGCTCCCAGCCGCCCACGCCCGCCTCGATGCCCACGTGCAGCACGTAGAGCGCGACGAACACGCCGAGCACCGAGCTCAGACTGCGGCCGAGGGCCCGTCCGTCGTCGGCCCCGGCGCTGTCGGCCGGCCCGGGCGCCCGGTCGCGTACGCCTGTCAGGCACAGCAGCAACGGCAGGTTGGCGAGCGCGAAACCGAGGAAGATCGCCGGGTAGTGCGCGGAGCCGATCATGCCGACCAGTGCCGGTCCGAGGATCGCGCCGATCCCGAAGTGCGCGTTGAGGATGTTCAGCATCGCGGTCGAACGGCGACCGAATCCGACCGCGAACAGCTGGTTGAGGCCGTAGTCGATACCGCCGAAGCCGAGCCCCGCCAGCAGCGCCGCGGCCAGTGCGGCCGGCCAGTTCGGCGCCAGCGCGAAGCCCGCCGCGCCGACCGCCATGAGCAGGTACGAGGCGCCGAGGATCTGCCGGTTGCCGAGCCGCCCGTAGAGCCGGTCGAACAGCAGCACACCGGCCACCCCGCCGACGAAGTGGGCGCTCAGTCCCAGCCCCGCGGCAGAAGGGGACAGCCCGAACTCCTCGCGGAACGCCGGAATGGCCGGTCCGTACAGCGCCTGGAGCGCGCCGATGAGGACGAAGCCCACGCACGAGGCGACCACGGCGGCGGGGCTGAAGACCGGCGTGTCCGGTCGTACGTGGGTGGGTGGCCTCGTGCTGCTGTCGACAACGCGTTCTTCCCCCGGCACAGCACACCTCTCGTTCGCTCCGACCGATGTGATGTTACCGGTAACATCACGCCCGTCAAGATCTCGGACAGAGATGGCTCCGAAGGGGTCGATTGGACTTTTGGTCCAAGTGCTGGACGTGTAGTCTAGGATCCCTGGTGGCGGAAGGAAGGGTGTGCCGGTGGGCGAGGCAGGTGTGGAGGCGGAGCGGGACGCGGTCATCGGCGCGCTGGTTCCGGTGATCGAGGGGATCGCGGCGACGTTCGGTCCGGTGTGCGAGGTGGTGCTGCACGACTACCGGCGGCCGGAGGAGTCGGTCGTCGCCATCGCCGGCTCGGTGACGGGGCGCGCGGTGGGCGGCGCGATGAGTGAGATCGGCATGCGGATCGTCGCCCGGGGCGAGGAGGCGGCCGACGAGCTGAACTACGTCACCCGGACCAGAACCGGACAGACCGTCAAGTCGTCCACGATGGTGCTGCGTGACTCCACGGGCGCCGTGTTCGGCGCGGTGTGCGTGAACCTCGACGTCACCGCGCTCGCCGGGGCTCACACCCTGCTCGGGGCACTGGCCGGCGCGGCCCGGCCGGCCGCCGAACTCCCCGTCACCACCTTCGGCAACGACATCGACTCCGTCGTCGAGGTCGTTCTCGACGACCACCACCTGAAACAGGACCGGGCATGGGCGGGCCTCGACCGGGCGGCACGCCTGGAGCTGTTCCGCGGCCTCGACGAGCGCGGGGTGTTCGCGGTGCGCCGCTCGGTCGAGCAGGTGGCCGCCCGGCTCGGCATCTCCCGCGCCTCCGCGTACAGCTACCTCTCCCAGGCCCGGGCCGCGACGGACGCGACGCCCGAGGCCACCGACCCCACTGGAGGACACGCGTGACGACCACCACCCCGCCGGTCACCCTTGACGACGTCCGGGACGCGGCCGCCCGGCTCGAGGGCGTCGCGCACCGCACGCCCGTGCTGCGCTCCCGCACCCTGGACTCCCTCGTCGGCGCCGAGGTCTTCCTCAAATGCGAGAACCTCCAGCGCGTCGGCGCCTTCAAGTTCCGAGGTGCCTACAACGCGGCCTCGCGGCTGAGCCCGGAGCAGCTCGCCCGGGGCATCGCCACCTACTCCTCCGGGAACCATGCCCAGGCCGTCGCCCTCGCCGCCCGCGAGCTCGGCACCACCGCGGTGATCGTCATGCCGCACGACGCCCCGGCCTCGAAGCGGGCCGCCACCGCCGGTTACGGCGCCGAGATCGTGACGTACGACCGCTACACCGGCGATCGCGTCGCCATCGCCGAGGCCCTGGCGGCCGAACGCGGCCTCACCGTCATCCCGCCCTACGAACACCCGCATGTCATCGCCGGGCAGGGCACGGCGGCTCTCGAACTCCTCGAAGAGGTCGGGGAGCTGGACGCGCTGATGACCCCGGTCGGCGGCGGCGGACTGATCGCCGGGAGTGCCACGGCGGCCAAGGGGCAGTACGCGAACCTGCGGATGATCGGCGTCGAGCCGGAGGCCGGGGACGACACCAAGCGGTCCCTGGCGGCGGACCGGCGCATCGAGATCCCCGTGCCGCACACCATCGCCGACGGGCAGGCCCTGCACATCCCCGGTGAACTGACCTTCTCCATCAACCGGCTGCTCGTCGACGCGATCGCCCTGGTGTCCGACGACGAGATCCGGGGGGCGATGCGGTTCGCGTTCGAGCGCCTGAAGACCGTCGTCGAGCCGAGCGGCGCGACCCCGCTGGCCGCCCTGCTCTCCGGCCGGGCGGGCCGGCTGCCACGCCGGGTCGGGGTGATCATCTCCGGGGGGAACGTCGACGCGGAGCGGTTCGCCGAGCTGTGCGGGGGCACAGCCTGAGGGGGTGGGCCCCGGTGCCGCATCCGGTGGGGCCGGGTCGGCGCCGCCCTCACCCGAATGGCGTTCCCGGGTGGACGGGCGGACGATGGAGTGGTGGGGCACGACCCCCGCCGGTGCCGCTCGCGATGGGCGGGAGACGGGGACCGGCCCCGGCCGTGCAGAGCCCGGCCGGAAGGGAGAGCCGTCATGATCGAGGTGAAGACGCTCGACAAGCCGGACGAGCGCCGAGATTTCCCCCGGGGCCACCTCGAAGCCGTCCACATGAGTGGGCTCGACTTCGCCGTGGCCACCTTCGAACCAGGCTGGCGTTGGTCCGAGTCCGTGGCCCCGATCGCGGGCACGGACAGCTGCCAGATCCACCACAACGGCTATGTAGTGCAGGGGCGCATGCGCATCCGCATGGACGACGGCGGCGAGGTCGAAGTGGGCCCCCACGACACCTTCGTGTGCCCGCCCGGACACGACGCCTGGGTCGTGGGCGACGAACAGGTCGTGTTGTACGACTTCGCCGGAGGCATGGCGCAGAAGTACGCCAAGGCCGACTGACACCGGTCGGGGGCGCGCGCCTCACACGGTGACGACCACCTTGGCGCGCGCGTGCTCGACCTCCAGATATCGCATCGCCTCGGGCACTTCGCTCAGCGGATACGTGCGGTCGATCACCGGGGCGATCTTCCCGGAGTCGACGAGCTCCCGCAGGGTCGCGAGGTTCGCCCTGCTCGGCCTGGCGGGGAGTTCGAGCAGGCGTTGACGGACGAACGGCGACACCAGGTGCCGCCTGATGAGGAGCCCCATCGGACCGACCAGGCTGCCGCCCTCGAACACGCCCCCGCCGGACAGGACGAGTGTCCCGGCGGGGGTCAGCACGCGTCGGAGCGCGCCGAGGGAGTGGTTGCCCACCAGGTCGAGGACGACCTCGTACTGACGTCCGCCGCGGGTGAAGTCCTCCCGCGTGTAGTCGATGACGTGGTCCGCGCCGAGCGACCGGACGAGATCGACGTTGCGCGTGCTGCACACGCCGGTCACCTCCGCGCCGTACGCCTTGGCGAGCTGCACCGCGAACGTGCCGACCCCGCCCGACGCCCCGTTCACCAGTACCGTGCGGCCCGCCCCGACCCCGGCCAGGTCGCGCAGGCCGATGAGGGCGGTGTTCGCGGCCAGCGGGATCGCCGCCGCCTGCTCGAAACCGAGGCCGGCCGGTTTCGGGCCCACCGCGTCCTCGGCGGCGCACACGAACTCCGCGAAGGCGCCGTCGGCCTCGCCGTACACCTCGTCGCCGGGGCGCAGTCCCTCGACCCCGGCACCCACGGCCTCCACCCGCCCCGCGAAGTCCCGGCCCCGGATTCTCGCCCTCGGCGCGCGCAGCCCGAACGCCAGCCGGGCGATCTTCGGATCGCCGCGCATGAGATGCCAGTCGTAGGCGTTGAGGGCCGCCGCGTGCACCCGCACCAGCACCTCTCCGGCGGCGGGCACGGGCGGGTCGACCTCCCTGACTTCCAGGGTGTCCGCCGAGCCGTACCTGTCCTGAACCACTGCCTTCATGGATTCCCCCTCGTTCCTGCGGAGCGTAAGGGCGTGAAGGCGGGACGGACATCCGGGACAAGCCCTACGTCTCCGGGATGACCTCCTGCTCACCGGGGGTCGACCGCGGCCGGCCCCGTGCGTCAGACCGGCAGCAGACGCCCCACCAGGGCGCTGAGCTGACGGGCGTTGCGGCACTCGTGCATCTCGACGACCTCGGCGTAGTCGGGGGCGGCGGAGTCGCCCGTGCCCCACTGGGGGCGTGCCTCCGGGTTCAACCAGTAGACACGGCGGGCCCGTCCGGTGATCTGCCGTACCGCGGGCAGGTTCGGGTCGCTCATGTTCGTACGGGCGTCACCGAGGACGAACACGGTGGTGCGCGGGCCGACCGCGTCGCCGTACCGCTCCGCGAACTCGCCCAGCGCGACGCCGTAGTCGCTGCTGCCGTGCCAGCCCGTGAGGGTCGCCTCCGCGCGGATCCGGGCGCCGAGCCCTTCCGGGTCGGCGGCGCCGTGCACGAGCAGCCGGGTCACCTCGTCGATCCGGTTGACGAAGGCGAACACCCGCACCTTGCTGAACTGGTCGTGCAACGCCTGCACCAGCAGCATCGTGAAGTCCGAGAACCCGGACACCGAGCCCGACACATCGCACAGCAGTACCAGTTCGGGCCGGGCGGGGCGCCGCCTGCGCAGCACGGGCCGCATCGGCACCCCGCCCGTCGACAGCGACCCGCGCAGGGTGCGCCGCAGGTCGATGCTGCCGCGCGCGGCACGCCGCCGACGCGCGGCGAGCCGGGTGGCGAGCTTGCGGGCCAGCGGCTGCACCGTCCTGCGCAGCTCGGCCAGCCGGTCCTTCCCGGCGAACAGGAAGTCGACCCGGTCGGCGGTCGGCGCCACCGCCCGCCGTGCGATCTCGTCCCGGCCCCGCCGCTCGGCGACCCGCCGCCGGGCCTCCGCGCCCACCAGGGCGCGGAACGCCTCGATGCGCCGCCGGATCTCGTCCTCCAGCAGCCGGTCCGTGAACCCCGGACCGCCGCCGCCCTGCGCCCGCACGTCGTCCCGCACACGGGCCAGCAGCGTCTGCGGACGCAGCCGGTCCAGCGCCTGGTACGACGACCAGCCGTCCGACGCGGGTGAGGAACCGTATCCGCCGAAGCCGTCGACCGCCTCGGCCGCCAACCGGCCCATCATCGCCCGGTCGTTCGCGGCCAGCGCGGCCGCGAGCCGGTCGCGCAGGTCGTCCCGGTCCGCGGCCTGCGTCTGCGACGCCCCCACGCCCCGCGGAAAGTACAGGTCGAAGACCGGGTCGAACACCGGCCGTTGGGACGTGCCGTGCAGCAGCGTCGCGGCCAGCCCCTCCCGCAGCAGCTCACGGTCCGCGAGCCCGAGGGCCGCCACCGCCTGCGCCGCGTCCACGGTTTCCCCGGTGCCGACGCGGATGCCGTGCGCGCGCAACGCCCCGACCAGGGACGTCAGCCGGTCCGCGACTCCGGCCGGCGTGCTCACAGAGCTCCCAGGTCCAGCTTGGCACCGGCCTTCAGGACGTCGTCCTGGTGCTTGAGCAGTACGCCCAGGGTGTCGCGTACGAGGGTCTCGTCGAGCGTGTCCGCGCCCAGCGCGAGGAGTGTGTGCGCCCAGTCGACGGTCTCGGCGACCGACGGCACCTTCCGCAGGTCCATGGCCCTGAGCGCGCCGACGACCCGGACCACCGACTCGGCCAGCGCCTCGTCCAGACCGGGCACCTTCAGCCGTACGATCCGCCGCTCCAACTCCTCTTCGGGGAACCCGATGTGCAGGAACAGGCAGCGGCGGCGCAGCGCCTCGGACAGCTCACGGCTGGCGTTCGACGTGAGGACGACGAAGGGGCGGCGGGTCGCGGTGATCGTGCCCAGTTCGGGCACGGTGACCTGGAAGTCGCTGAGCACCTCCAGGAGCAGGCCCTCGACCTCGACGTCCGCCTTGTCGGTCTCGTCGATCAGCAGCACCTTCGGCTCGTCGCCGCGGATCGCGGTCAGCAGCGGACGGGCCAGCAGGAACTCCTCACTGAAGATGTCCGTACGCGCCTCGTCCCACGTCTCGTCCCGGCCCGCGCTGATGCGCAGCAGCTGCTTGGCGTGGTTCCACTCGTACAGCGCGCGGGACTCGTCGACGCCCTCGTAGCACTGCAACCGCACCAGCCGTGCCCCCGCGACCTGGGCCACGGCCTTCGCGAGTTCCGTCTTGCCGACCCCGGCCGGGCCCTCCACGAGCAGCGGCTTGCCGAGACGGTCGGCGAGGAAGACGGTCGTGGCGACGGCCGGCGAGGCGAGGTAGCCGGTGTCGGCGAGACGCGCGGAGACGTCGTCGACGGAAGTGAACAACGGGGGCCTCCAGCTCGGCGGCGTTTACCTGGACGGTTACCTATCTAAGCGCTTGTTCAGCGCTCGTGTCACCAGGAAACCGGTGATCCGAAAGCAGCGGGCGGCCGTCGAAGCGGCCGCCCGCCGTCGAACGCCTCACGCGGCCACCGCGAGCGCCCTACGCCGCCACCGCGACCGCCCCCACCGCCGGAGTGCGCAGCACCCGCCGGGCCGTCGCCAGACTCGTCCCCAGGGTGGCCGCCGCCGCGACCGCGAGGACCGCGAGCCAGATGCCGAGGCCCTGGCCCGGCAGCACCGAGTCCGCGCGCACGACGGTGAACGGAATGATCCCGGCGAGCGCGGCCACCGTGCCGAGGAACAGACCGGTGACCGTCAGGATCAGCCCCTCCGTGCCCACCGTGCCCAGCACCTGCCCCGGAGTCGCTCCTGCCAGGCGCTGCTGCCCGAACTCCCGTCCGCGGTAAGTGGTCGCCGCGTACAGGGAGTTGACCAGCATCACGCAGACGAACACCACGATGATGCCGACGACCGTGAAGTTCAGCGTCTCCAGGTTCTTCGCGTCGACCGACTTGGTCAGGCCCGAGGCCTCGACCGCGTCGCTCTCCACCGCCTGCATGTACAGCGTGGCCGTGGCGACCGCCGTGAACAGGATGAGCGACATCAGGATGCCGGCCAGGTGGTCGGCCCGGCGGCGCAGGTTGCGCACCGCCAGCCAGCCGCTCGCGCCGGTCGGCGGCAGCCGGTCCAGCACGCCCTTCAGCAGCCGTGGCGACAGCAGCGCGAAGCCCACGGACAGCAGGATCGCCCCGTACGCGGGCGCCGCCATCAGCGCCGCGTCCGTCGCCGACATCGCGAAGGTGGAGCACACCGCCGCGGCCCCGGCGAGCAGCGCGGCGTACGCGAGGAACGTCCGCCCACGGCCCCGCCGGTGGTGCCCGCGCGTCGCCCGCCGTACGGCGAGGAACGCGGCGCCCGCCGCCGCGACCAGCGTGACGCCGACCCCGGACAGCAACGCGAGGGAACCGAAGGAGTGGTCGACGGACCGCGAGACCTGACCGCTGTCCTGGAACACCGCCAGCAGCGCCCGCCCGCCGAGCACGGCCGGCCCGGTCGCCAGTGCCGCGCCCACCAGGGCCACGGCCACCGCCTCACCGACCACCATCCGCTTGATCTGCCCCGGAGTCGCCCCCGAGCAGCGCAGCAGCTGCAACTCGGCCGCCCGCTGGCGGACGTTGACCGTGAGGGTCGAGGCGACGGCGAAGAAAACCAGGAGGGTGCCGTAGCCGCCGACCACGCTCGCGGCGGTGGTCAGGGTCTCCGAACTCACCGCGTCGACGCCGTCCTGCGCGGCCGTGTCGTGCATCGAGTGGAACGTCATGATGATCGCCGCGCCCAGGAAGGCGGACAGCAGTGTCGCGAGGAACCGCCCGGGCCGCTGCTTGATCGACCGCATCGCCAGCATGAACATCGCTCACACCCCCGCCATCATGTCGTCGCCCAGGTGCGCCAGCCGCTCGGCGACGGCGTCGGCCGTGGGGGCGTCCATCCGCCCGGCCAGCCGGCCGTCGGCGAGGAAGAGCACGGAGTCGGCGTAGGCGGCGGCGACCGGGTCGTGCGTCACCATCACCACGGTCCGCCCGTGCACCCGCACCGCCTGCCGGAGCAGCCGCAGCACGTCCCGCGCGCTGCGCGTGTCCAGGGCTCCCGTCGGCTCGTCCGCGAAGATCACCCGGGGCTCGGTGACCAGTGCGCGGGCGATCGCCACTCGCTGCCGCTGCCCGCCGGACAACTGGTCGGGGCGGTGGCCGAGGCGGTCGCCCAGACCGACGGACGTCAGCACCTCGCGGGCCCGCTCGCGGTCCACGCGCCGCCCGGCGAGCCTGAGCGGCAGCACCGTGTTCTGGGCGACGGTCAAGGTGTCCAGCAGGTTGTACTGCTGGAACACGAACCCGATCCGGCCGCGCCGGAACCTCGTCAGCTCGGCCTCGCTCTCCCCGGTCAGCTCCGTGCCGTCCACCCGCACGATGCCGCTGTCCGGCACGTCGAGACCGGCCGCGCACTGCAGCAGCGTCGACTTGCCGGAGCCCGACGGCCCCATCACCGCGGTGAAGGTGCCGCGGCCGAGCGTCAGGGAGACCCCGTCAAGGGCGGTCACGGCGCTGTCGTCGCTCCCGTACGTCTTGCTGACCTTGACCAGCCGCAGTGCTTCGGCGGCGGGTGTCGTGTCGTGCGTGCGTCGCGAGCCTGCCCGAAACATCGTCATCACTCTCCGTCCGGCACGCCGTGTGCCTCGCTCAAGAAGCTACGGAGAGAGCCGTCGGAGCACATGGGGCGCAGAACCCGTATCCGAGGGTGTATCCAGTGACACCCAACGGCCCGATGCGCCAAGGTGATCGTCATGACTGACGGAATAGCCTGGCTCGCCGAGCCCCGGTCCATAGCCTGGGGCGGATACGGCATCGTGATCGCCCGCGACCTCGCCTCGGAGACCCTCGCCTCGCGCGTCGCCGACACCGTGCACCGGCGCCGGGAGAAGCGGTCCATCGGAGAACTCACCGGCCGACAGGTGCAGGACGTGCTGGAAGGCCTCTTCGACGACGTCCACAACGGCATCGCCCTGCGACACGGGGAGATCGGCGAATGGGCGTACGTGGTCAAGTACGGCGGCTGGCAGGCCGAGTTCGGTGCCACGCCCCCGGTCTCACGCGGCGGTGCCGAAATCTTCCTGCTGGAGTTCGAGGAGGAGAACGGAAAGCCGGTGCCGCCGACGTTCGCGCACCTCTACGACGAGCGCCTGATGTGCGCGTTCAACCTGCACCTGGACGGGTCCTGGGGATACGACGGCGTCCAGGGGGACCCCGAGGTGGCGTCCGCCGTGCAGGATCGCCTGACCGCCGCCGGACTGCCCGGCCACGAGCTGGAGCGGCGCGTCGTCCACCGGACCTCGCTGGAGGTCGTCGAGCGGCACTTCGGCCTCACCCTGCCCCGGCGGAGCATCCTGGAGCAGACGCTCCCCACGATGCTCCTGCGGTAGCTGTGACGCGCCTGTGACCGGAGGTGTGGCTTCCACCACAGCGCCCCTCGGCTCGTGTTGATCGACTCGGCGGATGCGAAGAAGCACGGTGGGCCGCACCTCGGTCGCGAGCATGGCCGTCCTCATCCTGGCGGGCTGCGGCAACGTCCGCGCCGGAGCGGAGTCCACGGCCTCCACGAGTCCCTCGGTGACAGCGTCCTCGGACTCGCCCGGGCCGCGCCACCTCAGCGCCGAGCTGCGGAAGGTGGAGGACTCGGCGTGCGGCACCACGACATCGCGGCCGTCGCCCTCGGCCGGGGCGACCTCCGCCTCGCCCTCGACGGAGGTCGTCGAGGACCGGCCGCCGAACTACGCCGACAACAACGCCTACCGGCGCACCCTTCCCCTCAAGGGCCTGGCTGTCTGCCGGGGCGAGGTGCACGTCGGGCGGCTCACCGAGAACCTGAGGAGCGTCCCCGTGGACAAGGCGGAGGTCGACGCCGCGCTGTCCCGCCTCGGCTACGGCTACCAGGTCGAGCAGGTCCAGGAGGCGGTCCACGGCGTCCAGTTCGTCATCGGCCTCGACGGAGTGTGCGTCACGGGAACCTTGGTGCCGACCCAAAAGAACACGATCGAGGCCCACGGGCCGTACATGGAGGGCGGCTGCGTGGAGCCCGCCTACGGGCACTGAGCGCGAGGGACCGGTGTCCTCACACCGACGCTGCCCGCCGCTCACCGGCGGGCAGCCGTCCTGACGAAGGCGGCTCAGGCCGTCACCAGCACCACCTCCAGGGTGCGCGGCCCGTGCACCCCCTCCACACGGTCGAGTTCGATGTCACTGGTGGCCGACGGCCCGGAGATCCACGTCAGCGGGCGGGTGGGGTCGAGCCGGTCGAGGGCCTGCGGTACTGACGACACGACCTGATCGGGGACCCGTACGACACAGACGTGGTGGTCGGGGACGAGCGTGACGCGGCGGCGGCCCTGGTCGGGGCTGCCGTCCAGGACGATCGTGCCGGTCTCGGCGACGGCCACCGCGCACGCGGTCACCACGCTGTCGACCCGGTCGAGTTCGTGCGGGGTGCTCTCCGCCCGGTCGGGGACCTGCTCGGCCTCGGACGCGGACAGCCACTCCGCGTCCAGGCCCGCCGGTACCAGCACGGTCTTCGAGCCCCGCGCGGCCAGCATCCCGGCGAGTGTCGCCGTCAGGTCGGCTGCGGTGCAGCGGTGCACGATCGCCCGGTAGTCGGCCAGGTTCTCGGCCAGCAACTCCACCGTCTGCTCGACACTCCGGGCGCCGTGCTCGCGCACATAGTCCCGGGAGAAGGCCTGCTCGTACGGTGTGTCGTCCTGAGGGACGTCCGCCAGCGCGCGCCGCACCCGGCCCAGGATCCGCTCCCTGCTGCTCATTTCGCGGCCCCCTTGTCGCCGTTCCCACCCTGCGTCCGCTGCCACCAGTCGCGGAACGGCTCCGCCGGCACCGGTGGCAGATCCCGTGTCCCGCTCCACGCGCTGCCGGGGCCCGGCAGGGTCCGCGGATGGAAGCGACGGGTCCGAGAGGCGAGCCGCTGGCCGGCGCGCAGTGCCCCCGGACGTCCGAACGCCCAGCGTGCCGCGCGCATCGCCGCCCGCTCGGCGGCATGCCCCTTCGCGGGTTTGAGGACCACCTTGTTGCCGTCCCGCGTCACCGGGCCGCCCTCGACGACCCGCTCCCGCAGATGCACCAGCACCTCGGGGATGTCGATGGCCACCGGGCACACCTCGTAGCAGGCCCCGCACAGCGACGAGGCGTACGGCAGGGAGGCGTCGATCTCGCTCCCCGTGCCCCGGAGTTGGGGGCTGAGGATGGCACCGATCGGCCCCGGGTAGACCGAGCCGTACGCGTGCCCGCCGGCCCGCTCGTACACCGGGCAGACGTTCAGGCACGCCGAGCAGCGGATGCAGCGCAGGGCCTGGCGGCCGACCTCGTCGGCGAGGGTGTCGGTGCGGCCGTTGTCGAGGAGGACCAGGTGGAAGGTCCGGGGGCCGTCCTCGTCGGTGGTGCCGGTCCACATGGAGGTGTACGGGTTCATGCGTTCGGCCGTCGAGGAGCGGGGGAGGGTCTGGAGGAAGACCTCCAGGTCCCGCCAGGCCGGCACGATCTTCTCGATGCCGACGACCGAGATGAGGGTCTCGGGCAGGGTCAGGCACATCCGTCCGTTGCCCTCGGACTCCACGACCACCAGCGTGCCCGTCTCGGCGACGATGAAGTTGGCGCCGGAGATCCCGACCTTGGCGCGCAGGAACTTCTCCCGCAGATGCAGCCGGGCCGCGTCGGCGAGCTCGGCCGGCGTGTCGGTGAGGCCCTCGGGGGCCGGGCGGCCCCACTCGCCCATCTCGCGCGCGAAGATGTCCCGGATCTCGCCCCGGTTGCGATGGATGGCCGGGACGAGGATGTGCGAGGGCCGGTCCTTGCCCAACTGCACGATCAGCTCGGCGAGATCGGTCTCGTAGGCGTGGATGCCCTCGGCTTCGAGCGCCTCGTTGAGTCCGATCTCCTGCGTCGCCATCGACTTGACCTTGACGACCTCCGACTCGCCCGTCTCCTTGACGAGGCCGGCGACGATCCGGTTGGCCTCGTCGGCGTCGGCCGCCCAGTGGACGACGCCGCCCGCCGCCGTGACCGACTCCTCCACCTGCACGAGGTACCGGTCGAGGTGACGCAGGGTGTGGTCCTTGATCTGCTTGCCGGCCTCCCGCAGTTCGGCCCAGTCGGACACCTCCGCCACGGCGTTGGCCCGCTTGGTGCGGATGGTGTGCGTGGCGTGGCGCAGATTGCCCCGAAGGGTCTTGTTCCGCACCGCCTCGTGCGCGGCCTCGGGGAAGGCCGGCATCCCTACGAACGTGCCGCTCATGCCGCCGGTTCCTCCTCCGTGCTCGCCAGGATCTCCGCGATGTGCACCGGCCGCATGCCCGTGCGGAGCCGGGTCATGGTCCCGCCGATGTGCATCAGACAGGAGTTGTCGGCCGCGCACAGCACCTCGGCGCCCGTCGACTCGGCGTTGCGCACCTTGTCGGCACCCATGGCCGCCGAGACGTCGGCGTTCTTCAGCGCGAAGGTGCCGCCGAAGCCGCAGCACTCGTCGGCGCCCGGCAACTCGACCAGGTCCAGCCCTTTCACGGCCTGCAGCAGCCGCTGGGGACGCTCGCCGAGCCCCAGACCGCGCAGTCCGTGACAGGTCGGGTGGTAGGTCACCGTGTGCGGGTAGTACGCCCCGACGTCCGTCACCCCCAGCACGTCCACCAGGAACTCGGTGAGCTCGTACGTCTTCGGGACCACCGGCGCCAGGGCGGCGGCGAGGGTGTCCCCGCGCCCCTCGGCCCGGGCCCGCTCACCCATCCGCGGGTACAGCTCCCGCACCATCGCCCCGCAGGACCCGGAAGGCGTCACGATCGCCTCGTAGTCCCGGAAGACATCGGAGAAATGCCGAGCCAGCGGTTCCGCCTCATGCCGGTACCCGGTGTTGTAGTGCGCCTGCCCGCAGCAGGTCTGCGCCATCGGGAAGTCCACCTCGACGCCCAGCCTGGTCAGCAGTTTCACCACGGCGCGCCCGGTGTCCGGATAGAGCGTGTCGTTGACACAGGTCAGGAACAGGGCGACACGCATCGCGGCTCCTTGTGGTGGTCGGTCATCGGATGAGTGAAGGGTAGTCCGGGCCCGCAGCCCGGGGGAGTCCCCGTCACCCCACGGCGAGCCGGGCCTGCGCCTCACGCCACCGTGCGGTGTCGCCCCGTGGTTCGTACCGCGTCAGCGGCTGGGTACGGACGAGCAGCCCGCGCATGCCCGCCAGGTCGCCGACGAGCCCGTGGGCCCGCGCCTGCACCAGGACGTTCCCGAGGGCCGCGGCCTCCGTCGGGCCGGCCACCACCGGCAGCCCGCAGGCGTCGGCGGTCAGCTGGCACAGCAGGGCGTTGCGGGTGCCGCCGCCGACGACGTACACGACGTCGACCGGATGGCCGGCCAGCCGCTGCGCGTCCTCGACGGCCCGGCGATGGGCCAGGGCGAGGGAGTCGAGGATGCAACGCGTGATCTCGGCGGGGGACCCGGGCACCGGCTGCCCCGAGACCCGGCACGCCTCGGCGATCCGCTCCGGCATCCGGCCCGGCGCCAGGAACGCCGCGTCACCCGCGTCCACCACCGACCGCAGTGCCGGAACCTTGGCCGCGTCGAGCAGCAGCGCTCCCAGATCGGGCTCGCCCCAGGCCCGAACGCACTCCTGGAGCAGCCACAGCCCCATGATGTTGCGCAGATAGCGGACCGTGCCGTCGAGCCCCAGCTCGTTGGTGAAGTTCGCGGCGCGGCTCTCCTCCGTCAGCACCGGCGCGTCCAGCTCCAGGCCCGCCAGGGACCAGGTGCCGGTGCAGATGTAGGCGAACCGCTCGCCCCCGGCCGGTACGGCCGCCACCGCGGAAGCGGTGTCGTGCGACCCGACCGCCGTCACCGGCACCGGCCCGCTCAGCCCGACCTCCTCCAGCACCTCCGGCCGCAGGACGCCCGCCGCGTCCCCGGGCTGCCGCAGCGGCGCGAACAGGCCGAGGTCGATGCCGAGCCGGGAGGCGAGGTCGTACGACCACTCGCGCGTGCGGGGATCGATCAGCTGGGTGGTCGACGCGTTGGTCAGCTCCATGCCCTGCTCGCCGGTCAGCCAGTAGGTGAGCAGGTCGGGGATGAGCAACAGCCGTCTGGCATGAGCCAGTTGGTCGGAGGAGCGGGCCGCGGTCAACTGGTAGAGAGTGTTGAAGGGCGCGTACTGCAAGCCGGTCGCCGCGTACAGCTCCTCGGCGGGCACGGTCGCCCACACCTTCTCCGCGACGCCCTCGGTCCGCGCGTCCCGGTAGTGCACGGGGTTGCCGAGCAGCGCCCCGTCGGCGTCGAGGAGGCCGTAGTCCACGGCCCAGCTGTCGATGCCGACGGAGTCGACCCGGCCGGCCGCCCGCAGCCCGTCGAGGACACCCCGGTACAGCCCGAGGATGTCCCAGCGCAGCCCTTCGGGAACCCGGACCGGCCGGTTGGGGAAGCGGTGCGCCTCGGTCAGCTCCAGGCTGTCGGGGCCGACGCGGCCGACCATCACGCGCCCGCTGGACGCGCCCAGGTCGACCGCGGCGTACGACTTCTCGTTCGCGCTCATCGCAGGAAGGCGGCCGCGACGCCGGCGTCGACCGGGACGTGCAGCCCGGTGGTGTGCGTCAGCTCCCCGCCGGTCAGTGCGAAGACCGCGTTCGCCACGTGGTCGGGCAGCACCTCGCGCTTGAGGATGGTCCGCTGGGCGTAGAACTCGCCCAGCTTCTCCTCCGGCACGCCGTACACGGCCGCCCGCTTCGCACCCCAGCCACCCGCGAAGATGCCCGAGCCGCGCACCACCCCGTCCGGGTTGACCCCGTTCACGCGGATGCCGTGCTCGCCCAGTTCGGCGGCCAGCAGCCGCACCTGGTGGGCCTGGTCGGCCTTGGTCGCGGAGTAGGCGATGTTGTTGGGTCCGGCGAACACGGCGTTCTTCGAGGCGATGTAGACGATGTCGCCGCCCAGCTCCTGCGCGATCATCACCCGGGCCGCCTCGCGCGAGACGAGGAAGGAGCCGCGGGCCATGATGTCGTGCTGGAGGTCCCAGTCCTTCGCCGAGGTCTCCAGCAGCGGCTTGGAGATGGAGATCCCGGCGTTGTTGACCACCAGGTCCACCCCGCCGAACGCCAGCGCCGCCGCCTTGAAGGCCGCGGCGATCTGCTCCTCGGACGTCACGTCCACCGTCACGGCGACGGCCTTGTCGGCCCCGCCCAGCTCCTCGGCGACGGCCCGGGCGTTCTCGGCGTCGAGGTCCGCGATCACCACACACGCGCCCTCGGCGACCAGCCGCTCGGCGATCGCCTTCCCGATCCCGCTGCCGGCCCCCGTCACGAGCGCGATGCGCGTCGCGAGCGGCTTCGGCTTCGGCATCCGCTGGAGCTTGGCCTCCTCCAGCGCCCAGTACTCGATGCGGAACTTCTCCGACTCCTCGATCGGCGCGTACGTCGAGACCGCCTCGGCCCCGCGCATCACGTTGATCGCGTTCACGTAGAACTCGCCGGCCACCCGCGCGGTCTGCTTGTCCTTGCCGAAGGAGAACATGCCCACGCCCGGGACCAGCACGATCGCCGGGTCGGCGCCGCGCATGGCGGGGGAGTCGGACTCGGCGTGCCGCTGGTAGTAGGCGGCGTACTCCTCGCGGTACTCGGCGTGCAGCTCCTTGAGCCGGGCGATCGCCTCGTCGAGGGGAGCCGTCGGCGGCAGGTCCAGGACCAGCGGCCGGACCTTGGTCCGCAGGAAGTGGTCGGGGCAGGAGGTGCCGAGCGCGGCGAGCCGCGGGTGCTCGGCCGCGGCGAGGAAGTCGAGGACGACGTCGGCGTCGGTGAAGTGTCCGACCTGCGGCCTGTCCTGGGAGGCGACGGCACGGACGTACGGCGCCAGCACCGCGGCCCGCTCCCGCCGCTCGTCCTCGGGCAGCGCCCCGTACCCGTCGAGCGCCGGGCCGAACGGCTCGGGCCTGCCACGCTCGGCGAGGAACGTCTCGGCGGTCCGGATGATGTGCAGCGAGTTGCGCTCGCACTCCTCGGACGTGTCGCCCCAGGCCGTGATCCCGTGCCCGCCGAGGACGCAGCCGATCGCCTGCGGGTTGGCCTCCTTCACGGCCGCGATGTCCAGCCCGAGCTGGAAACCGGGCCGCCGCCACGGCACCCACACCACGGTGTCGCCGAAACACTCGGCCGTCAGCTTCTCCCCGTCCGCCGCACAGGCCAGCGCGATCCCGGAGTCCGGGTGCAGATGGTCCACGTGCGCGGCCTCGACGAGCCCGTGCATGGCGGTGTCGATGGAGGGAGCGGCGCCCCCCTTGCCGTGCAGGCAGTAGTCGAACGCGGCGACCATCTCGTCCTCGCGCTCGACGCCCGGGTAGACGCCGGTGAGCGCGCGCAGCCGGTCCAGCCGCAGCACGGCCAGCCCGCCCTCGGTCAGCGTGCCGAGGTCACCACCGGACCCCTTCACCCACATCAGCTCGACATCCCCGCCGGTCACGGGATCGGTGTCGGTGCCCTTGGCGGACGTGTTGCCGCCGGCGTAGTTGGTGTTACGGGGATCGGCGCCGAGTCGGTGAGACCGGGCGAGGAGAGCGTCAGCTTCGGGGTGCGGAGCCATGAACTTTCAGTCCTTACATGAAAGAGGGTGAGTACGTTTCCCCAGGGGCGCGGGGAACTGCGCGACCAGCCACATACGGCCCGCAGCCTGCAACCGGTATTACCCGGCAGACGCAATGCAGCCGCTCACGCCCCCCAACCGGCCTGCTCGCCACCGACCCGCTCCGCCACGATCTTCTCGGCCCACCCGGACCGCCGGTACGCGGCCATCGGGTCGGGGTCGAGCCCCATCTCCTCGCGCATCTCGCGAAGCAACGGACGCACGTCCGTGTTGTAGGCGTCCATGATCACCGCGTTCGCCTCGAGCACGTCCCCCGACCGCTGTGCCACGTCCAGCGCCTCCCGGTCCACGAGCAGCGCCTTCGCCGTGGCCTCCTGCACGTTCATCACCGACCGGATGATCGCGGGAATCTTGGCCTCGATGTTGTGGCACTGGTCGAGCATGAACGCGACCTCGGGCGTGAACCCGCCGCCGCGGATCACCTCGTACATGATCCGGAACAGCTGGAAGGGATCCGCGGATCCCACCATCAGGTCGTCGTCCGCGTAGAAGCGCGAGTTGAAGTCGAACGCGCCGAGCTTCCCCTCCCGCAGCAGCGTGGCGACGATGAACTCGATGTTGGTCCCCGGGGCGTGGTGCCCGGTGTCGACGACCACCTGGGCCTTCTCGCCGAGCTTGAGGCAGTGGGCGTAGGCCGTGCCCCAGTCCGGCACGTCGGTGTGGTAGAAGGCCGGCTCGAAGAACTTGTACTCCAGCAGCATCCGCTGGTCGTCGCCCAGCCGCCGGTACACCTCGGCCAGACCTTCGGCGAGGCGGTCCTGCCGCTCCCGGATGTCGTCCTGACCGGGGTAGTTCGTCCCGTCCGCGAACCACAGCTTCAGGTCCCGCGAACCGGTGGCGTCCATGATGTCGACGCACTCCAGCAGGTGATCGAGCGCCTTGCGCCGCACCGCCGCGTCCGGGTGACAGATGCTGCCGAGCTTGTAGGCGTCGTCCTGGAACGTGTTCGAGTTGATGGCGCCCAGCTTCACGCCGCGCTCCTCGGCGAACTTCGCCAGCTCTGCGTATCCGCCGGAGCCGTCGACCTTGTCCCAGGGGATGTGCAGGGCGACCGTCGGTGCCACGCCCGTGAACTCGTGCACCTTCGCGGCGTCGGCGAGCTTCTCCCATGGATCACGGGGGACACCCGGTTGCGCGAACACCTTGAAACGCGTCCCCGAGTTCCCGTACGCCCACGACGGCGTCTCCACTGCCTGGGTCTTGAGAGCGGCCTTCACCGCAGCGAGGTCGGTCACTTGGGGCTCCTCTGTCAGCCGTGCGGTTATGAATCGATTCAAACGGCGAAACTATGGGTCCCCCGAAGGGGTGTCAAGAGTTGCGGCAAACCCTGTCTGCCGTGCCCTGACCGTGACCTTTGGCTATCGAAAGTTTTTCGAGGCGGACCCATTGACGTGACATGGCTGGCCCGCCTAACGTCCCGGCAACCAAGTTGAAACCTTTCACGACGCTGAGACGGACTCCGCCGGCGTCGTCGAGGAGCCCTCATGACCCACCCGTCCAAAGCGGGTCCGGCCCCCGTGCTGTCGCTCAAGGACGTGTCCAAGTCCTTCGGAGCGGTGCGCGCCCTGCGGGACGTGTCCCTGGAGCTGTTTCCCGGCGAGGTGCACGCGCTCGCCGGTGAGAACGGCGCGGGCAAGTCGACCCTCATCAAGACCCTTGCAGGGGTGCACCGACCGGACGCCGGTCAGGTACTCCTCGACGGTGAGCCCGTCCTCTTCCACGGACCCGGCGACGCCCGCGACGCCGGTATCGCCGTGATCTACCAGGAACCCACGCTCTTCCCCGACCTGTCGATCGCCGAGAACATCTTCATGGGCCGCCAGCCGCGGCGCGCTCTCGGCCGTATCGACCACAAGGCCACCCACTCCGCGACTCTGGCCCTGATGCAGCGCCTGGGCGTCGAGCTCGACCCCGACCGTCCCGCCCGCGGCCTGTCGATCGCCGACCAGCAGATCGTCGAGATCGCCAAGGCCCTCTCCTTCGACGCCCGCGTCCTGATCATGGACGAGCCGACGGCGGCCCTCACCGGCAGCGAGGTGGCCCGGCTCTTCGGAGTCGTCCGCACCCTGCGCGACCAGGGCGCCGCCGTTCTCTTCATCTCGCACCGACTCGAGGAGATCTTCCGGATCTGCCAACGGGTGACCACCCTGCGCGACGGCGCCTGGATCTCCAGCGAGCCGATCGACGGCATGACCGAGGACGATCTCGTACGCCGCATGGTCGGGCGCGACCTCGACGAGCTCTACCCGAAGCAGGACGTCCAGCCGGGTGAAGTCGCCCTGAGCGTCCGCCGGCTGACCCGGGAGGGCGTCTTCACCGACGTCTCCTTCGACGTACGGCACGGGGAGATCGTCGGTCTCGCCGGACTCGTCGGCGCCGGCCGCACGGAGGTGGCCCGGGCCGTCTTCGGCATCGACCGCTGGGACGCGGGCGAGGTCGAGGTCCAGGGACGCAGCCTCACCAACGGCGCACCCTCCACCGCCATGGCCGCCGGACTCGCCCTCGTGCCCGAGGACCGGCGCGCCCAGGGCCTCGTGATGGACATGTCCATCGAGCGCAACATCGGGCTCACCGGTCTGCGGACGAGCGTCAAGGCCGGCCTGGTGGACCGCGCCGCCGAACGCAGCCGCTCCCTCGACTGGGCCGTCAAGCTCCAGGTGAAGTACGCCCGGATCGCCGACACCGTCAACACCCTGTCCGGCGGCAACCAGCAGAAGGTCGTCCTGGCCAAGTGGCTCGCCACCGGACCCCGGGTCCTGATCGTCGACGAGCCGACCCGTGGCATCGACGTCGGAACCAAGGCCGAGGTGCACCGGCTGCTCAGCGAGCTGGCCGCCGACGGCGTCGCCGTCCTCATGATCTCCTCCGACCTGCCCGAGATCCTCGGCATGGCCGACCGCGTGCTGGTGATGCACGAGGGCCGGCTCACCGCCGAGATCCCGCGCGCCGAGGCAACCGAGGAGTCCGTGATGGCCGCAGCCACCGGGAGGGCCGCCGCATGACAGGCCGTACGACCGCGAATCCCCCTCGGAGGGCCGCCGCATGACGGTGACCGCACCCAATCCCGCCCCCGCCACCGAGGTGCCCAAGTCCAGCGGCACCCGGCTGGTCGACCGCGTCTTCAAGATGCGCGAACTCGCCATCCTGGCCGTCTTCCTGGTGATGATCGCCATCACCCAGGCGGGCAACAGCCAGTTCCTGTCCGAGCAGGGCATCAAGGACCTCCTGCTCAACGCGACCATCCTGGTACTGGTCGCCACCGGCCAGTCCATGGTCGTCATCACCCGCAACGTCGACCTGTCCGTCGGCTCCACCCTCGGCATCAGCGCCTTCGCCACCGGCCTCTATCTCCAGGGCGGCGGCAACCCGGTCGTCGCCGTGGTCCTGGCGGTCCTGCTCGGCATCGGCTTCGGCCTGCTGAACGGCCTCCTCGTCAGCCTCGGCCAGGTGCCCGCCCTCGTCGTCACCCTCGGCACCCTCTACATCATCCGCGGCATCGACTCCATCTGGGTCGGCTCCCGCCAGATCACCGCGGCCGACCTGCCCGGCGGATTCGTGGACTTCGGCTCCGGCGGCCTCGCGGCCGTGCCGTGGCTGGCGATGATCGCCCTCGTCGTGCTGGTGGCGACCGCGTACTACCTCAAGCACTTCGGCAGCGGCCGCGAGATGTACGCCCTCGGCTCCAACCCCGAGGCCGCCCGCCTCGCCGGCATCCCCGTCCGCAAGCGGATCCTGGCCGCGTACACCTTCTGCGGAGGCCTCGCCGGCCTCGCGGGCGCCATGTACCTGGCCCGGTTCGGCAACGTCGACTCGGGTACCGGCAACGGCTACGAACTCACCGTCGTCAGCGCGGTCGTGGTCGGCGGCGTGGTCTTCACCGGCGGCTCCGGCAGCGTCTACGGCGCCGCTCTCGGCGCCCTGCTCCTCACCTCCATCAACAGCGTGCTGCCGGCCCTCGGCGTGAGCTCCGTATGGGTGCTCGCCATCAACGGCATCCTGCTCATCCTCGCCATCGCGGTCGACCGGATCGTCGCCCTGCGGGTGGCCTCGGCCCTGAAGAAGAAGTCGGCCGCGGCCAGGACCACCGCTGCCCCCGTGAAGAAGGGAGACGCCGGTCATGCCTGAGTCCCTCACCCGCGCCATCCGCTGGTCCGCCTCGTTGAGGTGGGACGGGGCGGTCGGCGCGCTGCTGATCGTCCTGCTCCTGCTGTCCTTCTCCTCCGTGGACGGCTTCGCCAACGCCCTCAACCTGTCGTTCCTGATCGGCAACACCCTGCCCATCGCGCTGATCGCCCTGCCGATGACGCTCCTGGTCGTCTCCGGCGAGATCGACCTGTCGGTCGCCTCCACGGCCGGCCTGTCCGGCGCGGTGATGGGCGCCCTGTGGAACCAGGGCATGACGATCGAGGTGATCATCCCGATCTGTCTGCTGCTCGGTGTCGTCTGCGGGCTGATCAACGGCCTGCTCGTCACCCGGCTCGGACTGCCCTCCCTCGCCGTCACCATCGGCACCCTCGCCGCCTACCGGGGCATCGCGCAGATCGTCCTCGGCTCCGACGCCGTGACCGACTTCCCCACCCAGTACCTGGACTTCGCCGCCGGACGCGTCGGGGACACCTTCGTCCCGCAGGCGTTCCTGCCCTTCCTGGTGCTGCTCGCGATCGCCGTGGTCGCCCTGCACGCCACCCCGTTCGGGCGGTCGCTGTTCGCGATCGGCGCCAACGAGGAGGCAGCGCGCTTCGCCGGCATCCGGGTCAAGCGGCAGAAGCTGGTCCTGTTCACGGTGACCGGCCTGATGGCCTCCCTCACTGGCATCTTCTGGGCGCTGCACTACGCCAGCGCCCGCTACGACAACGCCACCGGCCTCGAACTCTCGGTCGTGGCGGCCGTGTTGCTCGGCGGAATCGACTTCGACGGCGGCAAAGGCACGCTCGGCGGCGCGATCGCGGGAGTCTTCCTGCTCGGCGCCCTGCAGAACGTGATGAGCCTCCAGGACGTCTCCGCCCAGTCGCAGATCGTCGTCACCGGCGTTCTGCTCGTCCTCTCCGTGCTCGGCCCCCGGGTCGCACGGCAGATCGCCGTGGCGAGGGCGGGCCGCAGAGCCGCCTCGACCCCGCCCTCGTCCCTCAGTTCACCCTCGTAAAGGAACCCTCGCCATGCGCAAGTCGACCCTCCGCCGCACCTGTGTGGCCTTCGCCGCCGTCACCTCCCTCGCCCTGGCCGCCACCGCCTGTGGGGGCACCACCAAGGAGGACGTGAAGAGCGAGAGCACCGGCTCCGCCGCCTCCGCCGGCAAGGCCGACCCGAACGCCGCCCTCAAGAAGGGCCTCACCGTCGGCTTCCTGCCCAAGCAGGTCAACAACCCGTACTTCACCTCCGCAGACAAGGGCGGCGAGAAGGCCGTCAAGGAGCTGGGCTCCACCTACAAGGAGGTCGGCCCCTCCAGCGCCACCGACACCTCCGGCCAGGTCTCCTACGTCAACACGCTCACCCAGCAGCAGGTCGACGCGATGGCCGTGTCCGCGCAGGACCCGGGCGCCCTGTGCACCGCGCTCAAGCAGGCCATGAGCAACGACATCAAGGTCGTCACCTACGACTCGGACACCAACCCCGAGTGCCGCAACGCCTTCGTCTCGCAGGCCAGCGCCGAGGACCTCGGCCGCACCGAGGTGCAGCTGCTCGCCGAGCAGATCGGCTACAAGGGCGAGATCGCGATCCTGTCCGCCGCGCAGACCGCGACCAACCAGAACACCTGGATCGAGTTCATGAAGGACGAACTCAAGGACGCGAAGTACAAGGACATCAAGCTGGTCAAGGTCGCGTACGGCAACGACGACGCCCAGCAGTCCTTCCAGCAGACCCAGGGCCTGCTCCAGGAGTACCCGAACCTGAAGGGGATCATCTCCCCGACCACGGTCGGCATCAAGGCCGCCGCCCAGTACCTGTCGGGCTCCAAGTACAAGGGCAAGGTCAAGCTGACCGGCCTCGGCACCCCGAACGACATGCGCAAGTACGTCAAGAACGGCACCGTCGAGGGCTTCGAGCTGTGGGACCCGGCGAAGCTCGGCGAGCTGGCCGCCCGCACCGCCGTCGCCCTGGTCTCCGGCCAGATCACCGGCAAGGAGGGCGAGACCTTCAAGGCCGGCGCCATGGGCGAGTACACCATCGGCAAGGACGGCGTGATCAGCCTCGGCAAGCCGACCGTGTTCGACGCCAAGAACATCGACCAGTTCAACTTCTGAGCCTTTTCACCCGCGGGAGTGGTACTTCATGCAGCGCGTCTGTTTCCTGCTCAAGGTCCGTCAGGACCGGCTCGCCGAGTACCGCGAACGCCATGCCGCCGTGTGGCCGGAGATGCTTCAGGCACTCTCGGCCACCGGCTGGCACAACTACTCGCTCTTCCTGCGCGACGACGGACTGCTCGTCGGCTACCTGGAGACCGAGGACTTCGAGGCCGCCAAGGCAGGCATGGAGGCCACCGAGGTCAACGCCCGCTGGCAGGCCGAGATGGGTGCCTTCTTCGAATCTCTCGACGGCGCCCGGCCCGACGAGGCCATGAAACCGCTCACCGAGGTGTTCCACCTCGCCTGATCGTCCCCGCTCGCCCCGCCTGATCCCCCGTTCTCACCTCGCCGACAATGGAGTCCCCCCGAGATGAACAGACGTACGCTGTTGGGCGCCGCCCTCGCCGGAGCCGTGATGACCCCCGTATTCGCCGCAGGCACCGCACGGGCCGCCGACCCCGGCCCCTCGGTCACCCAGACCGGCAACACCACGCTCGACGGCCAGGCCCTCTTCTTCGTGTCGTACGACGGCCTGGTCAACAACAACTCCTTCCAGAAGAACGGGCTGCTGACCTACAAGGGCTACCAGTACGCCGTCTGGTACACCGCCGACCGCAACGCCGTCGTCGGCCGCCGCGTCCTCGGCGGCACCACGTGGTCCACCGTCAAGGTCGGCCACACGCTCCGCTACAACGACTCCCACAACGTCATCTCCATGGGCGTCTCCAAGGTCGACGGCCGCCTCCACCTCAACATGGACTCCCACAGCGACGGCTTCACCTACGTCAAGTCGGTGGCCGGCCTCATGGACAACCCGGCCGGGCTGAGCTGGACCACGAGCCGCTTCGGCGCCCCCCAGTCCACCCTGGACGGACTGGCGCTCACCTCGCAGTTCACCTACCCCCAGTTCGTCTCCACCCCCGACGGCAAGCTCCAGCTGAGCTACCGGGTCGCCGTGTCCGGCAACGGCCGCAACGCCCTCGCCGAGTACGACGGCACCAAGTGGACGAACCTCGGCGAGTGGTCCAGCTCCACCGGCACCTACACCAGCGAGCACGGCTCCAGCACGGCCCGCAACATGTACCTGCACGGCATCGACTACGACCGGAACGGGCGCCTGCACTCCTTCTTCACCTGGCGCGAGCAGAACGGCGCCGTGATGTGCAACAGCGGCGGTATCACCAACCACGACACCGGCTACGTCTACTCCGACGACCGCGGCCGCACCTGGCGCAACAACGCGGGCACCCTGGTCGGCACCACCGGCGGCTCCGACAAGGTGGCGGTCACCGACAGCGGCCTGGTCGTCGACCCGCTCAACCCGGACCACTCCCTGATGAACCAGGAGAGCCAGTTCACCGACTCGGCGGGCCGGCCGCACGCCGTCATCAGCTACGTGCCGGGCCGCTTCGGCCAGTGCACCACGAACTACGTCGCCAACCGCACCGCCAACGGCCGGGCCTTCCACGTCCGCAAGAACGCCTCCGGCACCTGGCAGAAGACCGAGATACCGGTGCCGCTGAACTCCAGCCAGCGCACCAAGCTGGCGCTCGACAAGTACGACAACGCGTACGCGATCTTCCCGTTCGGCCGGATCGCCGGTGCCTCGGCGGCCTCCGGGTACACCGACTGGACGGTGCTCTTCGACGGCAGCGGTCTCAACGCCTTCGGCGAGGTCGTCATCGACGAGACGCGCATCGCGCAGGACAACGTCCTGTCGATTCTGTACCAGGAGAAGTCGAGCGGTACGACCCCCTCGGCGCTCCATGTCGTCGACTTCCGACTGCCCGCCTGACCCGGTCTGCAGTGCGGCGGGATGACGTAATGTGAAGCTCTTCCCGCCGCGCCGCTCCCTTTCGTTCCCCTGGAGGTCTCTGCCTGATGGCCCAGTCGGTGGGTATCAAGGACGTCGCCCGTGCCGCCGGAGTCTCCGTCGGCACCGTCTCGAACGTCATCAACCGTCCGGACACGGTCGCCACCGAGACCCGGGCGCGCGTGCTGTCCGCGATAGACCGGCTCGGCTACGTCCGCAGTGAGTCCGCGCGCCAGCTCCGTGCGGGCCGCAGCCGGATCATGGGCCTGCTCGTCCTCGACATGGGCAACCCCTTCTTCGTCGACGTCGCGCGCGGTGCCGAACGGGCCGCGCGCGAGGCCGGCCTGGGCGTGATGGTCTGCAACAGCGCCCAGAACCCGGGCGAGGAGGCGGACTATCTCTCGCTCTTCGCCGAGCAGCGGGTGAGGGGTGTCCTGCTGACCCCCGCCGACGCGACCGGTCGCAACATCGGCTCCTTCCGGCGCCACGGCATCCCCTTCGTCCTCGTCGACCGGGTCGCCGAGGGCACCACCGAGTGCTCGGTGTCCGTCGACGACGTGGCGGGCGGCGCGCTCGCCGTACGCCACCTCGTCGACGCCGGACACCGCTCCATCGCTTACGTCAGCGGCCCGCCCGGCCTCAACCAGGTCCGCGACCGCCGTACCGGCGCGATGAACGCGCTGGCCGAGGCCGGACTCGGCCCCGAAGCCCTGCGGGAACTGCCCACCGAACGTCTCGACGTGGCCGCCGGCAGGGACGCCGGCGCCCGCCTGCTCGGCCTCGCCGACCGCCCGACCGCCGTGTTCTGCGCCAACGACCTGCTCGCCCTGGGTGTCCTGCAGGCCATGTACGCGGCCGGTGTCGGCGTCCCCGACGAGCTGGCGATCGTCGGCTACGACGACATCGAGTTCGCGGCCGCCGCGGCCGTCCCGCTCACCTCGGTCCGCCAGCCCGCCGTCACCATGGGCGCCCTGGCCGCCGAGCTCCTGCTGGAGGAGACGGAGGAGGAGACCTCGCCGCGGGGCCACGAACACCGGCGGGTCGTGCTCCAGCCGGAGCTCGTGGTGCGCCGCTCCAGCCTCTCGGCGCGCTGACCACACCTTCAGTACGATTTCATGATCCCGGTCGCCGGTGGCCGGACGAACATGTGCTGAACTGGGACGCGGCCCGCAGTCCGTCCGTCCCGGGAGCCCCGTTGACCCGCACCTACCGTCAGCCCGGCGTCGTCCTCACCGACCGCCACTTCACCGTGCCCCTCGACCACGACGACCCGGCGGGGGAGAGCATCGAGCTCTACGCCCGCGAGGTCGTCGCGAGCGACAAGGCGGGCCAGGACCTGCCGTGGCTGCTCTACCTCCAGGGCGGCCCCGGCTTCGGGGCGAACCGTTTCATCGGCAAGCCGGCCTGGCTCGGACGCGCCCTGAAGGAGTACCGCGTCCTGCTCCTCGACCAGCGCGGCACCGGCCACTCCACCCCCGCCAACCGCCAGACCCTCCCGCTGCGCGGCGGCCCCGCCGAACAGGCCGACCACCTCACCCGCTTCCGCGCCGACTCGATCGTCCGGGACTGCGAGGCGATCCGCCCCTCCGTCACCGGCGGCGCCCCCTGGACCGTCCTCGGCCAGAGCTTCGGCGGCTTCTGCGCGGTGACCTACCTGTCCACCGCCCCCGAAGGGCTGAGCGCTGTCCTCATCACCGGCGGTCTGCCCTCGCTCGACGCGCACGCCGACGACGTCTACCGGGCCGCCTACCCGCGCATCGAACGCAAAGTCACCGCGCACTACGAGCGCTACCCGCAGGACGTCGACCGCGCCCGCCGGATCGCCGAGTACGTGCTGCGGCACGAGCCGGTCCTGCCGGGCGGTTACCGGCTCACCATCGAGGCCTTCCAGTCCCTCGGCATCCTCCTCGGCGGCGGCGAGGGCAGCCACCGTCTGCACTTCCTCCTGGAAGGCGCCTTCGTCCGCACCCCGCACGGCCCGGCCCTGTCCGACGCGTTCCAGGAAGAGGTCCAGTCCCTCCTGTCGTACGCGGGCCACCCCCTGTACGCCCTCGTCCACGAGGCGATCTACGGCCAGGACCGGCGCCCCACCGCCTGGTCGGCCGAACGCGTCCGCGCCGAGTTCCCCGGCTTCGACGCCGCCAAGACCCTCGCGGGCGACGGGCCGCTGCTGTTCACCGGCGAGTCGGTGCACCCCTGGATGTTCGACTGCGACCCGGCGCTGCGTCCCCTGCGTGAGACCGCCGAAATCCTCGCCGCCCGCACCGACTGGACCCCGCTGTACGACCCGGCCCGCCTCGCCGCCAACGAGGTGCCGGTCGCGGCGGCCGTCTACCACGACGACATGTACGTCGACGCGACCCACTCCCTGGAGACGGCCCGGACCATCCGCGGCCTGCGTACCTGGGTCACCGACGAGTTCGAACACGACGGCGTACGGGCGGGCGGCCCGCGCGTGCTGGACCGGCTGCTGGCACTCACCCGCGACGAGGTCTGAGGCCGGGCCGAGCCGACATGCCGGGCCGAGAATTCCGGCATAAGGTGCGTTTCGTTGGCTAGGCGGCTCAGGAGGCTCGATGCCCGAACCCGTTGTCCCTCTCGTCCGGTCCCGGTCGGCCGGTGTCGCACTGGCGGTGGCCGCCGCCCTCACGCTGGTGTCGTGCGGCACGGACAGCGACAGTGGCGACGAGCCGTCCACCGCACGGCCGACCGCCCCCGACACGGCCTCCTTCTCGGGCACACCGCCCACCCCGCTGAAATCGAGGGCCGCCTCGGCCGTCGAGTCGGCGCGTGCCGCGGCCTCCGCGGCGGCGTCCTCCGCCTCGGCCGCCGCGTCCGCCTTCGAGGCCTCGGTGTCGGCCGAGGTGGAGCGCGCCAACAAGGCCGCCGAGAAGCAGCTCGAGGACGTCGACGGGCAGGGCAACGCCCTGTCCGACGTCTCCATGACGGGCAAACCGCGCTCCGAGACCGGCGGGCTGCTCGCCGTCGTCGTCACCATCACCAACAAGACCGACAAGAAGGCGTCGTACGCCGTCCAGGTCGACTTCCTCGACGACTCCGGCAAGGTCGTCGAGACCCGGTACGTCGGTGCCGAGGACCTCGAACCCGGTGAGAGGGCCCAGCCGCTCGCCGTCAGCCGCAAGCCGGCCGAGCCGGTGCTGACGCCGAAGCTGGCGAAGGCGCAGCGGTATTGAGGAGGAGACGTTCACAGCCCGGCGCGGGCGTGCTTGGATCATTCACGCCTTCACACGGCACCGGACGTCTTGGGGGGACGGCATGAACGACACGGAGCTTCTCGCGGAGCGCTTCGAAGAGCACCGCGGACATCTGCGGGCCGTGGCCTACCGCATGCTCGGCTCGCTGGCCGAGGCGGAGGACGCCGTCCAGGAGACCTGGCTCAAGCTGAGCCGCACCGACGCGGCCGACATCCAGAACCTCGGCGGCTGGCTGACCACCGTCGTCGGCCGGGTCTGCCTCGACCTGCTGCGCTCGCGCACCGTGCGCCGCGAGGACCCCCTGGACGACACCTTCGTTCCCGACCCGGTGATCCGGCCCCTGCCGCGGACCGACCCGGAACAGGAGGTGCTCCAGGCCGACTCGGTCGGTCTCGCCCTCCTCGTGGTCCTGGAGACCCTGGAGCCCGCGGAGCGGCTCGCGTTCGTGCTGCACGACATGTTCACGGTGCCGTTCGACGACATCGCCTCGATCCTGGAGCGCAGTCCGGCCGCCACCCGTCAGCTGGCCAGCAGGGCCCGACGCCGGGTACAGGGGGCCGCGCCCTCCGCCGAACCCGACCTCGGCAGGCAACGACAGGTCGTCGACGCCTTCCTGGCCGCCAGCCGCGCCGGGGACTTCGAGGCCCTGCTCGCCGTGCTCCACCCCGACATCTTGCTGCGGGTCGACTCCGGTGTGCTGGTCGGCGGTGCGGCCGCCTCGAAGCTGGTGCGCGGTGCGAAGGCGGTGGCCGAACAGGCCATGTTCTTCCGGCAGTTCGCCCCGATCGCCCAACTGGCGCTCGTCAACGGCGAGATCGGCCTGCTCCACGCCCACGACGGACAACTCCAGTCGGTCATGGGCATCACCGTCGCCGACGGCCGCATCGTCGCGATGCAGATCCTGGCCGACCCCGAGCGCCTCTCCGGCCTCGAAGTACCGGACGCGACCGGCTGAGTCAGGCCGCCAGGGCCGGCGTGCCCGGCACGCGGTGCGGGCTCACGACCCGTCCGTCGGGCAGGAGTTCACCGGTGTCGTCGAAGACGATGGTGCCGTTGCACAACAGGCTCCAGCCCTGTTCGGGGTGGGCCGACACGATCACGGCGGACTGGTGGTCGGGGCTGTCGGCGGAAGGGCACGGCGGCTGGTGGCTGCACATGACGTCTCTCCTCGGTCCGGGGACGGATCCTGCGCCGGGTTCGGCTCGTATCACTGTGGTAGCCGAGCTTGTTTTCCGTTGGATGAGGAGACCCCCACAGGGCCGGAATCCCCTCGGTGAGTTTTCCGGCCCGGTCCGCGTCCGCCCGGCGCCGGACGGACGCGGACCGGGCATGACCTGCGGGAAAGTAGGCTGGAGGCCATGTCAGACCATACGACCGACCGGGCCGGGCTGCGCGGCGACTGCGAGCAGTGCTTCGGCCTGTGCTGCGTCGCCCTGCCTTTCGCCGCCTCGGCGGACTTCGCCATCGACAAGGAGGCCGGGAAACCCTGCCCCAACCTCCGGGGCGACCACCGCTGCGGCATCCACGCCCGGCTGCGGACCGAGGGCTTCAGCGGCTGCACGGTCTACGACTGCTTCGGCGCCGGCCAGAAGGTCTCGCAGGTCACCTTCGGCGGCCGGGACTGGCGCACCGGCCCGCGCGAGGACGCCCGCCGCATGGCCGACGTCTTCCCGGTCGTCCGTCAGCTCCACGAACTGCTCTGGTACCTCACCGAGGCACTCGCCCTGCCGGCCGCCCGCCCGATCCACGCCGACCTCGGCCGGGTGCTGGAGCGGACCGAGGCGCTCACCCGGCAAACCCCCGCGGAACTCGGCGCGTTGGACGTCGGCGCACACCGGCAGGAGGTCAACGTGCTCCTGCTCAGGACGAGCGAGCTGGCCCGGGCGGGCATACCCGGCAAGAAGAAGAACCGCCGTGGCGCGGACCTGATGGGCGCCCGCCTCAAGGGCGCCGACCTGCGGGGCGCCAACCTGCGCGGCACCTACCTCATCGCCGCCGACCTCACCGGCGCCGACCTGCGCGGCGCGGACCTGATCGGCGCCGACCTGCGCGACGCCGACCTCACGGACGCGGACCTGACCGACGCCTTCTTCCTCACCCAGCCCCAGCTGAACGCGGCCAGGGGCAGCGCGGGAACCCGGCTGCCGCAGTCAGTCACCCGCCCCGTGCACTGGACAGCGCGGCTCTGAGGGAGCCGCGTCGACGGCGGTCGTGGCAGACGAGTCCGCGGTGGTGGCCGCCCGCCGCTCCAGGTGCAGCCGCAGCCCCTCCGGCATCAGCGTGAGCCGCTCGGTCACCCGCAGCCGGTAGTCCGGGTCGGGCCGCAGCTCGTAGCGGCGCAGCAGCAGGCCGAGGACCAGCGTGGCCTCGTGCAGCGCGAACTGCCGCCCGATGCACGCCCGCGCTCCCGTCCCGAACGGCTTGAAGGTGTGCGGGGGACGCGACCGAACGGCCGACGCCTCGAAACGGTCCGGGTCGAACTCTTCGGCGTCGGCACCCCAGACCGCCCGGTCGCGGTGCAGCATCGGCGTGATCACCAGCGTCCACGCGCCCCGCCGCATCGGATGCGACCCGGCCAGCACCGTGTCCTGCAGGGCCTCCCGGGCGAAGGCGGGCGCCGTCGGCCACAGCCGCAGTGTCTCGTCCAGCACCCGGCGTACGTACCGCAGTCTGGCCACCTGGTCGTAGCCGGGAAGTGCCGTGTCGCCCCAGACCCGGTCGACCTCGGCGCGGGCGCGGGCGGCGACGTCCGGGTGCCGGGCGAGGTAGTGCAGGGCGAAGGAGAGCACGCCCGACGTGGTCTCGTGGCCGGCGACCAGGAAGGTGATGACCTGACGCCGGACGTTCTTCGCCGACAGCCGTTCCCCGGTCTCCGGGTGGGCCGTGTCCAGCATCCGGTCCAGCAGGTCCGAGCCGCCGTCCGCGCCCGCCGTACGCCGGGCGCGGACCAGGTCGTCGACCGTTCGGTTGAGGTGGGCGATGTCGGCCTCGTTGCGACGCGCGGCCCGGTGCAGCAACTGCGGGAAGGGCACGCTGTTCAGCCGTTGCGCGTAGGTGAGCGTGCCGATCATCGCGGTCACGAAGGGGTGCGGGCGGTCACGTTCGAAGGAGCCGAAGTCGTGCCCGAAACCGGTTCGCGCGATCGTCTCCAGGGTCAGTTTGGTCATGTCGCCGGGCACGTCCACCGCCCGGCCCGCCACCAGTTCGCGGTCCCAGCGGTCGGTGAGCCGGCCGGCCACCGCCAGCATCATCGCGTGGTAGCCCTCCATCGCGTCCCGGCTGAAGCCCGGTGCCAGGACGTCGTGCGCCAGCTGCCAGTTGGGTTCGTGGTTGTACGCCGTGAACAGTCCGTCCCCGGCGACCGGCCGCAGATTGGCGACCCCGAGCCCCACATGCTTGGCGAACCGGGACTCGTCCGCCAGGTCGGCCACGAGGTCGGCGCCCCAGGTGAACACGAACTCCCGGCCGAACGCCTTGCGGCGGAAGATCGGCCCCAGCTGCCGGGCGTACCGGAGGGTGTCCTGGAGGGGTGTGCGCCTGTCGACGCCGATCACGTCACCGAGCAGGGGGATCCGGCGCGGCGGGTGCGGGATGCGGTGCAGCTCCGGCCAGCCCTGTTCGGCGCCACGGAATCCGGCGGGCAGCCCGGCCTCGGTCGTGGTCTGGGCCATGGCCCCATCTCCCTTGATGCAGCAGGTTGCGCCTGTTGTACGTCGGTTCAACAGCGCGTTCCAGTCTGGTCCCGCTGTTGAACCGACGTCAAGTAAAGTGCGGGCATGGCCGCGAACCAGGGCGCACGCGCACGCCGTCGGCTCAGCACCGAGGAGCGCCGGGAGCAGCTGCTGTCGGTGGGGGAGCGGCTGTTCTCGGAGAGCCCGTACGACGAGGTGTGGATCGAGCAGGTCGCCGAGATCGCCGGAGTCTCGCGCGGACTGCTCTACCACTACTTCCCGACCAAGCGGGACTTCTTCGCGGCGGTCGTGGAGCGCGAGAGCGAGCGGATGCTGCGGATGTCGGCGGCCGTGCCCGGGGTGCCGGTGCGCGAGCAGCTCGCCGCCGGCCTCGACGCGTATCTGGAGTACGTGCGGGCCCACGCGCACGGTTACCGCGCCTTCCACCGCGCCGACGCCTCGGGCGACGAGTCCGTGCGCAGGGTCTACCGGCGGGCGCTGGCCGCGCAGGAGCGGCAGATCCTCGCGACCCTGGCCGCCGATCCCGAGTTCGGCGCGCTCGCGCAGACGCGGCCCGAACTCCAACTGGCCGTCCGGGGCTGGCTGGGGTTCATCACCGCCGTGAGTCTGGAGTGGCTGCGTGGCTCGGACCTCTCCCGGGAACAGGTGCGGGACCTGTGCGCCCGGGCGCTGCTGGGCGTCATCTGATCCGCCCGGTCCGGCCCTTCGGCCCCTCCCGGGACATTCGTGGCCGCCCCTGGTTGGCTTCAGCCCTGATCTTCGATAGGTTAGGCAAGGCTTACCTAAGGAGGTTTCGGGATGGGTGACAGCCAAACCTGGACGGCCGCGCCTTCCGCGGCGGAACGGGCCCGGTCGGTGCTCGCCGCCGCGTGGTCCTGCGCGGTGACCGCGGAGGGCGGACGCGAGGAGTTCGTCGGCGCGCACACCGTGACCGAGGACGGACGGGTGCTCCTGCACGTGCCCGAGGACAGCACCCTGCTCACGGCCGCCATCTGCGCGCCCCGCGGGGAGCCGTCCGCCGTCCTGGAGTTCGCCGACGTCGCGCCCGTCCCCGTGGGCAACCGGATCCGCGCCCGGCTGTGGATGGCGGGATGGTTCGTCCTCGACGACGGCCACCTGGCCTTCCAGGCGACACGTGTGGTGCTGCGCCTCGCGTCCGGCGCGGTGGTCGTCGCCCTCGACGAGTTCGCCGCCGCCGCACCCGACCCGCTGGCCACGGCCGAGGCCCGGCTGCTCACGCACCTCGCCGACTGCCACGCCGACGCGGTCGAGCGGCTCACCCGCCTCGTCGACTCCGACAGCCTGCACGGCGCGGTCCGCGTCCAGCCCCTGGCGGTCGACCGGCACGGGCTGACGCTGCGCATCGAGCGCGCCCGGGCCCACGGCGACGTACGCCTGTCCTTCCACCGGCCCGCCGACGACGTCTCCCAGCTCACCGAGCGCATGCACGTCCTGCTCACCCAGGCCGGCACCGCCACCTGCCCACGGGCGCTACAGCGGCAGCGCACAGACGGCGACGGGTGACGCGAACGGCTCGCCCGCGAGCCGCAGGTCACCGCTCTCCTCGTCCACGTGGAAGACGCTCACCGTGCCGGACTTCTGGTTCGCCGCGAACAGCAGCGTCCCGTCGGGCGAGAAGGCGATCTGCCGCGGGAAGTCACCGGAGACCGCAACCGTGTCGAGCAGCCGGAGCCGGGCGCCGTCCGCCTCCACCGCGTACCGCGTGAGGCTGTTGTGGCCCCGGTTGGCGAGATAGGCGTAGCGGCCGTTCGACGTCACCAGGATCTGCGCCGGGTAGTTGGTGCCCGACCCCGTGCCCGTCGACTGCGCCGCACCGACGGTCAGCCGGCCGCCGTCCGGATCGTACGCGCAGACCGCGACCGTGTTGTCGACCTCGTTGGCCAGATAGGCGTACCGCCCTCCGGGGTGGAAGGTGAGATGGCGCGGTCCGGCGCCCGGCCGGGTGTGCGCCTGCGCGACCTCGCGGAGCCGACCGGTCTTCTCGTCCAGGCGGTAGGTGTACACGGTGTCCGTGCCCAGGTCGACGGCGAGCACATGGCCGCCGTCGGGACTGGTCACGAACTGGTGGGCGTGCGGCCCCTGCTGGCCCGGCCCGGGCGCCGGACTGGAGTGCGTGACCAGCTCGGCACGTTCCCCGAGCGCGCCCGAGGCGTCGATCGGGTGCACGGCCACGCTGCCGGACGTGTAGTTGGCGCTGAGCAGCCAGCGCCCGCCCGGATGCACGGACAGATGACAGGGGCCCGCGCCGCCGGTGCCGCGGCTGCCCAGAACCTTGCGGTCGGCGAGCCGCACAGCAGTCACCGCTCCCGCCTCGCGCTCGTTCACCGCGTACAGCGTGCGCCCGTTCGGATGCACCGCGAGGTACGACGGGTCGCCGACGCCGGTGAGCGTGCCGGATCCGCTGACACGGCCGCTCGTGGCGTCGTAGGTGGCGAGGCCGATGCCGGTGCCGCCGCCCTCCACCGAGGTGTAGGTGCCGAGGTAGAGCGGGCGGGGGCCGGAGGGCGTGCGGCTCTCGGCCGGAGCGCTCGGGCTCGCCTCGGCGGCGCCCGTACGCGTCTCGGCGGCCGCCGGGTCGGTGGGCGGCGGCGCGTCGTCGCACCCGGGCAGTACGGCCGCGGCACCCGCCCCGGCCAGGGCGCCGACGAATCGGCGCCTGCTCCAGCCCTCACTGCCCATGTGCACACCTCAGGTCGTCGCTCGTTCCGTCGCGACAGCCACCTTGACGCGGATCACCGGTCAGGTGCAACAACGGCATCGTGCGTTGCGCAAGGCGCAACAGTTTCCGGAGTCCCGCCGGTCCGCTGCCCCGGGGTCACCAGTCGCCGTCCGCGACCGGCTTCCCCGGCGCGTCCTTCAGCGGCTGCACCTGCTGCGGCGAAGGCTCCTGCCAGGGCTCGTGGTCGTCCCCCAGCCAGTCGCCGACCGGCTTGACGCCCTGGAGGGTGTCCGTGGCCGTGAGGTCCTCGGCGTCCTGGTCGTAGTAGTCGAACCAGGGCAGTCCGGCACGGGTGTACGCGGCGCGGTCCACGGGCGAGGGCGGGGGAGCCTCGCCGGTGATGCGGCGCCACTCGGGAGGCGTCACCAGGTGCACGAACACCCGCCCCGCGGGCTGCTCCGCCCAGTCGGTGAGCGGCCGGTCGTCCCGGTAGACCTCCTGGCGCATCGAACCGCCCACGCCGAGGCCCATGGCGGCCGCGGCCCGCGGCGGGCCCGCGGTCGCGGCGGGAGCTGCCGGCGCCATCGCCATCGGCATGGCCGCCCCGTAGCTCATGCCGGGCGTCGGC
Organism: Streptomyces sp. NPDC058678; assembly: GCF_042714835.1. NCBI lineage: Bacteria > Bacillati > Actinomycetota > Actinomycetes > Kitasatosporales > Streptomycetaceae > Streptomyces > Streptomyces sp. NPDC058678. Next base: position 67,717 of record NZ_JBHXSG010000028.1, on the reverse strand, counting down.
ATCGCCCGCGCCCGCTCGGCCCGGAGCCGCTCCTCCTCCCGCCACCGGGCCAGCGGCCCGTCGTTCAGCGGGAACGACTGCAGCTGTACGCCGCCCCAGACCTCCTCGCCCGTGACCTGGCCCTCGACGGTCGCGCCGAGGCCCAGCGGCACCGCCACGAACTGGCGGACCGTGCCCTTCCCGGAGTTGATGCCGTCCAGCCACGGCTGACGCGGCAGCACGACGTAGTTCTGCGGATCGCGCGCGAGCCGGTCACTCCAGGGCCTGCCCGAGACGGCGCACACCTTGCCCACCCCGACCTGCAACGCGGCCGGTTCCCTCGTGCCCGAGAAGCTGAGCCACATCGCCTCGCGCAGGTACACCGGCAGCATCACCCCGCCGCGCGCCCGCCACTGCTGCGGGACGGTGTCCGGGTAGTCGGAGACCCGCCGGACGGGGAACCCGCCGAGCCCCGGCGGCAGCGGATGCGTGCCCGTCTCGGGCAGCCGCAGCGTGCGCACGAACCGCACCGCCGCACCGCCCGGCAGCCGCAGTGTGTTCCCGTCGATCCGCACGGTGGTGTCGGTCATCGACCCGCCCCCTTCGTCCCGGCCCCGGAGGCACGCCGCCTCAAGGTGACTTCTTCACCTTGAACGCCGCTCGGCGTCCGTGCGGTTCCGGCGCAGCTGCTCGGGCACGCGCAGACCCTCCCGCAGCCGGGTGAGCCGCGGCATGCGTTCGCGCTGCTCGCGGGAGACGCGGTCCAGTTCCTCCAGGAGGCGGCGCGAGCGGTGCTCGGTGTCGAGTTCGTCGAGGATCCGGTTCACCTCGGTGAGGACGGCACCGAGCAGTTGCCACTGGCGGGCGTCGCGCTGGACCTCTTCCAGCAACAGCTGGGCCAGCTTGTCGCGGGTGGCCGCGGCCTGTCGCAACTCGGCGGTCAGCCGGGACTCCGCCGCATCGGCGTTCAGGCTCACCGGTGTGGTGACCAGGACCGCGAAGCTGACCACGGCATCCGCGATCTCCGACAGCAGCCGCTCCACGGCGGCGCCCGTCTCCGACGCGAAGGAGCGTGGAAGGGGCTCGGAGTCGCGCTCCTTCGCGAGGTCGGTGAAGGTGCGCGCGAGCACCCGCAGCACGACCGTGCAGATCTCCAGCGTGTCCAGGCCGGTGCGCAGCACCACGCGGTGCAGCAGGCCCTCCTTCACGCGCGGGTTGAGCCGCAGGCTGTCCTCGGCCTGCCTGAGGGCAGCGTCCACCTCGACGATGTCGTGGTCGAGCCGGCGCGCCTCGTGCAGCCGGGCCGTCGCATGCTCGACGGGCGTCCGGCCCGCCGCTTCCTCGCCCATGCTCAGCATCAACTGCCGCACCCGGCGGGCCAGCCCCTCGATCGACTCCCCGGCCTCGCCCACCCACACCGGAGGGGCGAACAGCAGATTGCAGCCCAGGCCGACGACCGCGCCGATCAGCGTCTCCAGCACCCGCGCCCACGCCGTGTCCCCGACGGTCGTGACCCCGAGCACCAGCATCGCGCTGATCGCCACCTCGGGCACGAACTCGTCGACCCGCACCAGATGCCCGACGGCCAGCGCGGCCATGATCAGCAGCCCGAGGCTCCACCAGGTCAGACCCACCAGCAGACTGAAGGCGATGGCGACGAAGACCCCCGCCACCACCGAGTTCACCCGGCGGATACCGGTGGTGAGCGTGGAGTAGAGGGTGACCTGGACGACCAGCAGCGCGGTCAGCGGTGCGGTGAGCGGAGCCGCCTCGGGGCTGAGGCGCAGCGCGATGACATACGCGATCGTCGCCGCGGCCGACGACCGCAGCGCCTGTACGACGACCGGGTCCCGGTGCCGCTTCACCAAGCGCACCAGGGACGTCGTCCACTCCCGTACGTCTCGCATCCTCGGGCTGTCCCTTTCCACCGATGTACCGAAGGTACTCATTGAGGACTGAAACTGTCCGTAAGGAAACGTAGTTTGTCATTCCGCCTGAGGTGATCCCGTCCGCAGGGCGACGCACTCGACCTGCGGTCCGCCGGATCGCCGGCCCGGGAGGGGCTGGAGGCGGCTCGGCCGCGGGACCAGTGGCCGGCCAGGTCAGGCGCGCAGCTTGTCCAGGAAGGCGGTCAGATTGCTCCTCGTCCGGACGATCTGCTCCTCCAGGGTCAGGCTCTCCTCGAAGCGGGACCCGGATTCCAGGGCCTTCTTGCCGCGCAGATAGAGGGAGCACGCCAGGTCGGTGCACATGTACAGGCCAACCGAGTTGCCCTCGCGGCCCGCCGGGCCGGCCTTGCGGGCGGTCATCAGGGAGACGCCGCCACCCGGGTGGGTGGTCAGGCACAGCGAGCACATGCTGCGGTGCAGGAAGCCGCGCTTGGACGAGGGAAATCGCAGGGTGACGCCGACCGGTCGGCCCTCCCGCTCGGTGACCAGATAACTGCGGTCGGGTGCTCCGGGATCCCGCCAGCCCACAAAGTCCAGGTCGTCCCACGGGCGTTGGTCGAGGTCCCGGGGGAGGGGCAGGCGTTTGGCCTCTCCCTTCGAGCAGTTGACGAAGGAGTTGCGGATGTCGTGCTCGGTGAGGGGGTTCATGGGGAGCCTCCTGGGTGGTCGCGCTCTGAAACCTAGGGGTATTAGGTTGACGGCCAGGGTAGGCAGGCGTGAGGGGGAGGGGCCAGCCAATTTCCGTCGGCGATGCGGCCGCACGGCCGCTCCACCGACGGGGCTCACTCCCCCGACGTGTCCGCGGCCCTCGGCGGCCACGCCCCGGCGACCAGCACGCCCAGCGCGTAGGCCCGGGCGACCAGTTCCGTACGGTTCGCCGCGCCCCAGCGTGCGGACAGGCGCCGCAGGTGATAGGTGACGCCGTCCACGGTGAGGCCGGTCCCGCGGGCCGCCCGGGCCGTGGTCGCACCGCTCGCGAGCAGCGCCAGGATGCGGGCCTCGACCGGTGTGGCCGGCGCCGGCGCCGCCTCGGGCGGGGGCGACTCGCGCTCGCCCCGTACGTGCAGCATCACCAGCAGGGCGGGTGTCACCTCGACGCTGTCGCTCACCGGGTCCGCCGTCAGCTCTCCGCAGCGCCGCACACCGCCGGGCGCCTCCCAGCGCACCGCCACCTGGTAGCGCGACCGGTGGCGCAGTCGCAGCGCCTGCGCGATCCGCTCCACCTGTGTCGCCTCCTGCGGCCGGAACAGCTCCAGCACGTCCCGGCCGCGCAGCCGCCCCGGGGGCGTCCCGCACTCCGCCGCCATCGCGGGATTGGCCAGCAGGACGGCGCCGTACACGTCGCAGACCGCGACCGGCACCGAGACCCGGTCGAAGAGCATCAGGGCGCGGTTGCGCCACACCACGGCCTCCCGCCGGTCCCCTTCCATCCGCACCTCCTGCCACGGTGGGCCGCCCGGCGCAAGGCCCACGCGTCTACATGTACTACACAATCATGTAGTCGGGCGGCGCGGACCCGGGGGGCCGGTGGATGAACCTGGAAGCAGTAGTTCCGTACCGCGAAAGGCAGTTGTCGCGCCATGCCCCCCACCGCGCAGACCGCACCCGTCCTCCCCTCCCTCGCCGGAGTCCCCCTCGTCGACATCTCCGCCACCGGCCCCGGCCGCACACCCCTCCAGCAGATCATGGGGCTGATGCGCGAGCACGGCCCGCTGCTGGTGCGGCGGCTGCACGGCCGGGACGCCACCTTCGTCGCCGATCTCGACCTGGTCACCGAACTCGCCGACGAGAGCCGGTTCGCCAAGGCCGTCGGACCCGCCCTGGAGAACGTGCGGGAGTTCGCCGCCGACGGACTGTTCACCGCGTACAACGACGAGCCCAACTGGGCCAAGGCCCACGACATCCTGATGCCCGCCTTCGCGCTGGGCTCGATGCGCACCTACCACCCGGTGATGCTGGACGTCGCCCGCCGGCTCATCGGCTCCTGGGACCGCGCCGCCCGTGCCGGGCAGCCGGTGAACATCCCCGACGACATGACCCGGATGACGCTCGACACCATCGGCCTCACCGGGTTCGGCTACGACTTCGGCTCCTTCGACCGCGCCGAACCGCACCCCTTCGTCGAGTCGATGGTGCGCTGCCTGGAATGGGCGATGACCCGCCTGGCCCGCACCCCGGACGGCGACCACACGGCCGCGGACGAGGCCTTCCGCGCGGACGCCGGGTATCTCGCGCAGGTCGTGGACGACGTGATCAGCGCCCGCGCGGCCTCCGGCGAGACGGGCTCCGACGACCTCCTCGGCCTCATGCTCTCCGCCACGCACCCGGCCGACGGCACCACCCTCGACACCACCAACATCCGCAACCAGGTGATCACCTTCCTGATCGCCGGGCACGAGACCACCTCCGGGGCGATGTCCTTCGCGATGTACCACCTCGCCAAGGACCCAGCCGTGCTGCAGCTCGTGCAGCGCGAGGTGGACGCCCTGTGGGGCGACACGGCCGACCCCGAGCCGACGTTCGACGAGGTCGGACGGCTCACCTACACCCGCCAGGTCGTCAACGAGGCACTGCGGCTGTGGCCGACGGCCGCCGCCTTCAGCCGCCAGGCCCGCGAGGACACCCTGCTCGGCGGCCGGATCCCGCTGCGCGCAGGCCAGACCCTCACCGTGGTCTCCCCGATGCTGCACCGCCAGCCGGTCTGGGGCGACAACCCCGAGCTGTTCGACCCCTCCCGCTTCACCCCCGAGGCGGAGGCCGCCCGCTCGCCGCACGCCTTCAAGCCCTTCGGCACCGGTGAACGCGCCTGCATCGGACGGCAGTTCGCCCTCCACGAGGCGACCATGCTGCTCGCGCTGCTGGTCCACCGCTACCGCCTCCACGACCACGCCGACTACCGGCTCGCCATCAAGGAGGCGCTCACCCTCAAGCCGGACGGCTTCACGCTCACCCTGACCCCGCGCACCACGGCCGACCGCACCCACGCACCTCTGCCGGGTGCGGCGCCCGTCCGCGGGGATGCCACGGCCGCCGAGACCGAGCTCCCGGCCCGCGTCCGCCCCGGCACCCGTGCCCTCTTCCTGCACGGCAGCAACTACGGCACCTGCCGCGACTTCGCCGGCCGACTCGCCGACGAGGCCGCCGCCATGGGCTGCGAGGCGGAGGTCGCGCCCCTGGACGCGTACGCCGGCGGTCTGCCCACCGACCGGGTGGTCGTGATCACCGCCGCCTCCTACAACGGCCAGCCGACGGACGACGCACGGAAGTTCGCGGCCTGGCTGGACGACGCCACGGACGCGACCGGCGTCACCTACGCCGTCCTCGGCGTCGGCGACCGCAACTGGGCCGCCACCTACCAGCACTTCCCCACCCGCATCGACGAACGCCTCGCCGGCCTGGGCGGCACCCGCCTCCTGGAGCGAGCCGCCGGTGACGCCTCCGGCGACCTCACCGGCACCGTCCGCGCCTTCGCCGCCGGGCTGCGCACCGCGCTCCTCCAGGCGTACGGCGACCCGGACGCCGTCGCCGCCACCGGGGCGGCGCCGACCGCCGCGTATGAGGTCCGGACGCTGACCGGGGGACCGCTGGACGCCCTGGCCGAGCGCCACGAGCTGGTCCCGATGACCGTGACCGAGTCCTACGACCTCACCGCCCCCGGCCACCCCCGCCTCAAGCGGTTCGTACGGCTCGCCCTGCCCGCCGGCACCACCTACCGGACCGCCGACCACGTCAGTGTCCTCCCGGTCAACGGCAAGGCCCTCGTCGAGCGGGCCGCCGCCGCACTCGGCGTCGACCTGGACGCCGTACTGGACATTCGCCCCACCCGCCCGCGCCGCGACGGCCTCGCCGTGAACCAACCCTTGACGGTCCGTCAACTTCTCACATACCACGTCGAGTTGCAGCAGCGGCCGACGCCCGACCAGCTGTCCGCGCTGGCCGCCGCCAACCCCTGCCCGCCGGAACGCGCCCAGCTGGCCACCCTCACCGACGACCCGCGCACCCTCGTGGAGGTCTTGGAGTCGTACCCCGCCCTGCGCGGCGCCCTCGACTGGTCCGCCCTGCTCGACCTCCTCGCGCCGCTGCGACCGCGCCACTATTCGGTGTCCTCGTCCCCGGCGGCCGACCCGGACCGCATCGACCTGATGGTCTCCCTGCTGGAGGCGCCCTCGCGCTCCGGCGCGGGCACCTACCAGGGCGTGGGCTCCGGGTACCTCGCCGGCGTGCAGCCCGGGGACACCGTCCTCGCCCGCGTCCAGCCCTGCCGGGATGCCTTCCGCGTCGACCACTCCCGGCCGGTCGTCATGATCGCGGCGGGCACCGGTCTGGCCCCCTTCCGCGGAGCTGTCGCCGACCGGGTCGCCGCACTGGCACGCGGCGAACAACTCCCGCCCGCCATCTGCTACTTCGGCTGTGACGCCCCGGACGCCGACTTCCTGCACGCCGACGAACTGCGCGCCGCCGAGACCGCCGGTGCCGTCCGGCTCCGCCCGGCCTTCAGCGCGGCCCCGGAGGGCGGGGTGGCCTTCGTGCAGCACCGGATCGCCGCCGAGGCCGACGAGGTGGGGGAACTGCTGGACGCGGGCGCCCGGATCCACGTGTGCGGCGACGGTACGCGGATGGCGCCGGGCGTGCGGGACGCGTTCCGTACCCTGTACCGGGAGCGCACGCCGGACGCCGACGAGGCGGCCGCCGAACAGTGGCTCGACGAACTGGTGCGGAACGGGCGTTACGTCGAGGACGTGTACGCGGCGGGCTGAGCGCGGGGAAAGGGGCGGGTGCGGTGGGGGACTCGATGCACACCGGGGAACGGGCCCGACGCGTTCTGGAGGAGGCGGGCCTGCCCGCCGGCCGCCTCACCCGCGTCCGCCCGCTGGCCGGGGGCACCTACAACACCGTGGAGGAACTCCTCCTCTCCGACGGCAGCCGTTACGTGCTGAAGGTCCCCCCCGCGCCGACCGTGCCGGGCCTGCGGCACGAGAGCCGTCTGTTGGTCTCCGAGGCGGAGTTCTACCGGGCGGCCGCCGAGGCCGGTGTGACGGCGCCGCACGTCGTGGCGGTCGGCGGCGACACCGCCGTACCGCATCTGCTGATGACGGCCTGCCCCGGCGAACCGTGGAACGGTTCCCTCACCGAATCCGAACGCACACCTCTGCGCGCGGAGTTGGGCCGCCAGGTGGCTCGGCTGCACACCGTGACCGGGCCGGGCTTCGGCTATCCGTCCGGCGCCCTCGGACCGCTCGCCCCCGACTGGCGGACGGCCTTCGGCGCCATGGTCGCGGCGGTTCTGGACGACGCCCGCCGCTACCGCGCCCGACTGCCCCGGCCCGCCGACGAGGTGGCACGGACGATCGGGGCCGCCCTCCCCGCCCTCGACGAGGTCACCGTTCCCCGCCTGGTCCACTTCGACCTGTGGGAGGGGAACATCCTCCTGGACCGTCCGGCGGGGAAGGAGCCCCGTATCGGCGGTCTCATCGACGGCGAGCGCATGTTCTGGGGCGACCCCCTCGCGGACTTCGTCTCCCTCGCACTGCTGGGCGACATCAGGAAGGACGAGGCGTTCCTCGCGGGCTACCGGGAAGCCGGCGGGCGGGTCGAGTTCGACACCCCGGCCCGGGTCCGTCTCGCCTCCTACCGCGCCTACCTCTACCTGATCATGCTCAGCGAGACGGTTCCGCGGGCGGTCGACGCCGACCGCGAGCGCTGGGTCCAGGAGGCGGTCGCCCCGGAACTCGTCGCGGCCCTGGAGGAGATCGAGGAACTGGCCCCTCACTAGGCCGGAACGCTTGGTTCAGGTCGTGCATCAAGCAGCGAGGAAACGCCCGTCCGGTGGTCCCGCCGGGTGCGTTGCAGGTCGGGCAGGGTTCGGGAGGAGCCACATGGCGGGGCGCGAGGCCGCCGCCTTTCCGGTCTCCTCCAGCACGGCGACGCCGACCCGGTCGCCGTCGCCGTGCTGGAGGAGACCGCCGAGTACCTGGGCGCGGGCCTGTCCCCCGACCTGATCAACCTCTTCCAGCCCGAGCGCATCCTCATCGGCGGCTGGGCCGGGCTCCAGATGGGCGCGCGGTTCCTGCCCGCCGTACGACGGCACGCAGTGTCGTACGCCCTGCGCCACCGGCCGAGAAGGTCACCGTCGAGCTCGGCCGGCTCGGGCCCGACGCGGTCACCGTCGGCGCCGCGGTCCTCCCGCTCGCCGACTGCTTCGCCCGCGGAGGCCGGCGCCCCGAGCCGGCGCCCCGAGCCGGCGCCCGAGGGACCGGCGCCGGCCTGGCGCACGGCCCTGGAGGAGCGGACTCCGTCCTGACGTTTCGCCGGTCACCGGGGAGGTACTCGCGTGGCGCCCGCACCACGCGAAGGGAGGACACCGTGGCCGAGCACCGCGACGAAGGCCCCGGCGAGAACGGGGCGCCCCTGCCCCGGGACCTGCCGGACCAGCAGGCGCACGACGGCGAGGACCCCTGGGAGGTCGGCGCCGGTCGCGCCCGGGGCGACACCCTCGACACCGACGAGGCCGCGGACGCCGCGGAGTCCGACGAGCCCACCGCCGACGTTCCCGACACGGACGAGTCGGGAACGGGCAGGCGAGGCGCCCCGCGATCGGGCGCCGTCCACCCCGAACACCCGGTACCGGACGAACCATCCGCGTGATCCGCATCCGCTGAGCTGAGGGGCCCTGGGCCCGGCCGCGTACTGCCGCCGAACCCAGGGCCCCTCAGCCGATCAGGATCACAAGATCAGCCGATGCCGGGCCGGTCAGCCGACCTTGTGGCCCTGCAAGGGCTCCGTCCTCGCGCCCGCCCCCTGTTGCATGCCGAGCAGGAACTCCTCCAGCACCTCCGGGGCCGTGTGGTCCGGGTGCCAGCCGAGTTCCGTGCGGGCACGGGTGCAGTCCATCAGGGGAAGCCGGAGGACCGCGTCGAAGAGGTGCGGGGAGGCGGGCAGCAGGTGCAGGCCCCACGCGGCGGCGATCGCCGAGCGGGCCGCGGGGCGCGACAGCCGTACCGGGCGGGCGCCGAGCATCTCACCCAGCAGCTCCGCGTCGACGGGGGGTTCGCCCGCGAGGTTGAAGGGGCCGTTGACATTGGTGCCCACGGCGAGCCGGTACGCCTTGGCCGCGTCGTCGGTGTGCAGGGCCTGGACGCGCAGGCCCGGGATGTCGGGGAGGAACGGCAGCAGGTCCGGTCGGGCCAGCTGGCCGGGCAGGAAGCGCCCGCCGAAGATGCGGCGCTGCTCGCTCGCCGACTCCCGCTTGAAGAGGAAGGCTGGTCGCATCCGCACCACCCGGATGTCGGGGTGGTCGCGCTCGAACGTGTCCAGGGCCCGCTCCAGATAGGCCTTCTCCCGGCAGTACGCGGCGTCCGGCCAGCCGTGCGTCGGCCAGTTCTCGTCCACCGCGTGATCCTTCGGCCCCGGCGAGTACGCGCCGACGGACGAGGCGTGCACCAGGGTCGGCACGGCGGCCGTGGCCACCGCGTCGAACACCCGGATGGAACCGAGAACGTTCGTGCGCCAGGTCGTCGCCGGGTCGTGCGTCGGCTGGAACGCCCACGCTAGATGGACCACCGCGTCCGCGCCCTCGAACTCCTTGATCAGGTCGGACTGGTCGGACGCCAGGTCGACCGCCGACCACTCCGTCTTCGGGGCCTCCCAGTCGGGGAGCCGGCGGGCCAGCCCCCGCACGGATTCGACCTTCGCGTCCTCGGAGAGGAGGCGCACCAGGCTGGTGCCGACATTGCCGGTGGCGCCCGTGACCACGATCCTGCTGCCCGTTGTGCTGCTCACCTTCGGCTCCTCTCGGCCGCGGGTCCGACGGGACCGCCCGAGTACCCGGCCGTCGGCGATGCACGCGGCCCCCTGCTCGGGAGCGCGAAGGGGAGTGCTCTCGACGTCGAGCGTGACCGGTGGCCCTGCCGGGCGGGCAGACGTGCCGGCAGAAAAGGGGGAAGCCCCGACCGGACGGGGGAATCACGGTCGGGGCTGGCTCAGTGTGGGCGCGGATGGCGGTCGCCTCTCGGCGAACGGCTCCACAGGGCTTCAGCCGAACGATCGTCCCTGTGGGCAAAAGGTGAGGCCCGGGGACACTGTCCCATCCGCACCCACGGTTTGTTCAACGGGCAACCACCTGTGGATGTTCCACGGTCTGACGCCCCGTGGGGTGATCCGTGTCACGGTCACCGGGCGTCGGCGGGCAGGGTCTCTTCCGTGTCACGGTCACCGGGCGTCAGCGGGCAGAGTCTCGTTCCACAGGTTCTCCGCCTGCAGCAGCAGAGTCCCCAGAACGGCCGTCCTGCCCGCGTCCTGCGCGGCGTGTTCCCGCAGCCCGCTCTGCAGTTCCTCGTGCAGCTTCCGCATCCTGGCGTCGGCCTCGCCGTCCGGGCGAGTGTCCTCGTCGGTACCCAGCAGCCGCCGGTTCTCCGCGTGGCACGCGTCCCCGATCAGCTCCAGGAGACGGGCGTACGAGTACAGCGCGGGGCCGTCGGGCGGGGCGGGCGTGCGGTCGCCGTCGGCCGCCACCGCCAGGGTCTGGGTCAGCGCTCCGACATGCCCGGTGATACGACTCCAGCGCTCGTCCTCCTCCACGGGCGGTACGGTCGGCGGCACCCGGTGCAGGGCCCGCAGCGGGCCGGAGGTGAAGCGCAGGCTCTCGAGGCTCCAGCCGCGGGCCGACCTCAACGCCTCCAGCCGTCGCTCCAGACGCGACGAGGCACTCGACCAGCCGGCGGCGGACTGCGCGTCCCACTCGCTGTCCCGCAGATCGCCGGCGAGGCTGTGCAGCAGGTCGCCCGTCTCCGCGGCGAGCGCCGCCAGGTTCTCCCGTACGTTCCGCAGATGGATCGGCGGCAGTACGAGCGCGTTGACGGCGACCCCGATGACCGCGCCCAGCGCCGCCTGCCCCACCCGGTGCCCCACCGCCGACGCCGTGACCGTACCGGTGGCGAGGGTGAACACCGCGGTGGTCGCGCCGTAGATGCCCTGGTCGCCGAAGCGGTGCCAGTTCGAGAGCAGCATCAGCACCGGCGCGCACAGCGCCAGCGCACCCAGCGTGTCGCCGGTGAGCCACTGGGCTGCCGACGCCAGCAGCGCCCCGACGCAGATCGCCGTGAACTGCTGCGCGGCCTGCCTGAGCGAGCTGTAGACCGTGGCCTGCACCAGCACGAGCGCCACCCAGGGCGCCATCAGGGCCATCGGATCGCCCATCCAGTCGCTCGCCACGTACCAGGCGAGCAGCGCCGCCGCCGCGGCCTTCAGCGACTGGATGACCAGATCACGTTCCCGCCCGGGTCCTCGCCAGACCGCCCGGACCGCCTGCCCCACGACGTGTGCCTCCCGCCGCAGGGCGTCGGCCGGGCGGGCGCAGCTCACTCGTACGCCATCTGTCACACGGATCATTCCGGGTGAGTAACCGCGTGGCCCGGCCTCTCACCTCCGGGCGGCTCAGCCCAGGGGACTCTGGTCCAACGATGCCAACAGGTCGGCGGGATCGGCGTAGATCGCGGTCGCACCCGCCTCCTCCAGGTCCGCACGGGGAATGCCGCCGCACAGGACGCCCACGCAGCGCACCCCGGCCCTGGTGCCCGCACGCATGTCCCAGACCGTGTCGCCGACGAACACGGCCCCTTCGGCGGGCACTTCGGCCAGTTCCAGGGCGTGTTCCACGGGCTCGGGCGCGGGCTTGCCCTCCGCCACGTCGTCGGCGCTCGCGGTGGCGGCGATCGCGTCGTCCGCCCCGATCGCACGCCGCAGGGCGTCCAGTTCCGCGCCGCTCGCCGAGGTGGCGAGCACCACCCTCCAACCCCGCTGGTCCAGTCGCCGCAGCAGCCGCCCGGCGTCCTGGAGCGCGGGCAGCCGGTCGAAGTACTGGCCGTACAGGGCCTTGTGGGCGGCGCTCAGCTCCGCGTCCCGGTCCTTGTCCCGGTCCTCGCCGAGCAGATGGGCGATGAGGTCGGTGGAGCTGAGTCCCACGGCCCGGTGTACGGCGTGCATCGGCACCCGGTGGCCCGTCTGGCGGAAGGCCTCCCACCAGGTCGTGACGTGGAGGTGATTGGTGTCGACGAGGGTCCCGTCGACGTCGAACACGGCCGCCCGTTCCACCATTCGTCCGTCCCTTCCTGTGCTCTGTCGGCGCACGAGTACCACGTCAGGGCATCGCCACTCGGTCCGGTACCCGGTCCTCCCGGCTCCAGGCCAGCAGCTCCTCCATGGACCAGGTGGTGACCACGCGCTCGGGGGGCACCCCGCACTCCTCCGCCCGCGCACACCCGTGGATCTGCCAGTCCAGCTGGCCGGGCGCGTGCGCGTCGGTGTCGACGGAGAACAGCACGCCCGCGGCCAGGGCCCGGCTGAGCAGCCGCCGCGGCGGATCGAGCCGCTCGGGCCGGCTGTTGATCTCGACGGCCGTACCGGACTCGGCGCACGCGGCGAACACCTCGTCCGCGTCGAACTGCGACTCGGGCCGCCCCCGTCCCGTCACCAGCCGCCCCGTGCAGTGCCCGAGGACGTCCGCGTGCGGATCGCGTACGGCGGCCACCATGCGGCGGGTCATCGAGCGGGCGTCCATCCGCAGCTTGGAGTGCACGGACACCACCACGACGTCCAGCCGTTCCAGCAGCTCCGGCTCCTGGTCGAGCGAGCCGTCGTCGAGGATGTCGCACTCGATGCCGGTGAGGAGGCGGAACGGCGCCCACGTCTCGTTGAGTTCCGCCACCACCTCCAGCTGCCGACGCAGTCGCTCGGGCGACAGCCCGCGTGCCACGGTCAGCCGCGGCGAGTGGTCGGTCAGCACCGCCCACTCGTGGCCCAGCTCCGCCGCCGCCCGGCCCATCTCCTCGATCGGGCTGCCGCCGTCCGACCAGTCGGAGTGCAGATGGCAGTCCCCGCGCAGCAGCGCCCGCAGCCGCTCCCCGCCCAGGGTCAGCGGGGACGCGGCCTCGCCCTCCAGCTTCTCGAGGTAGCCGGGCACCCGGCCGTCCAGCGCCTCGCGCACCACCTGCGCCGTCTTCGGGCCGACGCCCTTGAGCGACTCCAGCGTCCCGGCGTCCGCCCGCTCGCGCACCTCGCCCTCGGGCAGCGCGGCCAGCACACGGGCCGCTGTCCGGAAGGCGCGCACACGGTACGTCGGCTCGCGGGACCGCTCCAGCAGGAAGCCGATCCGCTCCAGGGCCTCCACGGGATCCATCGCCACCTCCTCCTCAAGAGTTCCCCAGGCCGAGGCGGGTCGCACGACGAGACGGGCGACCGCCCGACCCTCGGGCGGTTTGTCCGGTACCTGGCCGGGTACTGCGATGCCTCATCACCCTCGCCCGCGTTCACGAGGAGGCCAGTCATGTCCGCCCCCACCGAGCCCCGCAGCAAGGTGGCCGTGATCACCGGCGCCGACTCCGGCATCGGCAAGGCCACCGCCGTCCGCCTGGCCAGGGCGGGGATGGACGTCGGCATCACCTGGAACAGCGACCTCAAGGGCGCCGAGGAGACCGCCGAGGAGGTCCGTGCCCACGGGCAACGCGCCGCCGTCGCCCAGATGGACCTGACCCGGCTGCCCACCGCCGCCGACACCGTCGACGAGCTCTGCGACCGGCTCGGCCGCCTCGACGTCCTGGTCAACAACGCCGGTACGGGCACCATGACGCCGTTCCTCGACCTGGAACTCGACGACGTCCGCGAGGTCATCGACGTCGACCTGATCGGCCCGTTCCTGTGCGGTCAGAAGGCGGCCCGGCACATGATCCAGCAGGGCGGCGGCGGCCGGATCGTCAACGTGACGTCCGTCCACGAACACCAGCCGCGGGTCGGCGCCGCCCCCTACTGCGCGGCCAAGGGCGGCCTCGGTCTGCTCACCCAGGTCATGGCCCTGGAGCTCGCCGAGCACGGCATCACCGTCAACGCGGTGGCACCGGGCGAGATCGCCACCCCCATGACCGGCCAGGAGGACACCGACCCGCACACCGAGGACCGCCCCGGCGTCCCGCTCGGCCGCCCCGGCGACGCCCGCGAGGTCGCTGCCGTGATCGCCTTCCTCGCCGGCCCCGACGCCTCGTACGTCACCGGCGCCTCCTGGAGTGTGGACGGCGGCATGCTCCGGATGGGCCCGCAGGCCGGCTCGCACCTGAGCAGCGACGACTGGCGCCGTCCTTGAAACCACGCCCGTGAGGCCGCGCACGGTTGCTGCGACTGTCCCGGCTTCGCCCGCGTCCGCCACGCCCGCGTCCGCCACGGCCGGGGCGTCCGCTGCGGGGACGTGTCCGGCGAGCCGCGAACCCGGCTCTCCCACGGCTCGCGCTCTACGCTCTATACATGACCGAAAGCGAGAGCCCCTACATCGCTCACCCGCGGATCCTGGTGCTCGGGGTGCAGCCGACCACGCCGCCCTTCCGGATCGTGGAGATCGACGGCCAGGTGGTCGGTGAGGCGAGGGCCGTCACCGACGTCCTGGAAGCCGCCGCCGCCTTCGGCATCACCGTCCACGACCTGGACGATCCGGACGTGGTGCGCTGGGTGGGCGGCGACAAGTTCACCTGGACCCGGCACTGACCGACCCGCTCAGCCGACCGTCCACTTCCGGCCGGCGCCCCCGGTGCAGGTCCGGAGCCGCAGCCGGGTGCCGTCGGCCGAACGGTTTCCCGTCACGTCGGGGCACTTGTCGGCCTGAGGCTCGACGACGTCGCCGGCCGCGGAGTCGGCCCACCGCTGGTCGGCGCCGTCCGTGCGGTCCCACAGGTGGACGGCCGAGCCGGCCGTGGTGCCGTTGCCCGTGAGGTCCGGGCGCTTGCCGAGCGCGCGGAGCGTGCCGTCCGTGCCGATGGTCCCCTGCTGGTCGGCGCTGCCGTCGCAGTCGTAGAGCTGTACGGGAGTGCCGTCGGCGGAGTCGGCCACGGCCACGTCGACGCACTTGCCGGCCGGCCCTCTGATCGCGCCGCCGGTGGCCGTGCCGCCGGTCGTCACCGACACGTGGTCCACCCCCAGCAGCGGGGCAAGACGGCGGAGCCGTCGGGGGCGCCGGGCCGGTGGCCGCCGACCGCGAGGTTCAGGATCAGGAAGCAGGACGAGGAGTTGGGAGGGGGAGGGCGGCGAGGCCCACTCGGGCTCCCGCCGCCCTCCCCCTTCGGCCTCAGCTGTGCACGGCCCGGCTCAGCCGCCTCCCCAGCATGAGGTAGCCCACCAGCGCCCCGGTCGTGTTGAGGATGACGTCGTCGATGTCGAAGGCCCGGCCGGTGATCAGCGCGCCCTGGGCGAACTCCACCAGGAGCATGACGGTCGCCGTCAGCAGGAGCACCCGCAGGATTCCGCGGGTCCGCGGAGCGACGACCGGCACCAGCACACCGAACGGGACGCCCAGCAGCAGGTTCCCGCCGATCTGCTTGACGGCGTCCCGCAGCGCCGGCTGGTCCAGGTAGGCCCGCAGGGAGCGCCCCGGCCGCATGTTGGTGTGCGTCAGCGCCTCCGACGCGGGGGAGGGCTCCAGAGTCAGCCGGGCCAGGACGACGGCGAACGCCACCATCACCGCGAAAGCGCACAGCATCGCCAGCAGACGAAGGGGAAAAGGCACCGAATGCCGCTCGCGCCGGGCCGAGCGCGACCCACGCCCGGCCTTGGCGGTCTTGCTGCCTCTTCCCGTCTTGCCGTTGGCGGGCTCGGCGGTCTTCTCCGGCTTCGTGGCTCTGCCGGACCTGGCGGAGCGCAGGCGAAAAGCGGTACGTGGACTTGAGGCTGTACGGGCCATGCGGTCCTCCGGTCTTCAACCTGCCTGCGTCACAGGGCGGTTACCCGCGAACCGGCCGAGAATGCGGCCGAGCAGCCTCGGGCCGACCCGCCCGCCGTTTCCCTTCGAGACGACCGGCTCGGCGAGCGGCCCGAGACCCGGCCGGCTGCGCCGGATCCCGGACACCATGACGGCCGTGCCCGCGGTGCTGCTCGGCGGGGCTCTTGCTGTCGGCGTCGCACCCGGCTTCGGTCCCGACGTGGTGGCCCACGCCGGGAACGAAGCCGGGTCCGGCGGCGCCGTGGTCGCCTTCGTGCACCGGACCCCGGTCGGCATCCTGTTGGGTCTCGCCGCGGCCGCGCCGGCCATGGGCCTCGCGGCCGCGGCCGTCACTCGACCGGCGCTGCTCGCCGTGCCGGGGCGGGCCCAGCCGCTCAGGCGTCCGCGGTCCGGGCACGCCGGCGACTACCCGGCCCGAGTGCCGGTCGGCACCACGATGCTCGGCGCCCTCGCCCTGCCGGGTATGCGAAGCGCCTGATCAGGTGCCGTAGCTGACCTCCACCTTCTTGAAGCCGAGGGAGCCCAGCAGGCCCTTCAGCATGTTCGTGGTGTTCGTCTCGGCGCGCTTGGTCAGTTCGCTGTCCTTCGCCGCCTCGCTGATGTGCCGTACCGCGAGCTTCTGCACGGCCTGTTCGCTGTTGGGGTTGTCGGAGAAGAGGTCGCCGAGGCGGTCGAGGAGACCGCGCTGTTTGGAGACCGCGTAGGAACGGTCGGCGTCGAGGGACGCCTTGCCGAGTTGCGCGTGCGGCAGCCGCAGGGTGGCGGACGTTCGGTCCTCGTTGACCGTCACCTCGTTCTTGCCGACCTTGCCGAGGTCGACGTAGGCGTCGACGGTGCCCGCCCCGACGTACAGGGTGCGGGAGCCGCGGATCGCGTCGGGCAGGTATTTGGTGTCCTTCTCCAGGTCGACGACGATCTGGAAGTTGCCGGAGGCGGCGTCGTAACGGCTGATGTCCTGGATGGACTGGAGCAGTGCGGGGCCCGAACGGTCGTGCGTCTCCGTGCCGAACAGGTCCTTGAGACCCGGCAGCACGCTCAGCCGGATCCCGGCGAAGAACACGACGAGCACCAGCACCACGGCGCTCACCGCCTTCGCCCAGCCCGGCATACGTGTGGACACGCGCCTGATGGGAGTCGTCATGGCGACGGCCCTCCTTCCTACTGTTCGAATTCCCCTCAAAGGCGTTGGCAGACCGTCTCGTTGGCCGATTGACACCGCTGACGGAGGCAAGGAGGGCGCACTAGCGTGAAGAACCCGTCCGACCGGCGCGTCTGGAGACCCGGATGAGCGCAGACAGCACCTCCCGCACCCTTCCTCCCATGCACCGTGTCACCCTCCCCCAGCCCGGCCCGCCCCACCAGGTCACCCTCGCCACCGGCACGCCGGTCTGGCTCGTGACCCGGTACGCCGAGGTACGGCAGGTGCTGATGGACCCGCGGTTCGACCGGAGATCCCTGCGCGCCGAGGACGCCCCGCCCCTGCTCGTCGTACCGAACCTGCTGGACGCCCCCGACGGCCTCCTCAACCAGGACGGCCCCGACCATCAGCGGCTGCGCGGCACGGTCCAGCGGGCGTTCACACCCCGGGCGATCGCCCGCTGGCGGCCCTGGGTGGCCTCGGTGGTGGAGTCCCTCCTCGACGACTTCGCGCGCAGCCCCCAGCCGGCCGACATCGTCGAGGGGTTCACCCGGGCCCTGCCCGTCTCGGTCGTCTCCCGCCTGATGGGGCTGGCCGACGCGGACTGGGAGCGCATCAGGCACTGGGCCGACCACGCCCTGTCCGGCGGGGCGCACACCGCCGAGGACGTCGGCCTGGCCATGCGGGAGTTCGGTGCCTTCGCCGCGGGGCTGGTCGTCGAGCGGCGGAAGGACCCCGGCGACGACCTGGTCAGCGGGCTGGTGGAGGCGGGCGACGAGCTCGGGATCGACGAACGGCGGCTGGTGACCCTGGTCCTGGGACTGGTCGTGGCCGGACACGAGACCACCATGACGGCACTCGGCAACATGCTCGTCTTTCTCCTCACCGACGGGCGGGCGGCCTGGCCGGGACTCGCGGAGAGCGAGGAGGCGGCGGCGACCGCGGTCGAGCAGCTGCTGCGCTCGGTGCCGCTCAGCGAGGGCAGGGTGCTGCCCGGCCTGATCCGCCGGGCCGTCGAGGACGTGGAGATCGGCGGTGTGACCATCCCGGCGGGCGGTGTGGTCGCCGTCCAGACCAACTCCGCGGGCCGCGACCCCGACGTCTTCCCGCCGGGACCGCCCGACCTCTTCGCACCTCTGACCTCGCCCGGCGTGGTCTTCGGCGCCGGCCCCCACCACTGCCTGGGCGCCTGGCTCGCCCGCCTGGAACTGGGTCTCGCCCTGCACCGCCTGGCCACCCGCTTCCCGGGCCTGCGGGCCGCGTTCACCCCCGGGACCATCGAGTGGCGGGAGGGACAGATGACCCGCAGTCCGAGCCGACTGCCGGTGTCCTGGTAGGCGATCGGGCTACTGCGTCTTGAGCTCACGGTCGCCGGACGGCCGCGACCACCACACCCCCTCGCCGTGCGTCAGCCCGGGCAGCCGCAGTTCGACCTCACGCACCCGCCGGGCCGGGAGCTCACCGGTGATCAGCCACGCCGTGGCGCCGCCCGTGGTCCCGGTGAACTCGGTTCCGGCGGCGGCCAGCTGGGCGGTGACCGGCGCCAGCGCGTCCAGCGGGACCTCCGCCTCGAAGGCGTGGTACGGCTCGTACAGCCTGGTCCCCGCCTGTGCGAGGGCCCGGCGCAGCACGATCGGCGTGAGTCCGCGGAAGTCGGCGGCGGTGCTGAGCGGCGCGCAGAAGCCGGAGCGGGTCAGCGTGACCCGGTAGTCCGTGACGGACGCGCCGCACAGCCCGGCGGCCATGCTCGCGTGGACCGTCTCCTCGATGGCCTGGTGGAAGGCGCGGGGGAGTGCGCCGAGCTCCGTCTCGTACGTGAACACCCCGCCGGAACCGAGGGGGCCGGGCTCCACGCGCAGTCCGATCGTCGCCCAGTAGCGGGTGCGGTCGTGCCACGGCAGCTCGTCCCGGGCCTCCCCGAGGCCGGCCGGGCGTTCCAGGAACCGGACCCGGCCCGGCTCGAAGTCGGCCTCGATCCCGAAGTCGTCGGCGAGCGTCGCCGCGAGGACCTCCATCTGGACCTCGCCGTACAGGAGCAGCGCCGTGGCGCCCGAGGCGGCCGGACGGGCGTGCATCAGCGGGTCCTGGTCGGCGAGGGCGAGCAGGGCGGAGCGCAGGGGTGTCGACTGTTCGGGCCGGCGGGCCCTGACGAGGGTCTCCAGCGTCGGCGGCGCGAACTGCGGGGTGCGGTCACCTCGGCCGTCGCCGAGCCGGTCACCCACCCGGATGCCCGCGACGCCGGTCAGAGCCGCGATGTTCCCGGCGGTGAGCTGCTCCGCCCCGCCGACGACGTCCAGGCCCGTCACCCGTCCGGTCACCTCCGTGGTCCGGCCGTCGGCCTCGCGCCGCAGGAACGTGAGGCGCCGGCGCCGGGTCACCTCACCCTCGTGGAGGCGCAGATACGCCGTCCGCTCGCCGCCTGGGCCGGGCCGTACCGCGAACACCGTGCCGCGTGGTGCGCGGCCCGGCGTCGTGGGGGCCGGCGGGATCAGCCGGGTCACGCTCTCGGCCAGGTGGGCGACGCCCTGGCCGCCGAGGGCCGAGCCGAAGAGGACGGGGTGGAAGGAGCCGTCGGCGGTGCGCGCGGCCAGTGCCTCGCGCAGGTCGTCCGGGGTCGGTTCGGGGCCGTCCACGACCGCCGCCAGGACGTCCGGGTCGACCTCGGCGAGTGCCTCGGCCAGCCGTCGGCCGGCCGGGAGCGGCACCGCACGGGCCTGGGCCGTACCGATGCCCGTCACGTCCGTGAGCGGTGCGACGTGCGGGGTCAGCCGGTGCCGGATGTCGGCGAGCAGGGCGTCGGAGCGGGCGCCGGCTCGGTCGATCTTGTTGACGAAGACGAGCGTGGGCAGCCGCAGCCGCCGCAGGGTCCGCATCAGGACCCGGGTCTGCGCCTGTACGCCCTCCACGGCGGACAGCAGCAGCACCGCGCCGTCGAGGACTTCCAGGACGCGCTCGACCTCGGCGATGAAGTCCGAGTGCCCCGGGGTGTCGATGAGGTTGACCTGTGTGTCGCCGACGGTGAAGGCGGCGACGGCGGAGCGGATGGTGATGCCGCGCTGTCGCTCGATCGTCCCGTCGTCCGTGCGGGTGTCACCGGCGTCGACGCTGCCGAGCCGCTCGATCGCGCCGTGGTCGAACAGGAGCCGCTCGGTCAGGCTGGTCTTACCGGCGTCGACGTGGGCCAGAATTCCGATGTTCAGGGTGTGCATGCGTGGTCGTGTCCTCGAGAACCGTCGTCCAGTAGGGGCGCTGGGGGTTGTCGAGGAGTCGGCGCATGCGAGGGATCCTGACGTGAGGGAACCGGGACGTCCCCATCATGGCTCGCGCCCGTGGACGGTTCGCAACCGGTTTTCGCTCGGCCCGTAGCATGAGCCCCGGCAGCCGGAATGATCATGCGAGGAGCAGGTCGTGCGAGACATCGCGGTATTCAGCGGGAGTGCCCATCCCGAGCTGGCCCAGGAGGTCTGTGCGCATCTCGGAGTGCCGCTCAGTCCCACCCGGGTCAGCCGGTTCGCGAACGACTGCCTGGAGGTGCAGCTCCAGGCGAACTGCCGGGAGCGGGACGTCTACCTCATCCAGCCGCTGGTCAGGCCGGTACAGGAGCACCTCGTGGAGCTCCTGCTGATGTGCGACGCGGCGCGCGGGGCGTCGGCGGGGCGGATCACCGTCGTCATGCCGCACTACTCCTACGCCCGCTCCGACAAGAAGGACGCTCCCCGTATCTCACTGGGCGGGCGGCTGGTCGCGGACCTGATGGTGGCGGCCGGCACGAGCCGCGTCCTGGCGATGACGCTGCACTCGCCGCAGGTGCACGGCTTCTTCTCGGTCCCGGTCGACCACCTGCACGCGCTGCGCGAGCTGGCCGTGCACTTCCGGCAGTACGACCTGTCCCGCACCACCGTCGTCTCGCCGGACCTCGGCAACGCCAAGGAGGCAGCCGCCTTCGCCCGGCTGATCGGCGCCCAGGTGGCGGCCGGCGCCAAACAGCGGTTCGCGGACGACCGGGTCAGCATCAACTCGGTCATCGGCGAGGTCGCCGGACGGGACGTCATCGTGCTGGACGACGAGATCGCCAAGGGGAGTACGGTCCTGGAACTCCTGGAGCGGCTGCGGGAGCTGGGGCCGCGCTCCATCAGGGTCGCCTGCACCCACGGACTGTTCGCGGACGGGGCGCTCAAGCGGATCGGCGAGCAGCCCGACGTACTGGAGATCGTGTGCACCAACACCGTGCCGGTCCCCGAGCAGGAGCGCACGGACAAGCTGCGGATCCTGACCGTCGCCCCGGCGCTCGCCGAGGCCGTACGCCGCATTCACAACGGTGAGTCCGTCAGCGCCCTGTTCGACGCGCCGCGAACCGAATAGCCGCGGTCACACGGAGCCGGACGTGGCCTCCGGCTGCCCCAGGGCCGCGTCCAGCGTCGGCATCGGCGGCAGCAGCCGGGCCAGGCCGGTGACGCGCAGGACCCGCAGGGTGAGCGGATGCGTGCAGACCAGGAGCAGCCGGCCGCCGTTGTCCAGCACCCGGCTGCGGGCTCGGTACAGCAGCCGCAGTCCGGAGCAGTCGAAGAACTCGACCCGGCTGAGGTCGATGACCAGGCGGACGTCGGGCCGCCCCGTCACCCGGTCCAGGTACGGGATGATCTCCATCGCCGCGGCGATGTCGATCTCCCCGCGGAGCTCCAGCACCGTGTGTCCCTGGTTCTGGTGGACGCGCAGATGCCGGGTGAGCGGTGCGGGTACCTGCTCCACGACGACCTCGCCTCCAACCGGCTCCTCAAGCGGCAGGGGTGGGTGCAAATCCGTTCCCCGCCCTGCAAGTTACCCCCGATGGAATGAATTTGAGCATGTTCGATTGACATATGTCTTCGAATTGCGGAGGAGCCTTACGACAAGGCGTGCCAGGCCTTGGTGAGTGCCTGGCGGAGCTGCTCGGACTGGTGTGCCGTCAGGTCCCGGACCATCCGCTCCTCCAGTTCCCGCACGGGCCCCTCGTGCAGCGCGAGCAGCTCGCGGCCGGCGTCGGTCAGCAGGATGAGCAGCTCGCGGCGGTTGCGGGGATTGCGCTCCCGGCGCACGAGTTCGCGGTTCTCCAGTGACCGTACGAGATCGGCGATGGACTGGGCGGTGACGAACGAGTCACGGGCCAGCTGGGCCGCCGAGAGTCCGTCGTGTCGCTCCAGCACGGTGAGCGCGGTGTACTGCAGTGCGGTGATCCCGGAGGGTTTGACCAGGTCATCGAGGTGAGAGCGCACGACCAGCTCCACCTGCTTCACCATGTAGAGGAGAGACGGCGGTGTCTTGGCTGCCTGGATGTCGAGCATGACTTCAGGTTAGAGCATTGACAGGAAACCTGTCTGTAATGAGACTGCGAACCAACAGGAATCCTGTTGGTTGAAATCTTGGCGATGAGGCTGAGGAGTGGCGATGACCACCATCGAGATCGAACCCGGACAGCTGTTCATCGGGGGGCAGTGGCGGGAAGCCGCCGACGGCGCGCGCACCGACGTGGTCGACCCGTCCCGGGGCGTGGTCGTCACCACCGTCGCCGAGGCGGGCGCAGCTGACGTGGACGCGGCCGTACGCGCCGCCCGCGAGGCCTTCGACAGCGGCAAGTGGTCGGGGATGAGCGGCCGTGAGCGGGGCCGGATCCTGCACCGGGTCGCCCAGCTGATCCGCGAGAACGCCGACGAGCTCGCCGCGCTGGAGAGCCTGGACGTGGGCAAGCCCATCACCCTGTGCCAGGCCGTCGACGTGACGAACGCGGCCAACGACTACGAGCACTTCGCCGCCCTCGCGTACTCCCTGGACGGCGCGGTCCGCGACACACCCATGAACGCCCTCGCGTACACCCGGCGCGAACCCCTCGGCGTGGTCGCGGCGATCACGCCCTTCAACTTCCCGCTCATCCTGGCCGGCTCCAAGATCGCCCCGGCGCTCGCCGCCGGGAACACGGTGGTCCACAAGCCGGCCGACGAGACCCCGCTCAGCGCTCTGTACATGGCCGGGCTGCTGCAGAAGGCGGGCGTCCCGGACGGCGTGGTCAACGTCGTCACCGGCGCCGGCCCGGTGGCCGGCGAGGCCCTGCTCAGGCACAAGGGCGTCGACAAGATCGCCTTCACCGGCTCCACCGCCGTCGGCCGGCACGCCGCGAGCATCGCCGGCGAGAACCTCAAGCCCGTCACCATGGAGCTCGGCGGCAACGCGGCCCACATCGTCTTCGAGGACGCCGACCTGGAGAAGGCGGTCGGCTCCGTCATCAAGGGCTTCGTCTTCAACACCGGACAGTTCTGCATGGGCGGCCCACGGTTGCTGGTGTCCCGCCCGGTGTACAGCACCCTGCTCGGCATCCTCGCCGAGGCCGTCCCCGGCGTACCGGTCGGCGACCCCCGGCAGCCCGAGACCGTCGTGGGCCCGATGGCGGGCGAGAAGCACCTCAAGAAGGTCGAGGAGTACGTCGAGCTCGCCCGCAAGGAGGGCGGCCGCATCGTCTGCGGCGGCGAACGCCTCGACCTCGACGGCGGCTACTACTACCCGCCCACCGTGATCGCCGACCTGCCGAACGACTCCCGGGTCGTCCAGGAGGAGATCTTCGGTCCCGTCCTCACCGTGCAGCCCTTCGACTCCGAGGAGGAGGCCGTCCAGCTCGCCAACTCCACGCCCTACGGCCTGGCTTCGGGCGTCCAGACGACGAACCTCGCCCGCGCCCACCGCGTCGCCGAACGGCTCCAGGCGGGCATCGTCTGGATCAACGACTGGGCGATGCTCGACCCGGCCGTCCCGTTCGGCGGGGTCAAGGACTCCGGCTACGGCCGCGAGTACGGGACCGAGGCGCTCGCCGCCTACACCAGGGTCAAGTCCGTCGTCGTCTCGCTCGACTGAGCGCGTCCTTCAGGGAGTTCCCAGATGTCCATCACCACCCGCGCCGCCGTCGTCGAGTCCGGCGGGGCACCCTTCACGCTCAGCGACGTCCAGCTCGACGAGCCCGGCCCGCACGAGGCGGTCGTGCGCATGGTGGCGACCGGCCTGTGCCACACCGACCTCGGTGTGGCGAGCGGCGGTCTGCCCTTCCCGCTGCCCGGCGTACTGGGCCACGAGGGCGCCGGTGTCGTCGAGGCCGTCGGCTCGGCCGTCACCGGTGTCGCGCCCGGCGACCACGTCGTACTGTCCTTCACCTCCTGCGGCGAGTGCCGCAACTGCCGGGGCGGCCACCCCGCGTACTGCGCCACCTGGCTGCCGCTGAACCTGATAGGCGGCTGCCGGGCCGACGGCAGCAGCACCATCAGCCGCGACGGGCAAACCCTCGGCGGGCACTTCTTCGGCCAGTCCTCGTTCGCCGAGCGGGCCCTGGTGGATGAGCGCAGCCTGGTCAAGGTCGACCCGGACGTACCGCTGGAGTCGATCGCCCCGCTGGGCTGCGGTGTCCAGACCGGCGTCGGCGCCGTGTGGAACGTGCTGAAGCCGGCCACCGGCTCCACCGTCGTCGTCCTCGGCGCCGGGGCCGTCGGCCTCTCGGCCGTGATGGCCGCCGCCCTCAGCCCCGCCACCAACGTCGTCGCCGTCGACCGGGTAGGGGAACGCCTGTCTCTCGCAAGGGAGTTGGGGGCCACCCACACCGTCGACGCGAGTGAGACCGACCTCGGCGAGGCCCTCGCGGAGATCACCGGCGGCCAGGGTGCGGACGGCATCGTCGAGACCACGGGCAACGTCGCCGTTCTGCGCCAGGGCGTCGACGCGCTCGCCGCCCGCGGCACCCTGGTCATCGTCGGCGCCCCGGCGTTCGGCACCGAGGTCGCCCTGGACGTCAACGGGATGCTCGGCGGCAAGCAGGTCGTCGGCCTCACCCTCGGCGACGCCGAGACGCAGACCTTCATCCCCGCCCTGGTCCGGCTGGTGAAGGAGGGGCGGCTCCCGCTGCACCGCCTGATCAGCACCTATCCGTTCGCGGACATCGACCAGGCGGTGCAGGACATGCGCGCGGGCAAGGCGATCAAGCCCGTGCTCACGTTCTGACCCCCTGCGTCAGTCGACCGTGAGGACCAGCTTCCCCGTGGTCCGGCCGGTGTCGCCCAGCGCATGCGCCTCGGCGGCATCGGCCAACGGGAAGGTGCCCGCGATCGTGGCCCTCAACTTCCCCTGCTCCACGAGGTCCACGATCGCCCGCATCCCGGCCCGGTCGGCGTCGACGAGCATCCTGAGGGCCCGTACGCCGAGCCGCTCCGCCTCCTCGTGGAAGTCGTCCGACCCGACCGGCAGGATCGACACCACGATCCCGCCCGGCCGCAGCACGCGCAGCGACTTCACGGAGGTCTCACCGCCGAGCGTGTCCAGGACGACGTCGATGTTGTTCACGGCCTCGGCGAAGTCCGTCTGCCGGTAGTCGATCGCCTCGTCCGCGCCGATCTCGCGCAGGAAGTCGTGCTTGCCCGCGCTCGCCGTGCCGATCACGTACGCGCCCCGCGCCTTGGCGATCTGCACGGCCACGTGCCCGACCCCGCCGGCCGCCGCGTGGACCAGCACCCGCTGCCCCGGCCGCAGGTCCGCGTTCTCGACCAGGGCCTGCCACGCGGTCAGGGACACCAGCGGCAGCGCGCCCGCCTGCGTGTGGTCGATGACGGACGGCTTGTGCGTGAGGGCGCGGACCGGCGCGATGACGTACTCGGCGTGCGAGCCGCCGCCGAAGGGGTACGGCAGCATGCCGAACACCTCGTCGCCGGGCCGGAACGTGGCGACACCGATGCCGACCGCCTCGACCACGCCGGAGACGTCCCAGCCGAGTACGAAGGGCGGCTCGCCCAAGAAGCCACCGGTCGCCCGGTGCTTCCAGTCGGTGGGGTTGAGGCCGGCGGCGCGGACCCGGACCAGGACCTCATTCGGGCGCGGCCGCGGGCGGTCCAGTTCCACTTCCTTCAGGACCTCGGGACCGCCGAGGACGTCCTGGCTGATGGCTCGCATCGTCTTCGCAGTGTTCACAGTGCTCATGGTGAACCAGCCTGCCGGGAGCCGCCCCTCCGGGAAATGGCATGATTGCCAACCTTCGATAGAATCCTGCCATGGCGGATGTGGAGCGGATCGAACGGATCGAACGGGGCGAGCGGATCGAGCGGGTCGTGGTGCTGGCCCTGGAGGGTGCGTACCGTTCCTAGAGACTGAGCGGGAGTGAGTCCTGTTGCCAGAACCCATGCTCGGCCGAACGCCCCGAACGGTGTTGGGCGTTCTGGTTTCCCGCGTTCACTCCGCGCCCGGGCGGCACGGGTCGTGTCCGTGGTCCGGGGATGCGGGGGCGGGTTTCCTCACGCCCAGGAAAACGCGGATGCCGGCCACGCCCGGATGAGCCCGCGCACCTTCGCCCGCCGCTTCAACGAGGAGGTCGGCCCCGGCCGCTGGCTGATCCAGCAGCGCGTGGCCCGTGCCCGGCACCTGCTGGAGGGCAGCGACCTGTCCGTGGACCAGATCGCCGGACGGGTCGGCTTCGCCACGGGCGCCTCCCTGCGCCAGCACCTGCACGCCTCCATCGGGGTCTCGCCCCAGGCGTACCGGCGGACGTTCCAGTCGGCGGCCCGCTGAACGTTCCGTACGGCTGCCGCGTCGGAAGATCAGAGAACGGCGGACGAAGACGGGGGCGGCATGCGTAGAAGGCTTGTGGCGGTGGCTGTGTCGGTGCTGGCGACGACGGCGGCCGTGGGGTGCGGTGCCGGGGAAGACGCGGACCCGGTGGTCGAGGGCACAGCCCCGGCCACGCCCTACAGCGGACCGCTGTACCTGCCCACGAAGGACCTGGACGAGAGCACCGAGCAAGCCGCGCTCATCGAGTCGGGCGCCGCGGGCCGGGCGCTGGAGTGCGACGGGGAGGTCTACTCGGGCGGCCAGGGCGAGACGTGGAGCAAGGGGGACGGCGGTTCGACCCCCGAGGAGGGGCTGAAGCTGTACTTCGACATCGAGCAGCCGGAGGTCCCCCGGTCCGGTTACCGCCAGGAGCGCGAGGAGAACGGCCGCGTCCTCTACTCCTACGACGTGGCGGGCAGGACCAAGGTGGCCGTCGTCGTCGCCAAGGACCACAAGAACCGGCCGGGCTGGGGCCCGGAGACCAACGCCTCCTGCGATCCGGCCGAGCTCCCGGCGAGTTTCACCGACTCCGAGGAGTTCGAGATCTGGACCGACCGGAGCGGGAAGCGGATCCCCACCACCACCGTGAGCAGCAGCGCCGGTCCGGAACACTGTGACTGGCAGAGCGCGCACTTCCTGCAACTGGGCCGGGGCGAGGACAGCCGGCAGTACGTCCGCGATCCCGACGGAGTGTTCGACAGGGACCTGCTCACAGCCCCGTACGACGGGGACGTGCTCATGCCCGAGGATGCCCGGGACACCGGATACCGCCTGCACGAGCGGGAGTTGTGGCTGACGGACGATCCGTCCAGGGCGTACGTCCGCACCCCCGACGGCGTGGAGGCCTGGCCCCTGGCCGAACGGGGAGTGGCCTGCAAGTGACCCCTCACCGGCTCGCGTGCAGGGCGACCAGCAACCGCCAGACCTGGTCGGCGATCTCGCCGGCGTCGGCTTCGAGAAGACCGTGCAGCCAGTCGGCCAGGACCCCGGCGAAGGTGGCGGCGACGGCCGAGGCGACCAGCGGGGCGTCCGCCGCGCCCGCGAGTTCCCGCTCGCGCAGGCTGTAGGCGCGCAGATCCCGGTGCAGCACCCGGCCCAGCGGGCCGCCGCCGCCCGGGGTCAGCAGCACGCGGTACAGCGCGGCCCGCGGGGCGAGCGAGTGGAAGAACTCCGCCAGCGCGGGCGGCGCGTGCACCGGGTCGGGCCGGCCGCGCCAGGCGTGCAGCGCGTCCACGGCCTCGCGCACGACGTCCGCGCAGGCGTCCACCGCCAGCGCCTCCAGGCCGTCGTAGTGGACGTAGAACGTGGCCCGTCCGACCCCGGCGCGGCGCACCAGCGCGGCCACGCCGACCTCCGCGAGGGGCCGCTCGGCGCACTCGTCGAGCAGGGCCTGCCGCAGCCGCGCCCGGGTGCGCGCGGCCCGCGGGTCCTGCGGGGCGTCCCGGCTCACCGGGCCAACAGGACGGCACCCAGGGCGAGCGCGCCCGGCAGTGCCTGCGCGAACAGGATGCGGCGGTTCGCGGTGACCGAGCCGAAGACGCCGGCGACCACGACACAGACCAGGAAGAACACCTGCGCACGGAAGCCGGTGGGATCCGAGGCGATGAGCCCCCACACCAGCCCCGCCGCGAGAAACCCGTTGTAGAGCCCCTGGTTGGCGGCCATCGGCGCGGTCGCCGCGGCCATCTCCCGGTCGAACCCGTGCAGCGCCCTGCCGGGCTTCTTCTGCCACAGGAACACTTCCATCACCAGGATGTAGACGTGCAGGGCGGCCACCAGACCGACCAGCACACTCGCCAGGATCTCCATGAGTCGCTTCCTCTGTTTCTTGGACGGGTGTCCACTATAGCTGGACACCTGTCCAAGAAGTCGGACTGCGACGGGCGGTGGGGGGCAACCCCGTAGGTACGTAAAGGGATTTGTCGATGTGTGGGTTCTTGTTCGGAGAGTGATGGAACCCTCACCTCCGCCAGGCGGGTGCGTTTGATCCTTTCAGCATCAAACCCGATAAGCTCCGGTTCGGCGCTGCGAGTTGACGCGATTTCGATCGGTCGTCGCGTGGTGCGTACTCATGAGTGCGGTCCCCTCTTGAACTTGAACACCCCCCTTGTTGGATCGTGTTGCTTCGAAGGATGCAGATGGAACTCGCCACTCCGCCCCCGGCGGCGCGGGCCCCTGTCGCCTGGTACAGCTGGTGGCTGATGCCGCTGGCCTTAGGAGGCGGGACGGTTGCCGCCACGTTCATGAGCTCGGAGCGAATAACCGCCGCCGTCGCCGGCGTCGCGGCGACGGCAGCCAGCGCCGTGTGCGTTCGTCTCCTGCTCCGCGCCCGGACCGAACTGCGCCGGACGGAGGGCTCCTTCCGCACCTCGCAGGCCGAGCACTCCCAGCAGTGGCAGCAGCATGTCGCCGGCCTGGAGCGCAAGTTCTCGGCCGAGCGGGCCGCCCAGGAGGCGCAGTTCGCCGACCAGGCGGGCGCCTATGAGGTGCAACTGGTCGAGCAGTCACGGACGTTCGAGGCACGGCTCGCCGAGCAGACCTCCGCGTACGAGGCACGGCTCGCCGACCAGGCCACGTCCTACGAGTCGCAGCTCGCCGACCAGGCCGAGGTCTGGAAGGAGCAGCTGACGCACCAGCAGGACGCGGTTGCCCGCCTCGCCGGCGAGCAGTTGCCGGACGCCCTGAAGCGCCTGCGTGACGGCGACGCCATCGACGACCTGCTGCCCAGCACCAACCAGTGCGCGAAGGTCAGCGCCGACCTCCAGGCCGAACTCCGCAAGATCCTCAGGACCGCGCTGATCGGTGTCGAGGAGGAGTTCAACCGCTCCACCTCGGCCGAGCAGGCCGTCATCAGTATCGGCAACCGCATCCACGTGCTGACCAGCAAGCTCCGCGGTCGCCTGCACGAGATGCAGGGCGAGCACGGCCGGCTGCCGGCCGTCGCCCGCGGCCTGATGGAGCTCGACCAGGAGATCGGCCCCGCCGACTGTCTCGCCGCCAGCATCGGCGTGCTCGGCGGTTCGGACCGGCCCGGCCGGCAGTGGCAGGAGCCGCAGCGTCTGCTGAGCGTGGTGCGCGGCGGCATCGGCCGCATCAAGGACTTCCACCGTGTCCAGGTGCGCCACCTGCCCGAACTCGGCGTGGACGGCGGTCTGGTCGACCACCTCACGCTGATCTTCGCCCACCTGCTGGACAACGCGGCCCGCTACTCGCCGCCCACCGAGCCGGTGGTCGTCTCCGGCAAGGAGGTCCCCAACGGCGTCGGCATCGAGATCCAGGACTCCGGCAAGGGGCTGAGCGAGGAGAAGAAGCGCGAGGCCGAGAACGCCCTCGCGGGCACCGGGGCCGGACCGGGCCTCGGCGGCGTCTCGGAGGACGCCAACCTCGGCCTGCGGGTCGTCGGCGCCCTCGCCCGCCGCTACGGCATCCGCGTCACCTTCGCGGACTCCCCCTGGCTCGGCACCTCGGTGGTGGTCGTGGTCCCGCACAAGTACTTCAGCCAGCTGCCCGCGGTCACCCCCGCGGCCACGGCACCGGTGGCCCAGGCCGCCGCGGCCGCTTCGGCCCAGGTCCCGGTCGGCGTGGCAGCCACGGCGGAGGAGACCGACACCGCGGACACCACGCCCGGCGGGCTGCCCAAACGAAGGAGCAAGCGGAACGAGTCGGAGCGGCACCAGCCGGCCGAGCGCGCCGAGCGGACCGAGGAGACCGGCGTCATGGCCGTTCCGCCCGACGCGTCCTTCACCGGCCTGGCCGCCTTCGCCACCGCCGGACGCGAGTCCGTCGAGGCGACCGGCACGGCCGACGGCCGCGAGTCCGCAGAGCACCGCACTGAAGAGAGCGACTAGTCCCATGACGCAACAGGGAACCGACGTGAGCTGGGCGCTGCGCGATCTGGTGGAATCCATCCCGGAGATCCGCTTCGCCCTCGTGGCCTCCAGCGACGGCAAGGCAATCACCTCCTTCGGCGCCGAAGACCCCGACGACGTGGACCGATTCGCGGCGGTGGTGGCCGGGCTGCAGGCGCTGGCCCAGCCGGTCGCCGAGCAGTTCCCCAAGTACGCGGGGCAGCTCAGGCTGGCGATGATCGAGGTCGACGGCGGTCACCTCTTCGTGGTACGCGCCGGCGTGGAGACGTACCTCGGCGTCCTCGCCAGGGAAGGCCTCGACCAGGGGCTGCTCGGACACCAGATGAGGGACCTGGCCCGCCGGATGGGTGAGCTCCTCGGCACCACTCCGCGCCTGGAGGAGCACTCTGGATGAGTGCTCCCCGCCGGCCCACGGACCCGTCCGGTCTCGAGCGCTACTACGTCCTCACCGGAGGACGTAGCGGACCGGGCGGTTCGGCGTCGAGTCTCGACGTGGCGACCCTCGTCGTCTCCCGCACCGCCCCCGTACCGGGTATGCAGCACGAGCACGAGGAGATCCTTCGGCGCTGCCGCGATCCGTTGTCGGTGGCCGAACTCGGCGCCCATCTCGGATTGCCCTTCAACATTCTCGCGGTGCTGCTGGCGGATCTGCTCGAGGCAGGCCGCGTCGAAGCCCGTGACCCCATTCCGGCGCACGACGCCGGTCGCGGGCCAGACCTCGCGCTCCTTGAGGAGGTACTCAGTGGACTTCAAAGGCTTTGACCATCCCGGCGGGCCGGATGCCGGGGGCACCCGCTCGGTGAAGGTGATGATCGCCGGCGGTTTCGGGACCGGGAAGACCACGATGGTCCGCTCGGTCAGCGACATCAAGCCGCTGACCACCGAGGAGACCCTCACCCAGGCCAGCGCGGACGACGACCACCTCATCGGCGTCGCCGACAAGACCGAGACCACGGTCAGTCTGGACTTCGGCAAGATCGGCATCAACGAGAAGCTGGTGCTCTACCTGTTCGGCACGCCCGGCCAGGAGCGCTTCTGGTTCCTGTGGAACGGCCTGTTCAAGGGCGCGCTCGGCGCGGTCGTCCTGGTGGACACCCGCCGCCTCGCCTCCAGCTTCCGGGCGATCGAGGAGATGGAGCGGCAGAACGTCCCCTTCGTGATCGCCCTGAACGTCTTCCCCGACTCCAGGAACCACCCGGTCGAAGAGATCCGGGACGCCCTGGACATCTCCCCGCACACCCCGATCGTGGCCTGCGACGCCCGCGACCGGGCCTCCAGCCGTGACGTACTCGTGGCCCTGATACGTCACTTGAAGGAACGCTCCGCCGTCGCACTGGAGCCCCGATGAACGATCAGACCTTAGACGGCACCGACGCCCCGCGCGGTTGCCCCGTCGCCCACGGCGGGACCGATCCCGCCCGGCTGTACGGTCCGGAGGCGGCGACCGACCCGCACGGCATCTACGAGCGGCTGCGCAAGGAGCACGGCTCCGTCGCCCCCGTCCTGCTCGAAGGCGACGTGGCCGCCTGGCTGGTCCTCGGCTACCGCGACAACCGGCGGGTGCTGGACAACCCCCGCCAGTTCAGCCGGGACGCCCGGATCTGGCGGGACTGGCTGGACGGCCGCGTCGAGGAGACCTCACCGCTGATCCCGATGGTCGGCTGGCGCCCCGACTGTGTCTCCCAGGACGGCGAACCGCACCGCAGGCTGCGCGGTGCCGTCACCGACGGGCTGCAGGCGGCGGCGGGCCGGGGGATCCGGCGGCACGTCACGCACTTCGCGAACAAGCAGATCGACGCGTTCGCGGACACCGGGCGGGCCGACCTGGTGGCGGAGTACGCCGAGCACCTGCCGATGCTGGTCCTCACCCGCATCCTCGGCCTTCCCGCCGCGGAGGGCCGCAGCCTGGTCGAGTCCTGCGCCCAGGTCCTCAAGGGCGGCGAGGGGGCACTCGCCCACAACGACCGCATCATCGAGATCCTCGGCGAACTCGCCGAACGCAAGCAGTCCGAGCCGGGCTCGGACTTCACGACCGCCCTGCTCGAACACCACGCCGGACTCGACATGGAGGAGGTCGTCAGCCATCTGCGTCTGGTGCTGATCGCCGCGCACACCACCACCAGCAACCTGCTGGCCCGGGTGCTGGAACTGGTCCTCACCGACGCCTCCCGGCTCTCCGGCCTGGTCAGCGGTCAGCTGAACATCTCCGCCGTGGTGGAGGAGGTCATGTGGAACACGCCGCCGCTGGCGGTCATGCCGGGGCGTTTCGCCGCCACCGACCTGGAACTCGGCGGACACCACATCCAGGAGGGCGACCTGCTCGTCCTCGGGCTCGCACCGGGCAACGTCGACCCGGAGGTCCGGCCCGATCCGGGGGTCTCCGTCCAGGGCAACCAGTCGCACCTCGCGTTCAGCGCGGGCCCGCACGAGTGCCCCGGGCAGAGCATCGGCCAGTCCATCATCGAGATCGGCGTGGACGTCCTGCTGCACCGGCTGCCGGGCCTGCGTCTGGCCGTACCGGCGGAGGAGCTCGGCTCGACCGCCTCCACATGGGAGTTCCGGCTGGACAGCCTGCCGGTCGAGTTCCCCGTGTAGGGCGCGCGTTCCGCGCACTCCCGCTGCCCGGTCGGACCCCCGACCGGGCAGCGCTGTCCCGTCAGACGGCCAGCAGGTCGTCCACCGAGCCCCGTCCGGCCAGTTCGGCGGCGGCCGTGGGACCGTCCTTGGCCGCCGAGTAGCGGCCCGACACCAGCGCCCACTCGTAGTTGCCGTTGATCCAGTGCTGGATGGCCTCCACACCCATCCGCACCCGGGCCCGCTCGTCCTCGTCGAAGCCGAGGTCGTCGCACATCCGCGGGACGCGGGCCTCAAGTTCCAGGTACTCGTCGAGGCAGGCGGTCGTCATGCGGTAGGCCTCGGCGGCCGCCTCCTTCCACGAGAAGGACCGCTCGCGGTGCAGCACGGCAATCAGGTTGTGACCGTCGCCCCGGCGCTTCTCGCGCTCGAAGGAGTGGATGTCGTTCATGAACCCGATGGTGTCCGCGGCCAGATCGCGCATCCGCTCCATCACCGGATGTGCCATCGCCTGCGACGGCACCTCGAAGCCGCGGCTGCGCTCTCCCGCGTCGATGCTGTGGTGGATGCCGACCGTACGGCGCCGGAACTCGGCGTACTCGTCGAGCCCCAGGGTCCCCGCGAGGCCACGGGCCGCCAGGTCGACCTCCTCGCAGTGGGCCACGAGGAAACGCCCCCAGGAGGCCGCGAACCGGGTCCGCCAGGTCAGGGACATGCCGTCGGAGAGATGGCTCCAGACCTCCGCCCAGGCCAGCGTGATGGGGCAGACCACCCGGGGGCGGATTCCCGCCGGCCGCAGCGGTGTGACGATGAGTTCGCGCGCGACCTCGGCTATGCGGTCCGCGCGGTCCGGCTGATTCGCGTCGAACTGGTCGTCGAAGAGGAAGGCAAGCGAGAACCAGTTCATCAGGACGACCATGTCGTCCGCCGAGGCGTGCGGATAGGTGCGGGCGGCGGCCTGCGGCAGGTCCCAGGACTTGTACTCCTCGAACCCGGCCAGGCTGCGTACCAGGCCCATGTCCCAGATCCAGCGCAGATGTCGCGCCCGGGCGTACTCCAGGTGTTCGCTGACGGGGGTGTCGAAGGGCAGGTCGAACCGGACGTCCTGAGGCATGTGCTTCCTTTCGGGAGACGTGACGCAGAGCCCCCCGCCCCTGCGAGCGGGCAGTCACGACGACCGCCCGAGCACTCGAACTGGACTTCCATGGCCGAAAGTTGAACCGAGAAGCGCTACGAGGCTGCCCAGAGCGTAAATGATCTACACCGTGACCTGGCCGTGATGTCCGTTACTGCACAGGCCAGTTGAGCTGCGTATACTCCCTCCCCTCCCACACGTGTCAACGCGCCCCCGCCTGCGGGGGATTGACCCCGGCGGCCGACTGAATCGGCCAGGTCGGGATATCCGCTAGGTACAGGGCGGCGGGACACCACCGTTCCGCGCCCCGGACCTTCGGAGGAGACATGGCACTGGTCAAAGCGGGCGTGGTCGTGCTCGACTGCGCCGAGCCCGAGAAGCTCGCCGTGTTCTACAAGGAGCTGCTGGGCGCCGAGCAGACGCACGAGAGTGCCAACCGGGTCGAGATCAGGAGTGCCGACGGGATGTGCATGGCCTTCCGCCGCGACGTGAACGCCACGCCGCCGAGCTGGCCCCGCCCGGAGAACGCCCTCCAGGCCCACATCGACTTCGTGGTGGAGGACCTGGACGAGGCGGAGCGCAAGGTGATCGGGCTCGGTGGGCGGCCCCTGGAGACCAAGGACGCGGCCGGACCGTACGAGGAACGCGGTTACGCCGATCCGGCCGGCCACTCCTTCACGCTGCGCCTGATCCCGTCGACGGCACCCAAACAGGGCTGAGCCCCGTACGAACAGACCGAGCCGCCCGGGCGGGGACGAGCCCCGCCCGGGCGTCACCGCGGGCCGCCGTCAGTCCCGGCCGCCCTTGCCGTCGGCCGGCCAGACGCCGGTCGAGCGTTCGATGGCCTTGGCGCCGGTGCGGTCCACCGCGCTGCGCACGACGGCGAAGATGGCGCCCTGGATCGCGGCGGCCAGCAGGATCTCTCCCCAGCCGCGGTCCCGGTCCAGGGCGTCGGGTGCGTCGTCCTCGTGTCGGATCGCCTTCCAGGTCTTCTGGAAGGCCAGTCCCGCCAGCGTTCCGCTCGTCCAGCCCAGCACGAAGCCGACGGGCTTGTAGGCGAGGGGCAGCTTCTTCTTCTTGGCCACGTGAATCTCCTTGGTCAGCGGATGGGTCGGTGGTCTTCCGGGACCTCCTCGCCCTCGGGTACCGGACCCGGCGGCGTCCCGTCACCGAACGGCCGGCCGCCCAGTTCCTCCCGGTGATGGGGTGTCAGCCAGCCCGACAGGTCCGGCCCGAGGGGCACGATGCCGGTCGGGTTGATGCCGGTGTGCACCTGGTGGTAGTGCCGCTTGATGTGGTCGAAGTCGACGGTGTCGCCGAAGCCCGGTGTCTGGTACAGGTCGCGGACGTACGCCCACAGGACCTCGTTCTCGGCCAGCTTCCAGCGGTTGCACTTGAAGTGGCCGTGGTAGACGGCGTCGAAGCGGACCAACGTGGTGAACAGCCGGATGTCCGCCTCGGTGATCGTGTCGCCGACCAGGTACCGCTGCCGGGCCAGCCGGGGTGTCAGCAGGTCCAGTCGGCGGAAGACGTCCGCGCAGGCGGCCTCGTACTCCTCCTGGTCGGTGGCGAAGCCCGCCCGGTACACGCCGTTGTTGACGTCCTGGTAGACGTCCGCCATCACCGCGTCGATCTCGTCGCGCCGGGCCTGCGGATACAGGTCGGGCGCGCCCTCCCGGTGCAGGGCCGTCCACTCGGTGGCGAGGTCCAGGGTGATGCGCTGGTAGTCGTTGGTGACCAGCTTCCCGCTCGGCACGTCCACGATCGCGGGCACGCTCACGCCACCCGGGTAGTCGGTCTCCCGCCGGTCGTAGGCCTCGCTGAGGTAGCGGATGCCGAGGACCGGGTCGCGGTCGTCGGGGTCGAGGGTGAAGCGCCAGCTGCGGTCGTCCTGGATCGGGTCGGCGACGGCGAGGGACAGGGCGTCCTCCAGGCCGAGGAGGCGCCGGGAGACCAGTGAGCGGCTCGCCCACGGGCAGGCGCGGCTCGCCACCAGCCGGTAGCGGCCCGCCTCCACCGGCCAGCCGTCCCGGCCGTCCGCGGTGATCCGGTCCGAGAAGTGGCTCTTGGACCGCGTGAAGGCCTTCTTGCCGTACGCGCTGTTGCCGTCGTCCCCGGCACCCATGTTTCCTCCCTGCTCTGCGGCTGCCCGCTGTCGGGCTGCCCTGGTGAACGCGTTCCCCGTTTTCCGCCGACGGCACGGTGTGAGCCGTACCGACCGGGGCAGTCGGCGGAGGTGACAGGGACATCTTCAGAACAGACGGCAGACCGGAAGACTCGCGTCACCGTGCTGGTGGCGCTCGCGGCCAACCTCGTGATCGCGGTCGCGAAGGCCGTCGGCGGGCTCCTCGCGGCATCGCCGGCACTGCTGTCGGAGGCCGCGCACTCCGTGGCCGACAGCATGAACGAGGTCTTCCTGCTCGCCGCGCTGCGCCGCAGCCGCCGCCCCGCCGACCGGCGCCACCCCTTCGGCTACGGCAAGGAGCGGTTCTTCTGGTCGCTCCTCGCGGCCGTCGGGATCTTCGTGATGGGCGGCTGTTTCTCCTTCTTCCAGGGGATCGAGGCCCTCAGGAACGGCGCGGAGGAGACGCTCGGCGGGTATGTGGCGGGCCTCGTCGTGCTGGGCGTCGCCCTCATCGCCGAGGGACTCTCGCTGGTCAGGGCCCTGTACCAGGTACGCAGGCAGGGCGGGGGCATGGACGGCCTGCGCGACCCGGCGCTGCGCACGGTCGTCGCCGAGGACGGCACGGCGGTGCTCGGCGTGACCCTCGCGATGATCGGCATGGCGCTGCACATGGTCACCGGGCAGGTCGTGTGGGAGGCGTCCGCGTCGCTGGCGATCGGCGCCCTGCTCGTCTACGTGGCCTACCGCCTCGGCCGCGAGGCACGGGACCAGCTGATCGGGGAGGCCGCCGACCCGGAGTCCAGCGGCAGGATCCGGGCGCTGCTGAAGGCGCAGCCGGAGATCGACAGCGTAGAGGCGCTGCTCACGATGAAGATGGGGCTGGACTCGCTTCTGGTGGCGGCCCGCGTCGACCTGGTGCCCGGACTGGACAGTGAGCGGGTCGAGGAGGTCGCGGTGCGCATCAAGCGGTCCATCGCCAGTACCGTCCCGGAGGCCGGCCAGATCTTCCTCGACGTGACCGACCGGCCCGCCGTCGAGGCAGCGGAAAGCCCCGCCGCGACGGGGGAACGCGGCGGGGCCTGAGGCTCGGGTGCCCGGCGGACGCGGGTCCATGCGTCCCCGGGCGAGAGTTTTTCTCCGGGAGATTCAGCTCCCGTCCGAGGGCTCCAGCACGAAGACCGGAATCTCCCGCTCTGTCTTCTTCTGGTAGTCGGCGTACGGCGGGTACGCGGCGACCGCGCGCTCCCACCACTCGGCCTTCTCCGCTCCGGTGATCTCACGGGCCGTCATGTCCTGCTTCACCGGACCGTCCTGGAGTTCCACCCGGGGATCGGACTTGACGTTGTGGTACCAGACCGGATGCTTGGGCGCCCCGCCCAGGGACGCGACCGCGGCGTAACGCCCCTCGTGCTCGACGCGCATCAGCGGTGTCTTCCGTATCTTTCCGCTCTTCGCACCAACGGTGGTGAGCAGGATGACGGGCATTCCCATCATGGTGGTGCCCTTCGTGCCGCCGGAGCTCTCGTACTCCTCGACCTGCTTGCGCACCCATTCCGTCGGGCTGGGTTCGTACTCGCCCTCGAGAGGCATGGCATCCGTCCCATCGTCGTCGACTACGGCTCGTCCGTACCGCGCTGAACACCGGTACGAACGGTTTTCATCCGTACAGCGTTCCCCGATGGTCCCGAAGAGTGCGTCCCGGCCGTTGCTCTCCTGCTGATCGCCCGCGCCGACCGCGTACGGAAGGGCGTGGCCGCACCGCACGACAGCTCGGCCCGCTCACGAGGGAGCCACCAGCATCCGCACGGCCAAAGCCGTCATCACCCCGCTCGACAGCAACGCCGTCGCCAGCCGCCCCCGGGACCCCGTCAGGGCCCGGCCCAGCAGGGCGCCGCCCCCGGCGAGCAGCAGCTGCCAGCTCGCGGAGGCGACGAAGGCCGCCAGTACGAACACGGTCTGTTCCAGGGGCCGTACGGCCTCCTCGGCACGGGTGCCGAGCACCAGGGCGGCGAAGTAGATCACGGTGGTGGGGTTGAGCAGGGTGATCCCGAGCAGCGCCAGGAAGGCCCGGGCGGGGCTCGGCGGAGGGGGGTCGACACGGGTGGTGAGCCGGTGGCCGCGGTACTGCCGTAGGGCCGTGACCGCGCCCAGGGCCGCCAGCGCCACCAGGACCAGGGCGGAGGCCCAGCGCAGCGGCCCGAGCACCGGCCGCAGCGTGCCGGCGAGGGCCGAGCCGCCGAGGGTGGCCACGAGCGCGTACAGCCCGTCGGCGGCCGCGACGCCGAGCGCGGCGCACGCTCCGGTCCGCAGGGACGTACGAGCGGTGAGGGAGACCAGATAGGCGCCGACCGCGCCGACGGGGACGGCGATGCCGTACCCCGCGAGCAGTCCCGCGACGAGCGCGGCGGTCATGAGCGCGCAGGCGTGGGCCTCCAGGGACGGCCGGGCTGCTGCTGGACGCGCACCGGACGAACGGCGGTGGCGGTCGGCGGCAGCGGGGCATCGGTTTTCAGCATGGCCAGATCCTGGGGGCGGCGGCCGTGCGGGGACAACCGAATTTCCGAGGTGCGACGACGGTCCCCGGCCGGACGGTGAATCCGGCCGTCCGATGTGCGCCCGGGGAGCGGTGATCCCCGGCCATATCGCCTTCGCCACCGATCTGGCCGAACTTCTCGTCGACCCTTAGGTGCCCGGGGCATCTAATGAATCCGCACGCCGCACCCTTCGTCTGCGAGGTCTGCCATGACGGAAACGGAACCGGTCGCCTTCCCCCAGAGCCGGACCTGTCCCTACCACCCGCCGACCGCCTACGATCCGCTGCGCACCGCCCGGCCGCTCACCCGGATCACCCTCTTCGACGGCCGCCCGGCCTGGCTGGTCAGCGGTCATGCCGCCGCCCGCGCCCTGCTGGCCGACCCGCGCCTGTCCACCGACCGGACCCGGCCCGAATTCCCCGCGCTCTCGGCGCGCTTCGCGGCCGTACGGGACCGGAAGACCGCGCTGCTGGGCGTCGACGACCCCGAGCACCGCACCCAGCGGCGGATGATGATCCCCAGCTTCACCCTCAAACGCGCCACCGAACTGCGCCCGCGCATCCAGCAGGTCGTGGACGAACGGATCGACGCGATGATCGCCCAGGGGCCGCCCGCCGAGCTGGTGAGCGCCTTCGCACTGCCCGTGCCGTCGACGGTCATCTGCGCCCTGCTCGGCATCCCGTACGCCGACCACGACTTTTTCGAAGGGCAGTCCCGGCGCCTGCTGCGCGGCCCGACGCCCGCTGACACCATGGACGCACGCGACCAACTCGAGTCGTATGTCGGCGAGTTGATCGACCGCAAGGAGAAACAGCGCGAGCCCGGCGACGGCGTGCTGGACGAACTCGTCCACCGGCAGCTGCGTGACGGCGAGATCGACCGCCAGGAAGCGATCTCCCTGGCGATCGTCCTGCTGGTCGCGGGCCACGAGACGACCGCCAACATGATCTCACTCGGCACCTACACACTCCTCCAACACCCGGAGCGGCTGGCCGAGTTGCGCGACGATCCCGCACTCGTGCCCACCGCCGTCGAGGAACTCGTGCGGATGCTGTCGATCGCCGACGGTCTGCTGCGATCGGCGACCGCGGACATCGAGGTGGCGGGCACGACGATCAGGGCGGGCGACGGCGTGGTCTTCGCGACCTCGGTCATCAACCGCGACGAGGAGGTGTACACCGACCCCGACACCCTGGACTGGCACCGGTCCGCCCGCCACCACGTCGCGTTCGGCTTCGGCATCCACCAGTGCCTCGGCCAGAACCTGGCCCGCGCCGAGCTGGAGATCGCCCTGCACACGCTCTTCGAGCGACTGCCCGGCCTGCGCCTCGCCGCCCCCGCGGACGAGATCCCCTTCAAGCCCGGCGACACCATCCAGGGGATGCTGGAACTCCCCGTGACCTGGTAAGGGGCTCCGGTCATGCACATCGACATCGACAAGGACGTCTGCATCGGTGCGGGCCAGTGCGCCCTGGCCGCCCCGGGCGTCTTCACCCAGGACGACGACGGCTACAGCGCCCTCCTGCCCGACCGGGAGGACGGCGGCGGCGACCCCATGGTCCGGGAGGCCGCCCGGGCCTGTCCCGTCAGCGCCATCACGGTGTCCGAGACGGTGGGCTGACGCTCCCCGCGTCCGGCCTCGGCGATGCTCCGGCAGGCGGCTTCAGTAGGGTTCCGGGATGACCGGACCGGACCGGAAACCCTTCCTCTACGTCGTCGTCTGCGCCGCCCAGATCGCGGCGGACGTCAGCAAGCTGATCACCGCCGCCCAGGAACGCGACTGGGAGGTCGGGGTGATCGCGACGCCCGTCGCGATGAACGGCTTCTTCGACACCGCCGCCGTCGAGGCGCAGACCGGGCGGCCGGTCCGCTCGGCCTGGCGCAGCCCCGGCGACCCGCGCCCCTTCCCGCCGCCGGACGCCGTCGTGGTGGCTCCCGCCACCTTCAACACCGTCAACAAGTGGGCGGCCGGGCTCGCCGACACCCTCGCCGTGGCGACGCTGTGCGAGACCTACGGCCTGGGCGTCCCCGTGGCGGCCCTGCCGTGCGTCGCCGACGCGCTCGCCGCCCACCCCGCCTACCGGGACAGTCTCGTACGGCTGCGCGCCATGGGCGTGAGGTTCGGCGAACCGTACTCCGGTGACCCGGGAGAGGACGGCACGCGCCCGGAGTTCTCGTGGGAGCGGGCGCTGGACCTGCTGGGGTGAGCCGGACGGTGCCGGTCGGCGGGAAGCCGACGCTGCCGAAGTCGCCGCTGGACTTCGAGCACGGGCGAAGTCGTACTCTCCCCTTCGTACCCATCCCGAAGGCAGGAGCAGCAACGATGCAGTACGTGAAGCTCGGTTCGACGGGCCTGGACGTCTCGCGGATCTGTCTGGGCTGCATGACCTACGGCCTGCCCGACCGCGGCGCGCACGAGTGGACCCTCGACGAGGAGGCGTCCCGTCCGCTGATCCGGCAGGCGCTGGAGGCCGGGATCACCTTCTTCGACACCGCCAACGTGTACTCCGACGGCACCAGTGAGGAGATCGTCGGCCGGGCCCTCGCCGAGTTCGCCCGCCGCGACGAGATCGTCCTCGCGACCAAGGTGAACGGCCGGATGAGGCCCGGACCCAACGGCGCGGGACTGTCCCGCAAGGCGATCATGACCGAGATCGACCACAGCCTCGGCCGCCTCGGCACCGACTACGTCGACCTCTACCAGATCCACCGCTACGACCCGCACACCCCGGTCGAGGAGACGATGGAGGCCCTGCACGACCTGGTGAAGGCGGGCAAGGTGCGCTACATCGGGGCCAGTTCGATGTTCGCGTGGCAGTTCTCCAAGATGCAGTACACGGCCGAACGCCACGGCTGGACCAAGTTCGTCTCCATGCAGAACCACTACAACCTCCTCTACCGCGAGGAGGAACGCGAGATGCTGCCGCTCTGCGCGGACCAGGGCGTCGGCGTCCTGCCGTGGAGCCCGCTCGCCCGCGGCCGGCTGACCCGGGACTGGGGCACCGTCACCGAGCGCAGCGCCAACGACGAATTCGGGAGCCGCCTCTACTCGGAGGGCGACCGCACCATCGTCGAGGCCGTCACCCGCATCGCGGACGACCGGGGCGTCCCGCGCGCCCAGGTGGCCCTGGCCTGGCTGCTGCACCAGGACACGGTGGCCGCACCGATCGTCGGCGCGGCCAGGGCGCAGCACATCGAGGACGCCGTGGCGGCCGTCGAACTCGAACTCAGCGACAAGGAGATCGAGGAGCTGGCGCGGCCCTACTCCCCGCACCCGATCCAGGGTCACTCCTGAGCCCTTCGCTCAGTGCGGTCCGAGCGGTGCGAACTCCGTGCCGCACGGACCCGCGCCCGCGCTCATCGGCAGCGGCACCCGGTCGCCGCTCATCGACAGCGTGCGGTAGTAGTGCCCGATGCGCTCGGTGGAACGGCCGACGTAGTGGCCGATGAACGAGCGGCGGAACCGGTCGGCGGTGCCGTTGGGCTGAGAGCCGTGGACCAGGCTGCCGTTGAAGAACAGGACGTCCCCCGGCTCCATGTCGACGGGTACGGGCGACAGGCCCGGCGGCGGGGGCACGTACTCCCGCGCGAAGGACAACTCGGCGTCCGCCTCCTCCGGGCAGAACAGTTCCATCCGGTGCGTGCCGGGGACGACCTCCAGGCCGCCGTTGTCCCGGTCGATGACGTCGCAGGCGATCCAGGCCGCCACACACGTGCCCGGCTCCGCCCGCAGATAGAAGTTGTCCTGGTGCAACGCCTGGCCCCGCGCCCCGGGCGGCTTGAAGTAGAACATGCTCTGCGCGGCCAGCACCTCCTCGCCGAGCAGGGTCTCCAGTACCTCGCGCAGCCGGGCGTCCAGCAGCACCTCCCGCGACAGCTCGTCGATCTCGTGCGGGTGCATCACCCTCGGATACCGCTGCAGCGGATCCGCCGACGCGCGCGGCTCGAAGTGCCCGGGCACCGGTCCGGCCGCGTGCAGTGCCGCGAACGCGGCACACAGCCGGTCGATCTCGTCGTGTCGGAACAGCCCGCGCACGACGGTGAAGCCGTCCTCGGCGAACTGCCGCGGCCCGTCGTCGGGCAGGATGGGAGCGCCGGTCGAGCCGATGTCCGTGGCTGTCATGCATCCGCTCCTCGGTTCGGTGTCTTCGGTACCACACGCTAGGCCGACGCGTCCCCGAGGAGGATGCCCGTGACCGCTGACGGATTGCCCGAGACTGCCGCACCAGGCGATCCGGCACCGCCGCCGGGCCTGGTCGTGGTCGGACACTTCGACCAGATGCCCGGGTACGGCGTGCACCGGCCCCGTGGGGCCGACAGCTGGCTGTTCACCTGGACGACCGGCGGACAGGGCCGGCTGCGTCAGGGATCGGCGCAGGCGCGGGCCGGCACGGGGGACCTGGTCGTGCTCGCCCCGGGCGTCCGGCACGACTACGGCGTCGAACCGGGCGCCCCGCACTGGCGGTTCTGGTGGGTGCACTGCCAGGCCAGACCGTCCTGGCCCGCCTGGCTGCGCCCGTACGACGTCGGCGACGGCATGTACGTCGTCAGCCCGACTCCGCCCGGCTCATCCGCCCGGATCGAGGCGGCCTTCCACCGCATGCTCACCGACGCCCGCTGGACGGGCACCGGGGCGCCGCCCGCCTCCGACGCCGACCGGGAGCAGGTCGCCGTGGCGCACGGCACCGCGGCCCGCGAGCTCGCCCTGTGCGCGCTGGAGGAGGTCGTCCTGCTCACCGCCGGTGCCGCGCGCACCACCGCGCCGCCGCCGGGTGTCGACCCGCGGGTGCGCCGGGCCCAGGAGATGCTCGCGGCCGACCCGGGAGCCCCGCACACCGTCGAATCGCTCGCCGGGAGCGTCCGGTTGTCGCCCTCCCGGTTCGCCCACCTTTTCACCGAGCAGCTCGGCCGGTCCCCGATGCGGGCCCTGCGCGAAGTACGGCTGCACCACGCGGCCCGGCTGCTGGAAAGCACCGACCTGTCGGTGGAACGAGTGGCCGCGGCTTCCGGCTTCGCCAGCCCCTTCCACTTCAACCGGGTCTTCCACGAGCGCTACGGCATGCCGCCCGGCGCCTACCGGACCGGCGTCCCAATGGTTGGCAGGTGAGCTGTAAGGCGGGCCCGATGTGCGGTGGAGTGGCCGTTCAATGGTTGGC
Organism: Streptomyces sp. NPDC058678; assembly: GCF_042714835.1. NCBI lineage: Bacteria > Bacillati > Actinomycetota > Actinomycetes > Kitasatosporales > Streptomycetaceae > Streptomyces > Streptomyces sp. NPDC058678. The sequence continues at coordinate 23,902 of NZ_JBHXSG010000028.1, read as the reverse complement.
GCGAAGTCGACGCGGAACCAGGTGAATACCGTTCCCATTTACAAGTGCGATAGCGCGGCATCTGTAAAGGTGTCGCAAAGGGGACGCTATTGACCCGTCGTCAAATACCCTCGACCCGAACGCAATGCACAAAACCGCGGGATCACTTGTTACGACTCGCTGACCTGTGCAAAGGTGTGCGTTGTCGGCGCACGGACAATAGCGTCTCTCCTGTGCGCACGAGGCCGCTCCCGTACGCTCCCCATGCTTCAAAAGAGTTGCCCCTGGCGGGTGTTCGAGATGCCGAACCCTGTGCGGATGAACCTCGGCGTCCCGTCGGCGGCACCGCATACCCATTGGTATGGACTTGGTACAGAACGCCCTCGGAGGAATGCCGCTGTGAAAGACGCAGGCCTGTCGAATTCCCCGACTCCCGCTCGTCCCTCCGACGCCACGGACGAGCAACTGAGCGCCGAGCTCAAGAAGTGGAGCGGGGCGACACCCGCCCTTCAGCCGGTCGGTGAACTCCTCGACCGGCACTGGGAAGCGGCCTTCGCCTACGCACGGCTGTGCACCGACGGCGCCCGCCCCGCGGGAATGCTCACCACCGCCGCATTCACCCGGCTCTTCGGAGAAACACTGCGCCAGAACGGGCCGACCTCCGCCTGGCGCCCCCAGCTGCTCGTCACCGTGCGGCGCATCGCGGCGGAGTGGGACGGCGACCACAGACGCGAGATGCTGCACCCGGAGCTGAGAACCGCGGGTGGCAGCGGGGACCGCGTCGCCACCCGACTGCTGCCGCCGGCCCACCGCCGGCTGCTGTCCGGGGCGTTCCAGAGGCTGCCCCAGTCGGCCCGCTGCCTGCTGTGGCACACCGAGGTCGAGGCCGAACCGCTCGGCACCCCCGCCGCACTGCTGGGCCTGGACGAGGAGGACGCCCGCGTCGAACTGGGGCGCGCCCGCGAGCGGTTGCGGGAGGAGTGCCTCCAGGTCCACCGCGAACTCGCCCCCGAGCAGGAATGCCGCCACTACCTCCGGCTGCTGGACGTGACCTATCGGCGCGGCGGTGCCGACATCGACACCGACCTGCGCGCACACCTGGACGGATGCAAGCACTGCCGGCACACCGCCGACCAGTTGCACCAGTTCAACGCGGGCCTCGGCGGCGCACTCGCCGAGGCGGTGCTCGGCTGGGGCGCGTACGCCTACGTGGAGGCACGCCGCCACGTGCACGACGTCGCCCGCGAGGCGGAGGCGCAGGCCCAGCGCCCGGCCGTGGTGGGCGAGTCCTTCATGGCGACGACGCCGGCTCGGCCCCAGGCCGCCCCGGCAGCGTCCTTCGTCCCGGCGACGGACGTCCGGCACCCGGCCCCCGCTCCGGGGGAGGCCTTCGAGGCGTCCGCCCCGGCGGCATCGGCGCCCCCCGTCGGCCCCCGCACGGCCTCCCGCCGCTCCACGCACAAGGCCGCCCGCCGCGCGTCCCGCCGCAACCTGACCGCGGCCGTGCTGACGGTGAGCGGGCTGGTCGTCCTCCCGCTGGTCCTGTGGTCCTCGCTCGGCTCCTCCGACGACACCACCCAGGCCGACGGCGACCGTACCTCCGAGGCGCCCGACGGCGACCCGGGCACCGCGACCTCCGACCCGTCCTGGGTCGGCTCAGGCGACGCAGAGCAGGGCACCATGCGCGGCCGGCTGCACAACGTGGCCTCCGGGCTGTGCGTCGGCGTCGCGGGGGAGAAGGCCGTCGAGAACGCGGAGACCGAGCTCACCGACTGCTCCTCGGCCGCCGCCCAGCAGTGGTCGTACGACCCGGACGGGCTGCTGCGCAACGCGGACGACCCCGACCTGTGCCTGGACTCCCACCTCGGCTATTCGGTGCGGCTGGCCCCGTGCACCGGCGCGGCCAAGGCGGCCGCCAAGAGCGTCCGCTACGACTTCACCCTCCAGGGCACCTTGGTGCCGCGCTGGGACCAGGACCTGGCCCTGACCCCCGCCGCCACCGACGGAGCGGGCTCACTGGTCGTCAAGACCCGCGACGACAGCCCCGCGCAGCGCTGGGTGATCGACACCTCGAAGACCGACCTCCAGATGGAGGTGGTCAACTGGGGGGCGGACAGCACTCTGGCGAAGGTGCCCGCACCCGCCCCCACGCCCGAGCCGTCGAGGACGCCGACCCCGAAGCCCACCCCCACGCCGTCCGCGACGCCGTCGACCCCCAAGGCCTCGCCCACGTCGACTCCGACGCCCACGTACCCGTATCCCACCAGCGGGCCCTGCTACTACAACCCTTACTACTGCTCGGGGAACGGCCAGTACGGCGGCGGGTACGGCGGGTACGGCGGCGGGTACGGCGGCTATGGGTACGGCTCCGGCGACGGCCGCAACGGCTACTGACGGGAGCCCACTCTCCTGTCTGGGCGTCGCTTCAGACCCCGACGACCTGAAGCGACGCCCACAGCGCGACCACGGCGGACACCAGCGCGGCCGGTGTGGCGAGCAGGCCGAGCCGGGTGAACTCCCCGAGCTCGACCTCGTGCCCGTGCTCGTGCGCGATACGCCGCCACAGCAGCGTGGCCAGCGACCCGGCGTAGGTCAGGTTCGGGCCGATGTTCACGCCGAGCAGCACCGCGAGGAGAGCGCCGGGTCCGGCGGAGGCGGTCAGCGGCAGCAGCACCAGGACCGCGGGCAGGTTGTTGATCAGGTTCGCCAGTACGGCGGCCAGCGCGGCGATGCCGAGCAGCGCGAGCAGCCCGGTCCCGTCGGGCAAAGCGTGCCGCAACGCGTCGGCGAGGCCGTTGTCGACCACCGCGCGCACCACGACGCCGAGCGCCAGCACGAACGCCAGGAAGGCCGGCGCCGCCGCCCGCACCACGGTCAGCGGGCCGGCCTGCCGCCGGACGACAGCGCGCCCGGCCAGCACGAGCGCCCCCGCCAGCGCGGCCCAGGCCGGCTCGACGCCGAGGGCGGAGGTCACGACGAATCCGGCCAGCGTGCAGGCGACGGTGACGAGCGCGAACAGCGGCAGCTCCGGCGCCTCGGCGGCGTCGGGGGAGCGGGTGACCTCTGCCAGGTCGCGCTCGAAGAAGCGCCGGAAGACCGCGTACTCGGCAGCGATCGCGACCAGCCACGGCAACGCCATCAGCGCCGCGAACCGGGTGAAGCTCAGCCCGCTCGCCGCGAACGCCAGCAGGTTGGTGAGGTTGGAGACCGGCAGCAGCAGCGAGGCCGTGTTCGACAGGTGTGCGCAGGCGTGCACGTGCGGCCCGGGCCGGACCCCCATCCGGGCGGCCGTGGCGAACACCACCGGCGTGAGCAGCACCACGGTGGCGTCCAGACTGAGGACGGCCGTGATCGTCGACGCCAGGACGAAGACCCCGGTCAGCAGCCGCCCGGGAGACCCCGCCGCCCGTCGGGCCAGCCACGCCCCGCATGCCTGGAAGAGCCCCTCGACGTCGCAGAAGTGGGCGAGCACCAGCACCGCGGCGAGGAAACCGACCACCGGTCCGAGCCGCTCGGCCTCGGCCCGCGCGTGCTCCAGCGAGATCGCCCCGGTCGCGATCACCACTCCCGCCGCCGGGACCGCCAGCACCGCCTCCGGCCATCCCAGCGGGCGCAGTACGGCCCAGCCGAGGACGGCGACGAGCAGGGCGACGGACAGGGTCTCGGCGAGCGGGGCGTTCAGTGCTGGATCCTTCGGAACGAATCAGGTGGTGCCCCGCCATCGAAGCAGACGCCGGTAAGAGACCGGTGAGCGCCCCGACCGGCCCTCCCGTCGGCGGCTCAGGGGCCGGTGCCGGCGGCGAAGACCGTCAGGTGCACCGAGGACGCGTTGCCGGACACGGGCACCGGCCCGGCCGTCCACGTCACCTTCAGCGGGTCCCGCTCGTCCGGCGGGGTCACCAGCAGCGACTTCGGAGTGGCGGCCCGTGCCCCGCTGACCTCGGGGTTGGAGAACGTCAGTCCGGCCCAGGCACTCTTCCCCGGCGCCAGCCTCACCGTCGCGGGCGTGTCGGCGGAACGCCTCGGGTCCGGTCCCAGCTGCTTCCCGGAGGCGTCGAGGAAGGCGGCGCCCGGGTACCCGCGCACGGTGCAGGTACGGCCGGACGCGTTGGTCAGGACGATCGGGAAGTTCTCCTGCCCGGCCCCCGGATCGTTGCGCCCGACGGAGGCACGCAGCTCGGAGGTGTGACAGCGGCTGCTCACCGAGGTGGGGGAGTCCCCGGCCGCGGGCGACGACGCCGTGGCGCTCCGGGCGGGGCTCGGCGTGGGGGTCGGGCCGGGGCTGGAGGGCACGGCCGAGGCGGTCGTACGACCGTCGGTCGCGGGCGCGGCCGTGCCGGTCTGCGGAGCACTGGTGGTGCCGTCACCGCCGCCGCAGGCGGTCAGCAGGCCGAGCACCGCGGCCGCGCTCGCGAGCCGGGCCGCCCGTGGCAGGCTCTGGGACGTTCTCGCCATGTCGTCCACACTCCCGGAAACTCCACCGCGCGTGGCACACGGGCGTACGGCGCCGGGTGCCCCGTCACGTTGGTCCGATGCGACCGGGGCCGAAACGTTCGCCCGTCACTCCAGGGAACCACGCCGCTCGTCGAGCCGTACGGGAATCCAGGACGCGGTCGCCGCCGCACCGTGGGCGCCGATCGACGACGCCCGGAGCAGCCCGAGGAGCAGTGGCACCCCGACCGCCGCCAGGACGCCCCGGGACGAAGGCGAGAGCGCCGACGGCGACCGGGCCCACGAGGACGGCGTGCGCCGCGACCTGCCCGCCGCGCGGAGGGCAGGTCGCGCGCGGAGGGCAGGTCGCGCGCGGAGGGCACCCCGCAGGGCGCTCACTCCTCGTCGACCAGGCTGATCTCCGACCAGATCGTCTTGCCGTCGGTGGTGTGCCGGCTGCCCCAGCGCTCGGTGAGCTGGGCCACCAGCAGCAGACCGCGGCCGCCCTCGTCCCAGGTCTTGGCCCGGCGCAGATGCGGGGCGGTGTGGTTGGTGTCGGACACCTCGCAGATCAGTGTGGTCGCGTCGTGGATGAGACGCAGCCGGATGGGGTGGGCGCCGTACCGGATGGCGTTGGTGACGAGCTCGCTGACCACCAGCTCAGCGGTGAATTGCGCCGCGCTCAGGCCCCATCGGTCGAGCTGGGCGACGACCTGCTTGCGGATCGGGGCGACGAGCGCCGGGTCGGCCGGGATGTCCCAGGTGGCGACCTGGGACGCGGGCAGCCCTCGGGTGCGCGCCAGCAGCAGCGCCACGTCGTCCAGCGCGCTGCCCGAGGGCAGCAGACCGTGCAGGACCCGGTCGCAGGTCTCCTCCAGCGAGGCGGAGGGCACCGCCAGGGCGTCGCAGAGCAGGGCGTGGCTGGCGTCCGCGTCCCGCTCCCGGGTCTCGATCAGCCCGTCGGTGTAGAGGGACAGCACGGTGCCCTCGGTCAGTTCCAGTTCCGTGGACTCGAACGGCAGGCCGCCCAGGCCCAGTGGCGGCCCCGGGGGCATGTCGACCTCCCGGGGTGCGCCGCCCGGCGGGAGCATCACGGGCGCCGGATGGCCCGCCCGGGCCATCGTGCAGCGCCGCGACACCGGGTCGTACACGGCGTACAGGCAGGTGGCGCCGACCTCACCGGGGCGGCCCTCGCTGCCGGCCTCCGTGGACAGCCGTACCACGAGGTCGTCGAGGTGGGTCAGCAGCTCGTCCGGGGCCAGGTCGATGTCGGCGAGGGTGCGGACGGCGGTGCGCAGCCGGCCCATCGTCGCCGAGGCCTGTATGCCGTGGCCGACGACGTCGCCGACGACCATCGCGACCCGCATCCCGGACAGCGGGATCACGTCGAACCAGTCGCCGCCCACCCCGGCGCGGGCAGCCGGGAGGTAGCGCGAGGCCGCTTCGACGGCGGCGGTGCGCGGCAGCGACCGGGGCAGCAGGCTGCGCTGCAGGGCGAGGGCGGTCTCGCGCTCGCGGGAGTAGCGCCGCGCGTTGTCGATGCAGACGGCCGCCCGGGCCGTGACCTCCTCCGCCAGCAGCACGTCGTCCGGCGTGAACGGGTCAGGCCGCCGGAACCGGGTCAGCACGGCCACGCCGAGGGTCTGGCCGCGGGCCTGGATCGGCACGGACATCGTGGAGTGGATGCCGTACTCCTTGACGCGATCCCGGCGGGCCGGGTCCCAGGCGAGCCACTCGGCGAGGTCGCGGGTCTCCGTGCTCGCCACGATGGTGTGGCCCACCATGAGGGGGTCGGCCTGGGGCGAGGGGACGGGATAGAAGTCGACCTGGCCCGGCTTGGCCACGGCCTCGGGGGTGCCGTGGCTCACGGACCGGTGGGCCGCCCGGCGCATCCTGACCGGGGCGGTCAGCCTCGCCGTGGAGGGCTCGCCCCCCGCCTCCGGCGGGTCCAGCAGATCGACGCTGACGAAGTCGGCGACGGCGGGGACGAGCACGTCCGCCAGCTCCTGAGCCGTTCGGGTGACGTCGAGTGTGGTGCCGATGCGGACGCTGGCCTCGTTCACCAGCTGGAGCCGCTCCCGGGCCAGGTACTGGTCGGTGAAGTCGTGGGCGGCGACGCACACGCCCCGCACCCGCCCCTTCGCGTCGGTGATCGGGGCCATGCGGGCCAGCCAGGCGTTCATCCGGCCGTCGCCGCCGATCGGCACGTACGTGCGCACGTCGTGCCCCCGGCCGGTGACGAGCACCCGGTGCAGATGCCGCTCGATGTCCTCGCTCTGCGGTCTGCCGCTCATCTCGGGCACCCGCAGGCCCCGCACCCGCTCCTCGGGCAGCCCGAGCACCTCGGCCATGGCGGCGTTCATCCGGCGCAGCCGCAGCCGCTCGTCGTAGACCGCGACGGCGCAGGGGGACTGGACCAGCTCGGCCTTGTCCAGCGGGTCGTCGGGCGCGTGCGGGCCGTCCCCGGTCAGCGGAGTGACCAGGAGCCAGTGGCCCGGGCCGTCCTGCGGCAACCTGTGGTGGGCGAGCAGCCACACGGACACCGTCGAGCCGTCGCGGTGGCGCAGGGCGAGGGTGCCGTCCCAGCGGTGCTTGCCCGGCGTGGGAAAGTCCCCCGGGTCGGCCAGCAGCTCGGCGGCGGGGCGGCCCACGACGTCGGCGGTGGGCCAGCCCAGGAGCAGGCGGGCGCCTTCGTTCCACTCGACCACAGTGCCCGCGTCGTCGATGACGGCCCGCGCTGTCGCGGCATCGTCGAACGGATACTCCGGACTCATCGTCGCCACTCCATCGCGGACACTCACAGTGAACAGGCGCGCCACATCGGTCCCAGCCTAGTGCGTCACGGCCACTCGCGGACCGGGAACCCCGGTGCCGGCAAAGGCCGCCATCGAGCCGCGGTCAAGGGGGAAATCCGGCCGTTGTGACGCCTGGGACAGAAGCACTCCACCGCACCCTTGACGGGCTCACGTGGCACACCGTCAGAATCTGTTTGTTCACGATCAGTTGTGAGTACTTCTGGGCCCTAATGAGGGAGAGCCGCCATGACGGTCACTCGCAGATCGCTTCTTCTCGCCTCCGCGGCAGCACCGGCTGCCGGGGCGCTCCTGGGCACCCCGGCGGCGTGGGCCGCCGAGGCCGCCGGGAGTGCCGCGGGCCGCCGTACGGTCGCGTTGCGCGACGGCTGGCGCTTCGCGCTGGTCAATCCCGGCGGGATCACCGACCCGACGGGCGAGTACGCCGACGCCGCCGCCCCGGGTCACGACGACTCCGGGTGGCGCGAGGTCGCGGTGCCGCACGACTGGAGCATCGAGCTGGCCCCGACCACGCAGAACGGCACCACCAGCGGCACCGGGTTCTTCCCCGGCGGCCTCGGCTGGTACCGCCTGGCCTTCACGCTGCCGCCCGGCCTGGCGGGCAAGCGGATCTCGGTGGAGTTCGACGGCGTCTACATGGACTCGTACGTCTACTGCAACGGTACGGAGGTCGGCCGCCACCCCTACGGATACACCGGTTTCGCCCTGGACGTCACCGACCTGGTGCACACCGACGGCAGCACCGAGAACGTGATCGCGGTCAAGGTGCAGAACCGGCTTCCCAGCAGCCGCTGGTACTCGGGCAGCGGCATCTACCGCGAGGCCCGCCTGGTGGTCACCGACCCGGTGCACGTGGCGCGCCGGGGCACCTACGTCACCACGCCGGACATCACCGAGGAGCGGGCGCTCGTCCAGGTGCGGACCTCGGTGGTGAACGGGACCGGCACCCCGAGCGAGGTCGAGATCCGCTCCCGGATCAAGGACGCCGCCGGCCGCACGGTGGCCCGTACGGCCACCACGGTCACCGTCGACACCGAGGCGGCCGAGGCCCACGAGCTGACCGTCACCAGACCCAGGCTTTGGGACTTCGCCTCGCCCCACCGCTACACCCTGGAGACCAAGCTCCGCGTCGGCGGCAGGACGGTCGACACCTACCGCACCCCCTTCGGCATCCGCACCTTCCGCATCGACCCCGACGAGGGCTTCCACCTCAACGGCCGCCACGCCAAGATCAAGGGCGTCGACCTGCACCACGACCTGGGCGCACTCGGCGCCGCGGTCAGCATCGACGCGATACGCAGACAGATGACCATCATGAAGTCGATGGGCGTCAACGCCTTCCGCACTTCCCACAACCCGCCCTCTCCGGAGATGATCGAGGTCTGCGAGGAGCTCGGCATCGTGATGATGGTGGAGGCGTTCGACTGCTGGAAGAGCCCCAAGACGCGCTACGACTACGGCCGGTTCTTCGACGAGTGGGCCGACCGGGACATCACCGAGATGGTGCTGGCCGCCCGCAACTCGCCCGCCGTCATCATGTGGTCGATCGGCAACGAGATCTCCGAGTTCACCTCCACCTCGGGCCTGGCCATGGCGGACCGGCTGATCGCCGCGGTCAAGGCGTCCGACGACACCCGTCCGGTCGTGATCGGCTCCCACCGGCACCGCACCGTGCCCGCCGCGGGCTCCCCGGGCGACCTGATCCTCGCCAAGCTCGACGGGCTCGGGCTCAACTACAACACCGCCAAGTCGGTGGACGCCCTGCACGCCCGCTACCCCCACCTGTTCCTCTTCGAGTCGGAGTCGTCGTCCGAGACCTCCACCCGCGGCACCTACCAGGAGCCCGAGCGCCTCAACACCGGCGAGAACCACACGCCGGGCAAGCGGGCGACCTCGTCGTACGACAACAACCTCGCCTCCTGGACCATGAGCGGCGAGTACGGGCACAAGAAGGACCGGGACCGTAAGTGGTTCACCGGGGAGTTCCTGTGGTCGGGCATCGACTACATCGGCGAGCCCACGCCCTACGACGTCTTCCCGGTGAAGGCGTCGTTCTTCGGCGCGGTCGACACGGCCGGCTTCCCGAAGGACATGTACTACCTCTTCCAGAGCCAGTGGACCAGCGAGCCCATGGTCCATCTGCTGCCCATGACCTGGAACCACGAGAAGGGCGACACGGTCGAGGTGTGGGCGTACTCCAACGTCGCCACCGTCGAGCTGTTCCTCAACGGCGAGTCCCTCGGCACCCGGACGTTCGACGAGAAGAAGACCACCGACGGCCGCGCGTACCTGGAGACCACCGAGGCGACCGGCGACGACAAGACCTTCACCGACGGCCCCTACCCCGGTAGCTACACCAGCCCGAACGGCAGCGCGGGCAAACTCCACCTCACCTGGAAAGTGCCCTACCGGCCGGGCGAGCTGAAGGCGGTGGCCCGCCGCGGGGGCAGGGTGGTCGCCACCGACGTCCTGCGCACCGCGGGCAAGCCGCACGCCGTACGCCTCACCGCCGACCGCAAGTCCGTGGCCGCCGACGGCCGTTCGCTCGCCTTCGTCACCGCGGACATCGTGGACGCCCGTGGGGTCGTCGTGCCCGGCGCCGAGCACCTGATCTCCTTCGACGTGAGGGGCGGCTCCCTCGCCGGGCTCGACAACGGCCGTCAGGAGAGCGCCGAGCGCTACCAGGCGAGCACCCGCACCGCCTTCCAAGGCAAGGCACTCGCGATCGTGCGGTCCGGCACCGAGCCGGGGTTCCTGAAGGTGACCGCGCGCGTGGAAGGACTGCGTTCGGACACCACGACCGTGCGCACCACGCCCGTCCGGTCCGCCGCAGCCACCCCGGCGGCGGCCTTCGGGCCCGACCATCCGGCGCCCTCGAACCACCCTTACGCGGACGCCAGTTACTCCGGCCGGCCCGACACCCTTCCCGCCGCGATGCTCGACGGCGACCCGGCCACCGGCTGGTCCAACGCCTTCACCAAGGCGGCCACCGCCCTGCTGCCCGCGTTCAGCGGCGCCAGGGCCGAGGACTGGGTCTTCGTGGACTTCGGCCGGACGCGGACCTTCGACCGTGTGGAGGTCTCCTTCACCCTGAGCGCGACCCACAGCCTGCCCGCCTCCGTAGAGGCCGAGGTGTGGGACGGCGGCCGGTACGTGCCCGTCGAAGGGGCGGCCGTCGACTGGGGCACCGCCTCGGACGAGCCGACAGCCATCACCTTCGACGCCGTCCGCGGCTCCCGGCTGCGACTGACGCTGACCAGCGCCCACCCCGGCGAGGCCCGGGGTGCGGTGCGCATCAGCAGGCTGGAGGTTCCGGCCGGCTGAGCCATGGTCGTGCGGTCCGGACGGGAACCAGTCCCGTCCGGACCGTTGACTCGGTGTCATGCCTCCAACAAACATGGCCTGCGTCCGCATCTGGGAGCGCTCCCATGCCGAGCGTCACCCGCACCTCCCCCCGAGGAGCCCAGACGTGAAACGACGCAGAACCGCCTTGCTCTCCCTGACGACCCTGCTAGGGGCGGCACTCGTGGGCCTCCCCGCGCCCGGGGCCGCCGCCGACGAGGTCGAGCAGGTCAGGAACGGCACCTTCGACACCACCACCGCCCCCTGGTGGACCACCAGCAACGTCACCGCGGGCCTGTCCGACGGACAGCTGTGCGCGGACGTGCCCGGCGGCACCGCCAACCGCTGGGACGCCGCCGTCGGCCAGAACGACCTCACCCTGGTCAAGGGAGAGTCGTACAGGTTCTCCTTCACCGCCAACGGTTCGCCCGACGGACACGTCCTGCGCGCGATCGTGGGCCTGTCGGCGGCCCCGTACGACACCTACTTCGAGGTGAGCCCGCAGCTGAGCGTGTCGGGGAACTCGTACTCCTACACCTTCACCTCGCCGGTCGACACCGCCCAGGGACAGGTCGGCTTCCAACTCGGCGGCAGCGCCGACCCGTTCCGCTTCTGCATGGACGACGTGTCGCTGCTGGGTGGAGTGCCACCCGAGGTCTACGAGCCCGACACCGGGCCCCGGGTGCGCGTCAACCAGGTCGCCTATCTGCCCGCGGGCCCCAAGAACGCGACCCTCGTCACCGACGCGACCGCGAAACTTCCCTGGCAGCTCAGGAACTCCGGCGGCACGGTCGTCGCCCGGGGCTGGACCGTGCCGCGCGGCACCGACGCCTCCTCCGGCCAGAACGTCCACTCGGTCGACTTCGGCGCCTACAGGAAGCAGGGCACCGGCCTCACCCTGGTCGCGGACGGCGAGACCAGCCGCCCCTTCGACATCGGCACCAGCGCCTACGAGAAACTGCGCCTGGACGCCGCGAAGTACTACTACACGCAGCGCAGCGGCCTCGCGATCCGCGACGACCTGCGCCCCGGCTACGCCCGCCCCGCCGGCCACGTCGACGTGGCGCCCAACCAGGGCGACTCGAACGTGCCCTGTCAGCCGGGCGTCTGCGACTACACGCTCGACGTCACCGGCGGCTGGTACGACGCAGGCGACCACGGCAAGTACGTCGTCAACGGCGGTATCTCCACCTGGGAGCTGCTGAGCACCCACGAGCGTTCTCTGACTGCCCGCACCGGACAGCCGGCCAAGCTCGGCGACGGTTCGCTCACCATCCCGGAGAGCGGCAACAAGGTGCCGGACATCCTCGACGAGGTCCGCTGGGAGCTTGACTTCCTGCTGAAGATGCAGGTGCCGGACGGGCAGCCGCTGGCCGGCATGGCCCACCACAAGATGCACGACGAACAGTGGACCGGCCTGCCGCTGCTGCCCAGCGACGACCCGCAGAAGCGTGAACTGCACCCGCCGAGCACCCAGGCCACGCTGAACCTGGCGGCGACGGCCGCGCAGGCGGCCCGCTTGTACGCGCCCTACGACAAGGCCTTCGCGGCGAAGGCCCTCGCCGCCGCCCGCAAGGCCTGGACGGCGGCCCTCGCCCACCCCTCGATGTACGCCGACCCGAACGACGGCATCGGCGGCGGCGCCTACGCCGACTCCGACGCCACCGACGAGTTCTACTGGGCGGCGGCCGAGCTGTACCTGACCACGGGGGAGAAGACCTTCGCGGACCACGTCATCGCCTCGCCGGTCCACACGGCCGACATCTTCGGCCCCCTCGGCTACGACTGGGCCAGGACGGCGGCAGCGGCCCGCCTCGACCTCGCGACCGTACCGAGCAAACTGCCCGGTCGGGACAAGGTGCGCCAGTCCGTGATCAAGGGCGCGGACCGCTACCTGGCCACCCTCAAGGCCCATCCGTACGGCATGCCGTACGCCCCCGCCGACAACCTCTACGACTGGGGCTCCAACCACCAGATCCTGCACAACGCGGTCGTCATCGCCACCGCGTACGACATCGGCGGCGCCTCGAAGTACCGTGACGGCGCCGTCCAGAGCATGGACTACATCCTCGGCCGCAACGCGCTGAACATGTCGTACGTGACCGGTTACGGCGAGGTCGACTCCCACAACCAGCACAGCCGTTGGTACGCCCGCCAGCTCGACCCCAGCCTGCCGGCCCCGCCCGACGGGACTCTCGCGGGCGGACCGAACTCGAGCATCCAGGACCCCTACGCACAGAGCAAACTCCAGGGTTGCGTCGGTCAGTTCTGCTACATCGACGACATCCAGTCCTGGTCGACGAACGAGCACACCATCAACTGGAACTCGGCCCTGACCCGGATGGCGTCCTTCGTGGCGGACCAGGGATAGGAGTGGGCGGGCTCGTGCTCCACGAGTTCCCCCGGCCGCTCATGGGCGGTCAGGGTGTGGAGCCGGGCCTGATCGAGCGGCTGGCGCACCTCGACGTACTCACCGTGCGGCAGCCGCTTGATCACGCCGGCCTCCCGGCCGTGCAGCACCAGCTCCCGGTCACGGAGTCGCCGGAACGACGTACGTCTCCCGGCGGCGGCTGACCGCGGCCCGGCGGGACAGCGGGCCGGCCACCGTCGTATGCCTCCTCCGGTACCGCTGCGATACCTTCCTGACCTGGGGATATTTACGAGTAAGTACCCACGCGGTACCGTGAGGACATGCCAGCTCTCAACGTGGAGTTCAGCGACCGCGAGCTAGAGGACCTGCGGCAGATCGCCAAGGAGCGGGGTACGTCCATGAAGGCCCTCGTGCGAGAGGCGGCCGCCGCCGACATCGCCCGGCACCGAGCACTGCAGGAGGGCGCGGAGGCGTTCCGCCGGTTCTTCGCGACCCACGCCGAGGAGTTCGCGGAGGCCTTCCCGGACGACGAACCGTCCGTCAAGGGCGAGGGGCGGGTCGCCTGACCCATGGCTCCCGTCGTTCACATCGACGTGCCCTGGCTGCTCCAGCGGCACGAAGAGGTTCTGCCCGACCAGCCCACGATCAACGACTTCTCCGCCCTGGTCGCCGCCGTGGCCCGGCACCGCGTCGACCCGCCCCGCCTCGGCGTGGACTCCGACCCGGCCTGGCGGGCCGCCGCCCTGCTGCACACCGTCGCCCTGCTCAAGCCGCTGCCGTCGGCCAACGCCCGTTTCGCCTGTGCGACGGCCGTGGCCTACATGTTCGTCAGCGGCGTCGGCATCGACCCGCCCTACGGAGCCCTCGTCGACCTCGCCCGCGACCTGATCTCCGGGAAGACGGACGTCTACGGCGCGGCCGACCGGCTGCGTTCCTGGCAGATCTGACGTTCCCCGGGCGTCGAACCACCGCCAACCCCCGGGGCCGCCGACCGAGGGCGGGAGGAACGGGGTCGGCGGCCGTCTGCGCGCGGGAGAGCCGCCGTCCTGCGCGGGGGCCTCGGAGGAAAGGCCGGTTCCAGTGCACTACGCGGCGGTGTGCGCCGGGAGCGTGCGTACCGCTCCGGCGCGTGCGCGGGAATCACACGGGGCGCATGCGAAGGCGAAAACCGGTGCGGGCGCGATGAGTTGGCGTCTGCTCCACGGCCGTATCTGACTTTCTTTCAATGATGTCCAGGTTTCCCAAGTGTCTTGTTGGCCGTGAGTGACTTGTGCGAGGGTGAACAACCGTGTGGGGGGTAAGGGTCGGCTCGCATTCGTCCCGTGGGGAACCGGGGCGGAGGAAGCCGGTGAATTCATGCTCCTCGTGTCCGCACCCGAAAGGTGAGCGCCGGTCCGGGCTTCTTTTCGGCGGCAAGAACTTCTGTGTCCCCATGTGCGTGGGAAGGAATCCGCTCAGTGCCAGCCCCCCACCCCGCTCGCCCGCCTTATCCCCCGGTCGGTGGCGTTCCCGAAGAATCCGACGAGGGTCTCGGCGCCGCGCTGAGAGGCCGCTCGGACGTCGAGGTCGGCAAGTCCGTCGCGCTGCTCATGGCGCGGCACTGGCAGCCGGTCCACGAGTACGCGGGGATCTGTCTCGCCTCTCCCGAGGGCACCGCCTCCATGGTCACCGCTGCCGCCTTCCACCAGGTGTTCGACCGGCTCACCCTCGGCGAGCCGGCCGTGGCCTTGCGTCCGCGGTTACTCGTGACAGTGCGGGACACCGTCGGACAGTGGTCGGCCGACGAGCACATATCCGGGGTACTGCCGGAGTTGGGAAAACCCTCCGGAGGCCGCGGTATGCGTGCGGCCAAGTCGCTGACGCCCGAAAATCGCAAGTTGGCCGAGCGTTCATTCCACGCGCTTCCCGGACTCGCCCGGTGTTTGCTGTGGCACGTCGAGGTCGAGGCGGAGGGGATAGCCGTCCCAGCCGCCCTCCTCGGCATGGATACCGACACCGCGTCGGCAGCTCTCGAACAAGCGCGTGAAAAACTCCGTGAGGGTTGTGTACATGCCCATCGGGAACTCGCACCGACCAAGGATTGCCGCTTCTACAACCGTCTCCTCGACGTTCCGATTCGACGTGGCGGTGCCCTGCTGCCGGATGTCCAGCACCATCTGGGGGAGTGCCGGCACTGCCGAAACGCCGCCGAACAACTGAGCCATTTCGAGGGCGGCTTGGGCGTACTGCTCGCCGAGGCGGTGCTCGGCTGGGGCGCCCGGCGCTATCTCGAGTCCCGGCCGAACCGGGCGCAGGAGCCGCCCCGCACGCGCAGCTCCTCCCGGCACGGCGGCGGACGCCGTCGGCTGCTGCCAGGGATCCCCGCGCCCGGCCGCCGGCCCCTGGGCGGGCTGCGCTCCTCGAGGACGCTCCTGACGGGCGTCGGCCTCGCCTCCGCCGGACTGCTCGCGACCGTGCTCGTCGCCAGCCTGTGGTCGGACGAGGACGGCGTCGACCCGGCCGCCTCCACCAGCGCGAACGGCGGCGTGGGCGCGGCACCGGGAGCCGGCAGCCAGGCCCCGCCGACGGCGTCCTCCGGCACCGCCCAACTTCCCGTCGCGCCGGGCCGCATCAGGCTGCGCAACATCGGCGCCGACCTGTGCCTCGACGTCACGGGCGAACCCAGATCCGGAGCCGGGACCGAACTGGCGGCATGCTCGTCCGTGCCCACGCAGCAGTGGTCGTACGAGAGCGACGGGCTGCTGCGCAGCGTGGCCGAGCCCGATCTGTGTCTCGACTCGCACGCCGACGCCGGTGTGGTCATTCTCGGCACGTGCGCGGGCGAGAAGGCGAAGCGGGCCGACGACGTGCGCTACGACCTCACCGTGCAGGGCGAGTTGCTGCCCCGCTGGGACGAGCAGCTGGCCCTCACCTTCACCACCGCCGAACCGGGTGCCGACATCGTCGTCAAGGTCCGTGACGGCTCCACCGACCAGAACTGGCTGACCGACCCGGCGTCGACGGCCACCCCCGGCTCGCTGTCGGTCACCGGGGCGCAGACACCCGGCGCGAGGGTGGTGGGGCTGGCGGACCGGACCTAGGGCCGGTGCCGGTGACCTGGGTTCTGTCCTGCCGAGTGATGGTGACGGTGTCTGGTGCGGGTGGAGTCCGGTTGTGAACCTCGGCCCGTCTGGGCGGCCCGTTGGACATCCTGCGTTCGATCACTCGGGGGCAGGTCCGGTGGCGGCATGCGGGCAGCAGGCGTTCGGCGATCTCCGCCAGGTGCGGGCCAGTGCCCGGGGTGGATCTTGATCTCGTCCAGCATGGTCTCGATCTCCCACCGCTGGGCGTAGAGCGCGGCCGCCGGCTCCTGCGCCGGTGCTTCCCCAGGATCGAACAGCGCCCTCATACGGCTCAACGCCCAGCCGTCGGCCTGCCCGGCCGATCTGGGCGGTCGTCGGCACACGCCACGACAGCCGCCCAGCCCCTCGCCCGCAGGCGCCCTGACCCTGACCCCCTCGCCACACGAAAGACAGTCGGGCGGGGCGCAGGTCGTCGGTGGTGCGGGCGGCAAGAGCGGTACCGGCGTTGGCATACGGCGCCCGTCCTTCAGGGCTTCGACCGCCCGGGTTTCAGCGGGAGCCTCGTCGGGTGTGGCGCACGCGATCGTGAGACGCGCCGCCCCAAGTTCTCCCATATATGAATATAAGTCATGTGTTATTCAGTCATGCACACACATACACGGCGTACCTTGCTCGGGGCCTCGATCGTGGCCGCCGGCTCGGGAGTCCCGGGCGCCTGTTCCGGCTCCGGTTCCGGCTCCCACTCCGGCTCCGGCTCCCACTCCGAGTCCGGCTCGCAATCGGTGTCCGGCTCGCGCCCCGAGTCCGGCCCCCACCCGGCGGCTCTCGGGGCCGACCGTCACAGCGGCAGCGGCTTCGTCCCCAAAGGGCCCACTGGATACGTGAACCCGTCCGATCCTGAGGTCGTCGCCGCCGAGAAGGAACGCGGGTCCGGCCCCCTCCGCACGTTCACGTTGACCGCCACCGAGACGTCCCTCGACCTGGGCGGGCGGACCGTCAGGTCATGGGCGTACGGCGACATGCTGCCCGGCAGGGAGGTCCGGGTCACCGCGGGCGACGTTCTCGGTATCACGCTCGCCAATCACCTGCCCGCGGCGACGACGCTGCACTCGCACGGTGTCCGTCTGCGCTGCGACATGGACGGCGTACCGGGCCTGACCCAGGCCTCCATCAAGCCCGGCGCGGACTTCACCTACCGCTTCACCGTGTCGCATCCGGGCACGTACTGGCTGCATTCACACTCGGGAATGCAGCTCGACCGCGGCCTGTACGCCCCGCTGATCGTTGAGGACCCCAGGGAACCTTTGTCCTACGACAAGGAGTGGGTCGTCGTCCTGGACGACTGGGTGGATGGCGTGGGCGGCTCCACCCCGGACGCCGTGCTGGCGCAGCTGCACAACGGCAAGGGTGTGCCGATGGACATGGGTGAGGGCACCGCACACGGCGGTTCCGGCCACGACATGTCCGCCGGCGCGCACGACTCGGCCTCAGGAAAGCCCGCCGGCCCCTCCCGCGTCCTGCGGCACTCGCACAGCCGCATGCTGCGCAGCGAGGGTGGCCATGTCGACTACCCGTACTACCTGGTCAACGGCCGACTCTCGCAGGCCCCTTCGGTCTTCTGGGCCCGTCCCGGGGAGAGGATCCGGCTGCGGATCATCAACGCCGGGGGCGACACGGCCTTCCGGGTGGCACTGGGCGGCCACGAGATGACGGTGACGCACACGGACGGCTACCCGGTCGAGCACAGGGAGACGGACGCGCTGCTGCTGGGAATGGGCGAACGCTACGACGTACTGATCACCGCCAAGGACGGGGTGTTCCCACTGGTCGCGCTGGCCGAGGGCAAGAACGCGAGGGCCCTGGCAGTCCTGCGTACCGCCAGCGGAGGCCTCCCTGGGCCCTCCGCGCATCCAGAGGAACTCGACGGCAGGGTCGTTCCGGCCAGACGGCTCGTGCCGGACGAATCCGTAGCCCTCTGCGACCGCGCCCCTGACCGCGAGCTGCGCTTCAGACTCACCGGCACCATGGGGAAGTTCGACTGGAGCTTCGACCACCGGCCCTATTCCATCGAACAACGCCACCCGCTCCGAGAGGGCGAACGGGTCCGCCTGACCTTGATCAACGCCACCGACATGTGGCATCCCGTGCACCTGCACGGCCACACCTTCGCCCTCACCGGCATCGACGCGGCCGGAGCCCGCAAGGACACCGCCCTGGTACTGCCGCACCGCAAGCTCGTCGTCGACTTCAACGCCGACAACCCGGGCCTGTGGATGCTCCACTGCCACAACCAGTACCACTCCGAATCCGGGATGATGACCATCCTCGGCTACCGCAAATAGCACCAATGCCGGTGACTCAACGGAGCTCGCGAGTCGCTGACCTGCAACGATGCTCAGAGTGGGAGATCTTGGAAGCCCCCCAAGCCCCCCAAGCCCCCCAAGCCCCCCAAGCCCCCCAAGCCCCCCAAGCCACCGGCAGCACACCTAGGGCCTGACCGGCGGAGGCTCCCCGGCTCCTATGCCAGCTCCTCGACCAGGTCGGCCGGGCCCACGGTCGCCGGTGTGGCGTGTCCGGACAGGGCCAGGGTGAGGTCCAGCTCCGCGAGCAGGCAGCGGATCACGTGCTCGACGCCCGCCTGGCCGTCGAGTCCGAGGCCGTAGACGTACGGCCGTCCGACCAGGACCGCCCGGGCGCCCAGGGCCATGGCCTTGAAGACGTCGTCGCCCGTGCGGATGCCGCTGTCGAACAGGACGGTCAGGCGGTCGCCGACCGCTTCCGCGACCCGCGGCAGCGCGTCGGCCGCCGCGACCGATCCGGCCACCTGACGGCCTCCGTGGTTGGACACCACCACGCCGTCCATCCCGGCGTCGGCCGCGAGGCGGGCGTCGTCCGGGTGCAGCACGCCCTTGAGGACGATGGGGCCGTCCCAGTTCTCCCGCAGGAACGCCAGGTCCGGCCAGGTCTTGCCGGGGTCGGCGAACATGCCGACGAAGTGCATCACGGCCGCGTTCGGGTCCTCGTGCACCGGCTTGGCCAGGCCGGCTCGGAACGCCGGGTCGGAGAAGTAGTTGGCGGTGCCCACGCCGTGCAGGAACGGCAGATACGCCTGGTCGAGATCGCGCGGACGCCAGGACAGCAGCGGCGTGTCGAGCGTGACGACCAGCGCGGTGAAACCGGCCGCCTTCACCCGGTGCAGGAAACTCCGGGCCACCTCCGGGTCCTTCGGCCAGTACAGCTGGAACCAGCGCTCGGCGTCGCCCATCGCCTCGGCGACCTGTTCCATCGGCGTGCTGGACGCCGACGACAGGATGTACGGCACGCCCTGCGCGGCGGCGGCCCGGGCGGCGGCCGGCTCGGCCTCCGGGTGCATGATCGACAGCACGCCGACCGGCGCCAGGGCCAGCGGCGCGGGCAGGGCGCGGCCCAACACCTCGACGGACAGGTCCCGTTCGTGGACGTCCCGCAGCATGCGCGGCACGATCCGGCGACGTTCCAGGGCGGCCCGGTTGGCGCGGGCCGTACTGCCGTCGCCCGCGCTGCCCGCCACATAACCGACCGGGCCGGGGCCGAGCCGTTGCTCGGTCAGCTCCTCCAGCCGGGTCAGATCGGTGGGGAGGCGCGGTACGGCGCCCGACATCCCGTTCAGGTAGATCTCGTACTGGAAGTCGGCCCAGTGCTTGCCCATCAGTACGGCCCCGCCTCTCCTCGTCGAGCAGCGTCGCCCCGACGATACCGGCGAGTAGGCAAAGCTCCGCCCGCCGCGGCGGACGAGGTGTCAGGGTCCGTGCCCGGGCTCCCGGGCCGGTGCCTGCGCGGCGACCGCCTCGGCGCCCCGCGCCGGGTCCAGTGCCTCGGCCGGTACGAGCGGCCGCCCAGGCCGTCGGCGCGACTCGTGCGGGGCGGACCAGGTGGAGTGGCTGCGAGGACGTCGGCCGGCGGCCGGTGCCCGTCTCGACCAGCTCCGGCCCCTGAATGCGTGCGCGAGCCCGGCCAGCGGCGGGCGGAAGCCGTCGCGCGCGGCGATCGCCTCCGGCACGGGGCCGCTCGGCCGGACCGGCATCAAGAAGATGAGTCACGCTCGCGACATGGCCGGAGGGATCCGCCGACGCCACCTCGTCGGCGAGAACGGCAGTCCGCCCGTCGGGGCCGGTGATCGGTGGCACCGGGGGTGCCGACGGGACGGGCGAGCCGCCCCTCGGGGCCGTACGCGGACCGCGGTTCGGGAAACCGCCGCAGCATCGCAAGAGGGCTCAAGCCGCGGCGACCGCGGTGCGGCGCGTGGTGCGCGGGGCGAGGACGGCCGTTCGCTGTCGCCGGGGTGGGGGATGCGAGCGGATGCCGTCCTCTTCGGGATCTGCCGACCATAAGGCCGTGCGCGAGATCCGCACCAGAGGACGGTTCATCCATCCTTCGGAGCGTGACTGGAGCAATCGTCCACCTCCCGGTCACTCACCGTCCGCCGAGGAGTCCTCCGGCCCGGCGTCGGGCCCCTGGGCCCGCACCCGCTGGACGTGTTCGAGGGAGTCCCGCAGTTCGGCGAGCCAGTCGTCGGTGTGGCGCTGGACCAGGCGGACGCACCAGGCGAGGGCGTCACTGCGGCTGCGAGCGACACCGCCGGCCACGAGGGTGTCGAGGACCTGGCGTTCGGGCTGGCGCAGCCGGGTCATCACGGGCGCCGCCACATGCGTGAACAGGACCCGCTCCCCGCCGCACTCCACGCCCCAGGACACCTTCCGGCGGAACCGGTGCTCGGCCTCGCCCGCCACCGCGATCCGGGTCTCCCGGGTGCGCTCCCGGAACTCCTGGACCCGGCCCTGGACGGCAGCCTCCCGTTCGGCGGCCGAGACGTCCTCCGCCAGCCGGGGTTCGGGAATGCGGCCGATCACGGTGATCTCCTCGCGGTCGGCCGTCACCTCGACCAGTGCCTCGAAGAGGTCGTCCGGCAGTCGGCCGGCGAACCAGCCGCGCAGCTTCTCTTGCTGCTCTGTTGTAATCATGTAATCAGCATTACTCCGCTGAAGCGGGAACGCAAGGGACGGAAGGGGGAGTGCGCCGAGGGCTGAAGCGGAATGTTTCAGGCCTATTAAGGGGCGGGGGGAATCCGGCCATCCGGCCGGAACGGGAGATCGAGCACCGTGCGATTGCAGGGCGGGCGCGTTCGAATTCCGTTACTTCGCGCCACTGATTCAATACGCAAGGTTACTGAAACCGGTGGGGTCGATGTGAGATTCGGGGCTGGACTCGGCAGACTCGCGCTCGCCGCACCGGCACCGACCGAGCCGGATCGCGGCATACCGACATCTCGTCGAATCGAGCGGAAGGATGCACACAATGCCGAACACCGCGCGCTGGGCAGCGACCCTGGGCCTTGCGGCCACCGCCGTCTGTGGACCCCTGACGGGCGCCGCCCTCGCAGAACCCTCCACCACCCCGACCGCGCTCTACGCGCCCTCGGCCCTGGTCCTCACCATGGGTCACGGCGAAAGCGCCGCCACCGTCACCCCGGAACGGGCGGTCACCCTCACCTGCGCCCCCACCGCCTCGGGCACCCACCCTGTCGCCGCGTCCGCCTGCGCGGAACTGCGCGCCGCCGACGGGGACTTCGACGCCCTGGCGGTCAGAGACGGCGTCCTGTGCACCAAGGAGTACGACCCCGTGGTCGTCACCGTCGACGGCGTCTGGCGCGGTCAACGCGTCTCCTACGAGCGCACCTTCGCCAACGAGTGCGTGAAGAGCTTCCAGGGGAGCAGCGTCTTCACGTTCTGAGGGACCGGGATCGCACGTTCTCCGGGAATGTCCCGAGGGGCCCGCAGATGGGGAGTGCGCGCCGCTTTCGCGGAGACCTGTGATCCCGCACCGGGGGGTCGGCGGGCGGAGTGGGGCCGCCTGCCGACCCCCTGGGTCACTTTCTTCTCCGGTCTTCCTGCTGCTGGCCGTCCGTCCGTTTCCGGCTGTCCGTCTGTTTCTGGCTCCGATCGCGGTGGCTGGTGTCGCACCAGGGATATCGCCGGCTGCGTCGGCACGTGCACAGAGCCACCCGGAAGCGGTCGGAGCGCACCGTGGTGCCGTCCTCCAGTTCCACCTCCACCGGGCCCTCCACCAGTAGCGGACCCCGGCGCTGCACGGTGATCCGACGAGGTGTGTCAGACGGGGAGTTCGGCACGGACGACCACCAGCTCTTCCTGCTTCTCGGCGGGGGGCAGCAGCCCGCGGTCCCGCAGCCAGTCCTCCCGCCCGCGCAGCACCGGACCGAACGCGATCCGGCGACGGCGGGTCACCGACGCCTTGAGCCCGGCCCCGCGCAGATGCTCCAGCGTCCGGCCGGGGTCGCTCAGCGCGGAGTGCACGATCAGCAGGACGCCTCCTGGGCGCAGCAGCTCCGGTGCCTCCCGGCAGATCCGGTCCAGTACGAACCGCCCGTCACGGCCGGCGTCCCAGGCCCGGGCCGGTCCGCGCGGCAACCGCATCATGGGTGCCGGCACGTAGGGCGGGTTGGTCAGGATCAGGTCGAAGGACTGGCCCCTTACGGGGCCGAAGAGGTTGCCGCGCCGGATGCGTACCGGCACTCCCGCCCTCCAGGCGTTCAGCCGGGCCGTGGCCACCGCCCGCCACGACACGTCCACCGCGGTCACCCGCGTGCCGCGGCGCGCGGCCTCCAGCGCCAGCGCACCCGAGCCGGTGCCCACGTCGAGGACGTCCGCGCCCGGCGGAAGCGGTTCTTCGGACAGGGCCCCGGCCAGCAGGGCGGTGTCCTCCTGAGGGGCGTAGACACCGGGGAGGACCAGCGGAAAGACCAAAGGATTCACGTCGCTCGGGTACCCCGACAATCAGGAGATATGGCGCATCTCGGAAACCAGGGGTGCGCGCAGCGACGATCGCCCTGCCCGCCAGTCGGTGAGCAGCCGGGCGGCCAGGCGGCCCTCGACGTGTTCCGTCGCGTCGATACCGAAGGCCACGTCGGCCGCCAGATGCGGCTCCTCGGCCAGCAGCCCGCCGATGACCTCGTGGCGTACGACCTGCTCGTGCACGGCGTCCGCCTCGACGTGCTCGTCGTAGAAGAACTCGGCGGCCGGTCCGGCCTCCGTGCGCCGCATCGCCTCGGCCAGCCGCCGGGAACCGGGCGACGACGTGATCTCGACCGCGGCGAAGTGGCCCACCAGGGCACCCCGCAGGGATCGGTGCAGACCGAAGAAGGACATGAGGTTCACCGTGGTCAGCAGCTCAGCGCAGGCCGCGTCGAGGTAGTGACCGTACGTCGTGTCGAGGCCCAGGTCGGTCATCAGGTCGGCGAACAGCCGCGCGTGCACCCGGTCGGGGCGGCCGCCGCCGTACTCGTCGAACTCCACCGCCGCCATCCCGGCCTTGGCCCGGCCCCACAGCCGCGGCAGCACCCAGGCGTGCGGATCGGCCTCCTTGAGGTGGTACAGCGAGCGCTGCGCGGCGTACTCGCGCAGCTGCCACAGCTCGCCCTCCTTGTGCAGGTAGTGGCTGACGCCCGTCCCGTCGAGGGGTTCGACCAGCAGCTCCGCGAGCGCGTCGTCGACGCTTTCGTGTACGGCGGTGTCGGCGCGCAGTGCGGCCAGGAAGCGGTGCTCCAGCGCGGCGCGGGTGCGCAGCAGGTCGGGGTCCCACTCGCGGTCCGGGGCGACGCCCTCGAAACCGCGGTAGTGCAGCTCGTAGCAGAGGTACAGGGCGAGCTGGAGGTCGTCGCCGTACACGGCGGCGCCCGCCACCTCCTCGTGGTCCGGAAGAGGTCCGGCGCCCCGCAGGTACTCCGCGACGGCTGCCGAGACCGGCCCCCGGGCGGGGGGCAGCAGTGGTTCGTGACTCTCGTGGGGCATGTGCCCCGGGTACCCCGGCCGTGCGCCGCCATCCACCGGCGTGGAGTCGCCCTTCGGGGC